>NZ_CP040924.1:3477500-3805212 GCF_006351925.1 Clostridium thermarum | reverse complement strand
TTTTTATCCTCCAGTCTAAAAAATAAATATTAACAGATTTATCAACAATTAAATTACATGTTTAAAGTTGTTGACATTTATAAGCAAAACTATTCACATGTGAATAAATTTTGTGTATTAAATATTTATTCACATGTGTTAATAAAAAAATAATAACATTATTCAATTGTGAATAATACTAAGAAATAAGTCAAAAATACTATATGAAATCTGAGAATTCCAAAAGTATTAAACAAGTTATTCACAATATTATCCACAGCTGTGGATAACTTGTACAATATAAAAGTTATTCACAGCTGTATCTTAATAATATCAAAAGGTGCACATGTATTCAAGAAGTTATCCACAAAAAAAGGTTATATTAATAAACATATCAACAGTTAAGGCATCAAACTTAGAAAAATCTTCATTCTTGACATAAATAATGTGTACAGATATAATTATAAGGTAAAACTATAATTATCTAATTTGATAGTAAGATAATTGCTATAAACACCAGCGATAAAGGGGGTGCAGTTAGGATGTTCATGACATATCAACCAAAAAAGAGACAGAGAAAGAAAGAGCATGGTTTCAGAAAGAGAATGAGTACACTATCTGGAAGAAATGTTCTTAAGAGAAGAAGACAAAAAGGTAGAAAAAGATTGACAGCATAAGGGCCGCTTTAGTGGCCTTTTTCTGCAATTGCAGGAAACAAGGAGACGTGAATTCTAGTGAAAATTCAGAAGTTGAAAAAAAATGTGGAGTTCAGGGCAGTATATAGAAGAGGCAAGTCTTTTTCTACAGATATATTGGTTTTATACATATTTAAGAATTATAAAAATGTAATTAATGGAGTACATATAAATAAGGTAGGAATATCCGTTAGTAAAAAGGTAGGTAAAAGTGTTGTTAGAAGTCGTGTCAAAAGACTAATCAGTGAAAGCTATAGGCTAAATAGCGATTCACTAAAGAAAAAATATGACCTGGTATTCGTGGCTAGAACTGCTGCTAAGGATAAGAGTTATTGGGAGATAGAAGCGGCGATGAAAAAGTTATTTAAAAAGGCAGGTCTATATGATGATGAGAAAGATTCTAATTCTAATGATTAGATTTTATAGAAAATACATATCTCCTTTAAAAGGTCCTAGTTGTAGATTTTATCCAACCTGTTCGCAGTACGCCTTAGAGGCAATTGAGCGGTATGGTACTTTCAAAGGTGGTTTTATGGCTATACGTAGAATTTTAAAATGCCATCCATACAACGAGGGAGGATATGACCCGGTTAAATAAATTTCAGGAGGTTTATTAGGTGATAAAGAATTTTTTACTTAGTGTTTTTAATATTGTACTAGGATTTATAGAACTATTTACACAGCAACCAGCATATAAATATGGATTTGCAATAATTTTATTCACTGCTCTAATAAAGTTACTATTACTTCCCATAAATATCAAGCAGACTAAATCTCAAGCTAAGATGCAAGAAATTCAGCCTAAGATGCAAGAGATTCAAAATAAATACAAAAATGACCCCGCTAAAGCTCAGCAGGAGTTATCAAAGTTGTATAAAGAAGCTGGAACCAACCCTTTAGGGGGATGTTTACCATTACTAATACAAATGCCTATATTCTTTGCAATGTATGCTATTATTAGGGAATTACCACTAGCAGATATATCAAAAGAAGGTCATAGATTTTTCTTCATAGATCTAAGCTCAACTGGTAATTATGTATTAGCCATTCTATCAGGTTTATCGTCATATTTTTCAGCGTCTATAATGATGCCCAAAGGAGATAATCCACAAGCCAAGACAACAAATACTACTAATACAGTTATGACTATTTTCTCTGGCTTTATAACCTTGACAGTACCTGCGGGCTTAGGTGTTTATTGGGTAGCCAACAGCTTATTTACTTTATTGCAAAATCTATTAATGAAGAAGCTTGGTTTAATCGGAAAAAGTGCTAAGAAAAATGATGGGGTTGAACATAGCAAGGATATAGTTAAAGAAGTAAGTACCGACAGTTTAGGCTCAAAAGGAAAAAAGAAAGGTAATAAATAAATATACCTTTTAATATAAAAAAGGTGGGTGCGTAGGGTATGAAAACTATTGAAATGACAGGACGAACCGTAGAAGAGGCATTAAAAAATGCTCTAACAGAACTAAAACTATCAGAGGATAAGGTCCAAGTAGAAGTATTAGATGAAGGCAGCAAGGGATTTTTTAAGCTGATTGGTGGAAAGCCTGCTAGGATTAGAGTTAAGGTAAAGCAAGATTATATTTATCAAGCTAAGACCTTTTTAAGGGACGTATTAAATTCCATGGGAATAAAGGCTGAAATAAAAATTAAAGAAGAAGATAACGTTTTAAAAATCAATCTTGTTGGACCGGATATGGGGATAATAATAGGGTATAGAGGAGAGACTTTAGATTCTCTTCAATATCTTGTAAGCTTAGTTGTTAATAAGGATCAAGACACAGAATATAAGAGAGTAGTGCTTGATACTGAGAACTATAGAGCTAAAAGAGAAGAAACACTGAGAAGGCTTGCCAATAAGACTGCTTTTAAAGTAAGAAAAACCGGTAAGAGTTTCAAACTTGAACCGATGAATCCATATGAAAGAAGAATTATACATTCCGCTCTTCAGAATGATCTTTATGTTGAAACCTTCAGCGAAGGTGAAGAGCCTTATAGACGAGTAGTAATTAATTTAAAGAAAGCCTAAAGGGCTTTCTTTTTGAATTATTAAACGATTTAAATTGTATGAACTATGGAAAAATAAAAATACAAGGAACTAGAGTAATGGATAATTGATAATTATGGAGAAATTTTTTTATCTATGAAAAATCAATAAATAGATTTCTATATAACTAGTTATATAGTTGATTAAGTAGAAGAATACTATTATAGAAATTTAACCTTCAGGTTGAATTTGTACCTTAATTATTCATTCTTAATTCTTAAGTATTAAAAAAATAGAGGTGAGTTGATGAAAGAATTTGATACTATTGCTGCTGTAGCAACAGGAATAGGTGAGGGTGGTATTTCTATAATTAGACTTTCTGGGGACAAAGCTTTAAAAATAGCAGACTCTATTTTTCGTGGAAAGAACGGTAGAAGTCTGCTTGATATAAAGACCTATACAATGAGATATGGTCATATTATTGATAAAGATACAGATGAAATTATAGACGAAGTTATCGTAAGTTATATGAAGGGGCCAAAAAGCTTTACGGCGGAGGATACTATAGAAATAAATTGTCATGGTGGAGTTATTGCCACAAATAGAGTTTTAGAGGAAGTAATTAAAGCTGGGGCGAGGGTAGCTGAACCTGGTGAATTCACAAAACGGGCTTTTTTAAACGGAAGAATAGATCTAAGTCAGGCAGAGGCCGTTATAGATATAATCAGAGCAAAAACAGAATTATCAATGAAATCTGCCATAGCACAATCTGAAGGTAGAATTTCCAGGGAAATAACTAATATGAGGAACAGATTATTAGGTGTTATTGCTCATATTGAGGCCACCGTTGATTTTCCAGAAGATGATTTAGAAGAAGCTACCTCTGATAAAATTAAAGTTGATCTTAAAGAAATCATTAGTGATCTAGAGACCTTGATATCTACTGCTAATGAAGGAAAGATTCTTAGAGAAGGTCTAAATGTTGTAATTGTTGGCAAGCCAAATGTGGGAAAATCTTCATTGCTAAATGCTCTGCTTATGGAAAATAGGGCTATTGTTACTGATATCGCAGGAACTACAAGAGATGTTATTGAAGAATATATAAATATAGATGGTATACCAATTAAGATAATCGATACTGCAGGGATCAGAGAAACAGAAGACATAGTAGAAAGGCTTGGGGTTGAAAGATCTAAGCAAAAAATAAATGAAGCAGACTTAATTATTTTAATGCTTGATATCAGCAGCGAGCTTGACAATGAAGATAGGCAAATTATTGAATTTATTAAAGATAAAAAATATATCTTGATACTGAATAAAGTTGATTTAGATGCAAAGCTATCTATGAGTGAAATTGAACAGTTGAATAAAGATCAAATAATAGAAACTTCTGCTTTAAAAGGTACTGGAATAGATAGATTAAAGGATATTATAAAGAATATGTTCTTTAAAGGTGAGGTTGCAGCTAATGGTTTAATGATTACCAATACTAGACATAAGGAGGCTTTAATAAGAGCTAAAGAAAAGTGCACAGCTGCATTAGTTACTTTAGAGTCAGGATTTTCTATTGACTTTGCAAGTATAGATGCCAGAGATGCTTGGACTAGTTTAGGAGAAATCACTGGTGATACTATGGAAGAAGATTTATTGGACAAAATATTCTCAGAATTCTGTATAGGAAAGTAGGTAAGCATATGAAGTACTTTGGTGGAGAATACGATGTTATTGTAATTGGTGCTGGTCATGCCGGTTGCGAGGCTGCTTTAGCATGTGCAAGGATGGGCTGTAAAACCTTAATGTGTACTTTAAATTTAGATAGTATAGCTATGATGCCTTGTAATCCTAATATAGGAGGTACAGCGAAAGGTCATCTTGTAAGGGAAGTGGATGCTTTAGGAGGAGAGATGGGAGTTAATATTGACCATACTTTTCTTCAATCTAGAATGCTTAACACTTCAAAAGGACCGGCTGTACACTCTTTAAGAGCACAGGCAGATAAAAAGAAATATCATGAAAGATTAAAAATGGTATTAGAAAAACAAGAAAATCTATATCTTAGACAACTAGAAGTAATCTCAATTGACGTTGAGAATGGAGAGGTTAAAGGGGTACTTACAAATAATGGAGCTTACTTTATGGCTAAAGCAGTAGTTTTGGCTACTGGTGTATACTTAAAATCTAGGGTTATAATTGGAGAAGTTAGTTATAATAGCGGACCGAATGGCTTATTGCCAGCTAATGAGTTATCAAAGTGTCTAATAGATTTAGGTATATTACTACGAAGATTTAAGACTGGTACTCCTGCAAGAATACATAAAAGATCTGTTGATTTTTCTAAAATGGTAGAGCAAAAAGGTGATGAGAAGATAATTCCATTTTCCTTTATAAGCAAGGAAATTAACAAGGAACAGGTATCGTGCTACCTAACATATACAACTGAGGAAACTCATCAAATAATTCGAGATAACATTGGAAGATCACCTATGTATAATGGAAGTATTGAGGGGGTTGGACCAAGATACTGCCCTTCAATAGAAGATAAGGTAATGAGATTTCCTGATAAGACTCAACATCAGATATTTATAGAACCAGAAGGTGAAAATACAGATGAACTTTATGTTCAAGGTATGTCAAGTTCTTTACCGGAGGAAGTTCAAATACAAATGTTAAGAACTATCCCAGGTTTAGAGAATGTGGAAGTTATGAGAACAGCCTATGCCATTGAGTATGATTGCATAGACCCAACACAATTGAAACTGTCATTAGAATTTAAAAATATAAAGGGATTATTTGGAGCAGGACAAATAAATGGTACCTCAGGTTATGAAGAAGCTGCTGCTCAAGGAATAGTTGCCGGTATAAATGCTGCGTTAAAAATTAAAAATCAAGATCCTTTAATCTTAAAAAGATCTGATGCTTATATAGGAGTTTTAATTGATGACTTAGTAACAAAGGGAACAAACGAACCTTATAGAATTATGACCTCAAGATCAGAATATAGACTATTACTCCGTCAGGATAATGCTGATTTAAGATTGACTGAATATGGATATAAAGTTGGTTTGGTGACTAAAGAGAGATATGATAGATATCTTGAAAGAAAAAATGCTATAGAAAAAGAAATTGAAAGAATTAAGAATGTCCAAGTAACCAACAAAAAGGAAGTTAATGATTTCTTAGCGGGACTTGAATCTGCTGAATTAAAAAAGCCTATTTCTTTATATGAGTTGATAAAGAGACCTGAATTAGATTACTTTAAAGTTAGTAGTTTAGATCCGGAAAGACCTGAACTTGATGAAAGCGTAACCGAACAAGTAAATATTACTGCTAAATATGAAGGTTATATAGAGAAACAGCTAGAGCAGGTAAATCAATTTAAGAAGTTTGAAAATAGAAAATTACCTGAAGATATCAAGTATGAAGAGATAAAAGGATTAAGACTTGAAGCACAGCAAAAACTTTCCAGAATAAGACCTATGAATATAGGTCAGGCATCCAGGATATCAGGGGTTTCTCCAGCAGATATTTCTGTTTTATTAATTTATCTCGAGCAACAACAGAGAAAGGTGAAATAGCATATGGATAAAAACGGAAATTACTATAATATTATGGATAAAGCTTTTGTAAAGGATGGTTTAGAATTTGATCCTGAAAAGTATAGTAAATTTATGACATACATGTCCATGATTAGAGAATGGAATGAAAAGATTAACCTAACTGCTATAACTGAGGAAACCGAAATTGTAAAAAAGCATTTTATAGATAGTATACAGTGCTTCAGATTTTCAGAATTTCGAAATTTTAAAAGTATAATAGACGTTGGAACCGGGGCTGGTTTTCCCGGTATACCGGTTAAGATAGCAGAGCCTAATATAAAAGTTACACTTTTGGATTCTCTAAATAAGCGGATAGTATTTTTAAATGAAGTAATTAAAAATTTAAAGCTACAGAATATTGAGGCTATTCATTCAAGAGCAGAGGATCTGGTACAAAAGGCTGGATATAGAGAAAGTTATGATTGTGTGGTTTCTAGAGCTGTTGCCAATATGGCTGTATTGAGCGAATATTGCTTGCCTTATGCAAAGGTAGGAGGATATTTTATTGCCCTAAAGGGGCCTGCTATTGAAGAAGAAATTTCTGGAGCAAGGAATGCAATTGGAGTCCTCGGAGGGAAGATAGTAGAGATAATTCCTGTAGAAATAGAAGATACAGAGTTAAATCATAATATAGTTATTGTAAAAAAAGTTAAAAATACACCTGTGTCGTATCCTAGAAAAGCAGGTATAATAAGCAAGAAACCAATAACATAATGTAAAAATATGGTAAAAAAATAAGTAATCTGTCTTACGGTTTTATCAACAAAAAAAGAGGATTTGGTTATAAAAAATAGAAGATAATAATGGGAAATAATTTCCTAATGCTAATGTAAAGGGATGGGTTAGTATGCAAAATGAAATAATTTTTATTACTCCTGAGCAAATATTACCAAATATTTATCAGCCTAGAAAAACCTTTGATGATGATACAATTGAAGAGTTAGCTCAATCTATAAAAACATATGGAATTATCCAACCACTTTCAGTTAGAAAAATGGGAAATAATTCTTTTGAGTTAGTGGCAGGGGAGAGAAGGTTGAGGGCTGCTAAAAAAATTGGTTTGGAAAAGGTTCCAGCAATAATCGTAGATATTACCGATAAAGAATCTGCAGCTATTGCATTACTTGAAAATTTACAAAGAGAAGATCTGAATTTTATTGAAGAGGCTGAGGCGTATTTCAACCTAATAAAGGATCACTCCTATACCCAGGAACAATTAGCAGAAGCAATCGGCAAAAAACAGTCAACTATTGCAAATAAGCTTAGACTTCTTAAACTTAGTACAAATATTAGAAGTACATTACTAGAAAATAAGTTGACAGAAAGACATGCTAGAGCACTATTAAAGATATCTGAAGAGGAAAAACAAGTAAAGATATTAAATATAGTTATAGAAAAGAAGTTAAATGTTAAAGAAACTGAAAAATTAATAGAGAGAGAGCTAGCAAAGAATACTTTGAAAGAAGTTGCCGCAGATGGTAGAAAGAAAATAAAAGGAATCTTTTCGCCTAAGCTTTATATAAATACTATCAGAGAGGTTTTTGATAAATTTGGGGTAAATGCTGAATATAAGTCTAAAGAACTTGATGACTTTATTGAAGTAACTATAAAAATACCTAAAAAGTAAATTAATTTGTTTCACGTGAAACAGCTAACAAAATGTTAGCTGTTTTAATTTTATTTTAAAATATTAAATATGTTTAAAAAAGAATATAATGTATCTTTTAAAAATAATAAATAAAATATATAATATTAATGTATGCACAAAGGAGGTGAAGCTCTAAGAAAAAAATTATTCTTATGAGCGCAATAGCATGAAAATTGTTAGTATATTTAATCAAAAAGGTGGAGTTGGAAAAACAACAACAAATATAAATATAAGTTCTTACCTGTCTATGGAAGGATATAAGGTTTTAACAATTGATATAGATCCACAAGGAAATACCACAAGCGGGTTAGGATTCGATAAGAAAAAAATTACTAAATCTATTTATGATGTCATCACAAATAATTCACCTATTGAAACTACAATTAAAGAGTGTGATCTGATAAAAAACTTATATATTGTACCTTCAACAATGGAGTTAGCAGGCGCGGAAGTTGAACTAATAAGTAAGCCAAATAGAGAAATGATCCTTAAGGAACAGTTAGAAAGAATAAGAGGTAAATATGATTATGTATTTATAGATTGCCCACCTTCATTAGGTTTCTTAACTATAAACTCACTATGTGCCTCCGATAGCGTTTTAATACCGATACAATGTGAATTCTATGCATTAGAAGGTGTTGGACAGTTAGTCAATACTATTCAATTAGTAAAGAAGTCCTTAAACAAGGAATTAGAAGTTGAAGGTGTCATAATGAGTATGTATGACAGCAGAACGAACTTATGTAATGATGTAGTTGATGAAGTTAAGAAATATTTTCTTGATAAGGTATATAAGACAACTATACCTAGAAATATAAGATTGGCAGAAGCTCCAAGTTTTGGTTTGCCCATAATGCTTTATGATGATAAATGCAAGGGTGCTGAAGCATATGAGCAACTTACCAGAGAATTTATACAAAGACAAGAGAGGTGATTAGATGGCTGTAAGGAAGCATGGCTTAGGAAAAGGTTTAGGAGCATTAATTCCTGATGAAACAGTTGAAAAGGATGAAGGTATTACTAAAATAGATATAAATATGATTATGGCTAATGAAGAGCAGCCTAGAAAGTATTTTGATGATGAGAAAATAGCCAATTTAGCTCAATCCATAAAGGAACACGGAATAATTCAACCAATTGTATTAAGAAAAGATAAAGATTTTTATACAATAGTTGCCGGAGAGAGAAGATGGCGTGCTGCTAAAAGTATAGGATTAAAAGAAGTGCCGGCTATAGTTATGGATTTGTCCAGTAAACAGGTTTTAGAAATATCATTAATAGAAAATATCCAAAGAGAAGATCTGAATCCAATTGAAGAAGCTATTGCCTATAGAAAGTTAATTGAAGAGTTTGATATTACTCAGGAAGAGTTGGCAATAAAGGTTGGTAAATCTAGAACAGCAATTACTAACTCAATGAGATTATTGAACCTAGATAAAAGAGTACAGGATTATTTAATAGAGGGTATTATAACAGAAGGACACGGCAGAGCAATACTCGGAATATCAGACTATGATAAGCAAAACGAAATAGCTCAGAGAATTATTGATGAGGGGTTAAGTGTAAGACAAGTCGAAGCTTTAATTAAAAGTCTAAATGAAAGTAAAAAAGAAAAGAAAAACATAGTAAAGCAGCAATATGATCCACATATAAATAATGTTAAGGATAAATTAGAGAGTTATTTTGGTACTAAAGTTAATCTATTAAACAACAAAAAGAACAAGGGGAAAATTGAAATAGAGTTTTACTCTACAGAAGACCTAAATAGAATTCTCGAAATTTTAAATATAGATTTATAAGTATTTGTTTCACATGAAACATTAGAAGGAGTGATATTAGTGGGAAACTTATCTTTTAATTTAAATGATTATATGACCTATATTGCTATAGGCCTTGGTATTATAGTACTGATATTAATCATATTAATCTATGTTTTATTTAGAGGTTTAAATAGTCTTGAAAGAAAGTATAAGAAACTTACTAGAGGATTAAATAACAAGAATTTAGAAGAGATTATTCATGGTTATATGGATAAAGTAGATGAATCTCTTGAAATCAGTAATAAAACAAAAGAAGAATTACAGATGGCTGAAAAAAGAATAAATAATTGTATACAAAAGGTTTCTATTGTTAGATATAAGGCTTTTGATGATGTTGGAAGTGATTTGAGCTTTTCAATTGCTTTACTTGACGCAAATAATAATGGAATAATTGTAACAGGTATATTTGGCAGAAATGATAGTACTACTTATGCTAAGCCAATTGATAAGGGAATCTCACGCTATGACTTATCTGAAGAAGAAGAAAGAGTACTAAAAGATGCTATGAATAAATAGTTGAAAGGTAACGATATAATTGTCGTTACCTTTCTTTTTTATGTTTCACATGAAACATTTTTCTGTAAGCATAAAAGTCTAAAAAATGGAGATATTATCATTGAGGGGAGATTATACTATGAATATATATATTGACAATGAATATAAAGACATAAAAATTGCACTACTTGATAGAGGCTATAATGTTATAAATGATAATAGCGTGCCTTGCGATGCTGTTATATGCAATTTAAAAAATTGTGACTTCAGTAATATAAGTGAACAAATAAATTTAAAAAGAGAAGGTGCAATAATTATTGATTGTGGAAGTAAAAATGTAGATGAGATAGATAACATATTAAATAATAGAGCTTATAGTAGCATTTTATAACATAAAAAAATTATAGTAGCAATACTATAATTTTTTAATTACTCATATACTTACGGTTTGATTGTCAGTAACAACTCTTTTGCCACCAACGGTTTTTAGTATAGAATGATAAAGTCCTCTTGAAATAACATCTGCTAATTGCATGACGGTGTATAGACGGGTATTTTGTAGTACCATGAACTCTAATGCACCACTAATATTTACCACTCCGGTAATACTCAGGTTGCCAACCTCAGGTAAGTTTTTGTTCATTGCTGCACCAGGAGTTAAAGGCTTAGTATCAATCATTATTTTACCGACATTATGTATAGAACCCAAGCATGCGTCAACAGCAATTATATATGGATTTACGTGATTAGTATGAATTTTTTCAAGTGTTTCAACTAAATTCTTTGCATGAACAGGAAATTGCAGATTTCCGTATACCGATACTTTATCTCTTGATAGAAATTTTAGCTTTTCTCCTACTAAAGGACCTAGACTATCCCCAGTTGAACGATCTGTACCAATACATAAAAACACTATGTCGCGTCCAATTTTTGCTTCTGGCTTTATATATTCAAAAAGCAAATCTCTCAATAGAAAAGGTGATTTTGGTTCAGATGAATCGATGATTGTTTTGCTAGCTGACATAAAAATACCTCCTCATCTGAATTTTATCCAATTGGGAGGTATTTTATTCTATATAACTTCAACTTTTTTCAAGATATTGTAAAAGACCACGAGGAATAAACAGAATATCATTCCAATTAGTCCATTAGCCTTTAATCCAATAAAGAAGGCTGCTAGAACGGCTACAGGATGAATGCCAAGGGATGAAGATACTATTCTTGGTTCAACGATTTGCCTTACAATAAAAACAAGTACATATAAAACAGTTAGACCCACAGCAAGGAAATAGTTATGCTGTACAAATCCGTATATTAAAATTAATGGGATATACACCATTGGCATTCCTACTACAGGAAGTAAGTCAAGGATTGCACATAATAAGCTGAGAACAAATGCATAATCAACTCCAAGAATTAAGAAGCCTATTAAAGTGATACCAAAGGTAATGGATACTATTAATAAGTAGGATATTAAGTAGTTGGAAAGCATCTTTTTACTTTCATTAAATACATAAATAATCTTTGCAGCATTTTTACTAAAGTGAGATGATAATATTTTCATATTATGGGAAGCTGAAATATCTTTAGTAAAGAAGTAAGTTGAGATTAAAGTAAATATAAATAACATCATTAAGTATGGTATAGATGATAGTATTGAAGTAACAAAGCTCACTGTCCAGTTAACAAGTCCAGTTAACATCTTGCCTGCTTGTGTAGTTATGTTAGATAGATTTTTTTCTAATGCATTTATTATAGTTGGATCTAAGTCATTATAGTACTTTTGCAACTGCTCAAAGGTATCATTAATTGAGAAGTTCTGAGAGTTTATATATTCAGCGATACTTTTACTTAAAGTCACTAATTCGGAAATTAAAGAAGTAACTAAAAGTATTAGTGCTAGAAAGAAGACAAAATAGAAAACTACAGTAGTAATTATAGAAGAGATAGCACTGCTAAGTTTGAACTTATTCATAAGAAATCTTGTTGGCCTTCTCAGCAGTACAGCAAACATTAATGCAATAACGAATGGAATAGTGTAACCTAATGTTTTAAAGAAAACAAAGAAAATAATAGAATAGATTATAAAAAATAAAGCTGTTTTATCTAGCTTTTCAAATATTTTTTCCATAAAAACCTCCAATCAATATTATGTAAACTCGGAAAATATAAGCTATTTATTTAATTATAAATGGAATTTTATTTCATGTCTATTACTAATCAATAAATGTTCACAGTACAAAAAAAATAGTTTATACTATAAATATTAAACAAGCAGGAGGGAAAAATGATAGAATTCTATTTAATAACTTTTCAGAATACAAGTTCTGCTATAAAAGCGGAGGCTTATTTAAAAGAAAAAGGTCATAGCCTTATGATAATGCCAACCCCAACATTCATCACAAAAAGTTGCGGAATTAGCATAAGAGTTCAAGCTGATTCAGCTGAAAAAATTAAAAATATTCTTGTTAATGGTGAAATAGCCTATAAGGCATATTATAAGAAAGAAGATAATAATTATATCCAGGTATTATAATAGCTATGGGGGAAAATGATATGGACTGGTTCAAATTTGATTTTAACTTTGAAGAGGGAGCCATAAGGATAGGAAGGCTAACAATAACATCAGATCAAATAAATGATTTGCTATGGACTATCGCACGGGTAGTACTAATTATTGTCTGTATGTACATTTCAATTAAACTTGGAAGCAAGATTATAGAAAAGACTTTGAATAAGCAAAAAAAACTCAAGTTTTCTTTAGATGAGAAGAAAGCAAGAACTCTTGGAGCCATTCTAAAAAGTATTCTTAGATATTCAGTTTACTTTATTGGAGTCAGTGCAATTCTCAGTATAGTGTTAGGGGGAATAAGTTTAACTCTGGCAGGTATTGGTGGTGTAGCTATAGGTCTTGGAGCACAGAATTTAGTTAAAGATGTGATCAATGGCTTCTTTATATTATTTGAGGACCAATATGCTGTTGGAGATTATATAACGATAGAAGCGAAAAGTGGTATAGTAGAAAGTATAGAATTAAGGATTACAAAGCTTCGAGATTTTAGCGGAGACTTGCACATCATACCCAATGGTTTAATTACAAATGTAACAAACCATTCAAGAGGGAATATGAGAGTTATGGTTGAAGTTGATATTTCATATGAGGAAGATACATATAAGGCAATGGATGTATTGAAAGAAGCATGCAGTCAGTTTGCCAATGAGAATAAAAATATGGTAGAGGGTCCTAAAGTGGTAGGGGTTAGTGCATTGAAGGACAGTGGTGTTACAATAAAAATTGTTGGTAAGGCAAAGGCCATGACTCAATGGGAGTGCGAAAATCAATTGAGGGCAAGGTTGAAAAAGGCCTTGGATGATGCAAATATAGAAATTGCGTATCCTGTAACAAAGATTGTAAACTATAATTTTAGAAAGGAAGTTTAATGTGGAAAAAAACTTTAATTTAGGTGATATAGTTGAACTAAAAAAGCAGCATCCTTGTGGAAGTAAGAATTGGGAAGTTATACGCATGGGTGCTGACATAAAGGTAAAATGCTGTGGCTGCAGCAGAATAGTTATGCTCCCTAGAAGCCAGTTTGAAAAGGACGTAAAAAAAATTGTTAAGAAAGCTGTTACTGAAGAATAGAAATAAAAGACGAAACAAAAGAAATTAAACACGGAAAAAACGGAGTACACTGAAGGATTTTTTATGAGGAGTACCTTCCTTAAACTTAATTCTTGTTTTATTCGTAAGATAGATCTATCAATGTACATGTAGCCAGCCGCAGCAGCGGATTGGCTACATAGTGGAGGTACTATCTAAATTTAAATCAACAAAAAACTTGAAAGTCTTATATTATAGTGTTATAATTATTGCTTGTAGTCCCTGCTGTAGTATATATACTACAGCCGTTAGTCCGGAGGGAGGAGGTGAAATTGATGAGAAAGTATGAAACTATATTCATATTACACCCATCAATGGACGAGGAGAGCGTAAAAGCGAATATCGACAAGTTCAAGGGTGTAATCGAAAATGGTGGAGGTACAGTTGATAACGTTGATTTCTGGGGTAAGAGAAAGCTTGCTTACGAAATAAACAAAATCAATGAAGGCTTCTATACATTAATTAACTTCAGTGCTAGTCCTGAATTACCAAAGGAATTAGACAGAGTATTCAGAATTACTGATGGTGTTATAAGACACATAATCGTTAAGGAAGAAAAATAAGGTGGTGCCATAATTGAATAAAGTTGTTTTAATTGGTAGACTTACAAAGGATCCCGAGTTAAAATTTACTCCAGGCACTGGAACCGCAGTGGCCACCGTTACTTTAGCAGTAGATCGAAGACTTCCTAATAAAGATGGTCAAAGAGAAGCTGACTTCATTCCTGTAGTTATATGGGGAAAAAATGCTGAAAATACAGCTAACTATGTAAGTAAGGGACGTCTTATAGGAGTTAGCGGTAGAATTCAAGTTAGAAGTTATGATGCTAAAGATGGCACTAAGCGTTATGTAACAGAGGTTATTGCTGACGAAGTTCAGTTCCTTGATAGAGGAAATGGAAGTGCTCCTGTTGGCAATAGACCAAGCACTAATAATTCTGAATTTGGTATGGGCGGAGGCTTTGGATCCGACTCATTTGAAACGGATATGACTCCTGTTGATGATGGAGATATCCCATTCTAATAGTAAGGAGGGAAGAGCATGAGTAATGATAGAAAAGATAGAGGAGATGCTAAAAAAGGCGGATCCAGAATGAAAAGAGGCAAGAAGAAAGTTTGTGCTTTCTGTGTAGATAAGGCTGATACTATTGATTACAAGGATATCAATAAGATTAGAAAGTTTGTTACAGAAAGAGGAAAGATTCTTCCAAGAAGAATTTCTGGAAACTGTGCAAAGCACCAGAGAGCTTTAACTGAAGCTGTAAAGAGAGCAAGAAACATAGCATTATTGCCATTTACAACTGAGTAATATATTTAATAAACCACGCAGCCACTGCGTGGTTTAAATTTTTATATAACCATTATTTCTTTTAGAAATTGTACTACAACTTTTTCATACTCAGCTGGATTTTTCCAAACAGACTGCGCGTGGTCAGCTTCTGAAGAAATATATAACTTTTTATATCCCTTTTTAATATTATACATGTCTCTGCTCATGGAATTAGGTATATAGTTATCATTGGCACCATGAATGAATAAAATTGGTGTCTCTACATTTTTTATTGCATTTATAGGACTTGCAGCCTTTAGGGTTGCACCAGTTTTTATTCTATAGAAAAGTCCCGCTAATTGTATAAAGGGGAAAGGGGGCAAATGATAATCTTCTTTGATTCTTATTTTGAGTTCTTCAATGAAGTCTGAGTAAGGACAGTCAGCTATATAAAATGAAATACGATTATCTATTTCAGAATTTTGCAATGCAGTAGCAGCACCCATGGATTCTCCATGCATTCCAACTATTGAGTCTGTACCAATTCTGTTAAATATCCAGTCTGCACAGGCTTTTAAGTCATACTTTTCATAGTATCCGTAAGTACAGTAAGGACCTTCGCTTTTTCCATGAAACCTATGGTCGTATACAAAAACATTAAAGCCCTGTTTATAAAATATGTCCATATATTTAATGGAACCCCAAAGAGAATAGGTCACTCCATGGGCGAAAATAATAGTTTTCTTTGAATCCTTGTTAGGAAAGAAGAAGGCATGAAGTTTGTAGCCATATGGAGAGTCAATAAATAATTCTTCTTTTGGTATGTTATCAAGGTAATCTTCCTTGATACGTTTGGATTGTATTTCATTTATTAAAGTTTCTTCATACTTCCATACCTTTGGATACATAACTATCTTTGCAAACTTATAAGATGCAATGAGCAAAGATAAAATGATAATAAATAGCAAAATAAATAAATAACTCATAACTTTCTCCTTTCAATTAATCTAATATAATTATACTCCTATAAACGGGATAATAAAGCCAGTTATTTGAAATCTAGGTTGCATAATATTCGAAAAATCCTTAAAATAGAGGTATAGGTTTAAAAGGGGTTGGTATCTTGAAGCGAGAGAATTTTAACATAATGTCCGATATAAAAATAATAGAGGACTTAAAGGCTCAGCTTTTATGCGTTATTGGTGAATTTTACAGACTACTGACAAAAGGAAGCAATGTAGCTCAGGAAGCTATATTAGATTCTATTTCCGGGGCAATAATCATACTATACATACTAGCAGACAGGCTTGGATATTCTTATTCTGCAGTAGATGAAAATATACAAAAAAAATTAAAAGTGGGTATAATAGAAGAAGACATAGTGGAAAAGCAAGGGAAAAATCTTAGCAGACTAGCTAGTCATATGGAGGACAGAATGAAATAAAAAGCATTCCACAGTAATGTATTTGGAGGATGAAATGGATAATAGAAATAATACCAGTAAGATTGTTGAAGCAGGATTATTCGCAGCACTAACTATAGTAATATCATTTTTTGTATTTTATGTACCTGTTATTGGCATGGTTGCTTTGGCTGTACTACCAATACCCTTTGCTATATTGTATATAAGGCATGATTTTAAATTGGCTGTGAGTTCATTGGTAGTAAGTATAATATTAGTTGCAGTGACTATGGGGATCCAAATAGCAGTAAGCGTTGGAAGCATATATGGCCCAACGGGCTTAGCATTGGGATATTGCTTTAAAAATAGAGTAAAAATGTCAAGGAGTGTATTCCTATTAGCTATAGTTTATATTATTGGAATGGCATTAAACGTGTCTTTTTATCTGCTCTTTGCAGATAGAAATTTCATTGTAAATACGATAAAAAGTAGTATAGACCTTGTTCGGGAATCCTTTGAACAATCAATCCGCATTACCGGTACTACTGTAGACAGTACTCAGTATGAACAATTGAAGCAGATGATTGAAGCTATAACCCCGGAGATGTTTCTTTATTTACTACCTGGGGGCCTTGTATTATACGGATTTGGTGTAGGTTTTATAAATTTCACAGTAACAAGAAGCATATTAAAGAGATTGAGATATGAGGTTATAGAAATTACACCATTTGAAAGAGTATACATAGATAACAGAATAGGTGCATTAATTATCATAATTACTTGCCTAGGTATAATATTAGATAGGACAAATTTGGATATTGGCAAATACATATTTTCTTCAGCGGTTGTAGTTCTGCAGTTCACTCTATTGCTAATTGGAGCAGCTGTCATATACTATTTTGCTAAAAATAAGTTTAACATGAATAAAACCTCAGCAGTGATAATAACAGTGGCATTGATACTGCCACCTATGAATACTATGGCACTTTATATCGGTTTTGCAGATTTAATTTTTGATTTTAGAAAGGTTGATCCAAACAGATTATTTAAGGGCAGAAATAAAAAATAGGTTTTATAGAGATTTGGAAGGCGGAATTTTATGGATAATAACAGGTATAATTATTTTTCCCCCAGCAACAGGGTATATATGATAATTATAGCTCTATTGACAGCTCTTTTGTTTTACTATGGCCATAATTTTGAAGGAATAGTGGTTTTGATGCTATTTGCTGTATTAGTAGTGTACAATATAAAAAGCTCTGAGGCAAAAAAGGATGAATGGCAGAAATTTATAGAAGACTTCTCTATGAAGCTAGATACTGCTACAAGAAATACCTTGATAAACTTACCCTTTCCATTGATAATAACGGGTAGCCAGGGGAATATTGTTTGGTATAATCAAAATATGTCATCGATTTTGAAGCAAGAGCAAATTCTGGGAAAATCAATAAGTACAATTATTAAGGGCTTAGAAATAAGCGCTATCACAGAATCAAAGGATAATCATTTTGAATATATAAACATCAAAGAAAGATACTATCACGTATATACCAGTATTGTTCATGTTTCAGATAATAAAAATGATAAAGATGATATAATTCTATTTTACTTTTATGATATAACCGAAGCAAAAAAAATATATGACAACAGAGAAAGTGTTATGCTTATAGAAGTAGACAATTTAGATGATATACTAAAGACTGTGGATGATGGGCAAAGACCCCTTTTGGTAGCAGAGATTGAAAGAAATATTAACAACTATGCACAAGGCATTAATGCTCTTGTAAGAAAGTATGCTTCCAATAAATATGTTCTTTCAGTACAAGAAAAATATTTAGAAGAAGAAATTAAGAAAAAGTTTGACATCTTGGATGTAATAAGAGAAATAAGTATGGGTAACAAGCTTTCCGTTACACTTAGTATTGGTGTTGGCCGTGGTGGAAACAGCCCTTTAGAAAATCACAACTTTGCCAACTCTGCTAAAGAATTAGCTCTTGGCAGGGGGGGAGACCAAGTTGTTGTTAAATATGGTGAAAGGCTTTTATTCTTTGGTGGTAAGACTAAGGAAATGGAGAAAAGAACCAGAGTGAGAGCTAGAGTTATAGCTCATGCTCTTAGGGATTTAATAAATGAAAGCAGTACAGTTTTTATTATGGGACATAAAAATCCCGATGTGGATTGTCTTGGTGCGGCTGTAGGTCTAAATAGTATTATAAGAAACCTGAAAAAAGAGAGTTATATAATATTAGAACCTCCTAACAGCGGCGTAAAACAGCTCTTAGAAAAGTTTAAAAAGGACCCTGATTATGAAGATGTATTTATAAACTCTGAGGCTTGCAAAGCAAGGATGGATGAAAACAGTCTGCTTATTATTGTAGACGTTCATAATAAAGGCTACATACTTAATGAAGAATTAGTTAAAGAGATAAAGAGGGTCGTAATAATCGACCATCATAGAAAGTCAGCAGACTACATAGAAAATGCTATACTTAGTTATATGGAACCTTATGCTTCCTCTACCTCCGAACTTATTACGGAGATTATTCAGTATATAATAGATAAGCCAAAGCTAAAGCAGCTGGAGGCCGAATCCTTACTAGCCGGGATTTGTGTGGATACCAAGAACTTTTATTTTAAAACAGGGGTAAGAACCTTTGAAGCTGCCTCATTCTTAAGGAGACTTGGTGCCGACACTGTGGATGTAAAAAAGCTATTCTCAGATGACCTAAATACCTATATACAAAGATCAGAAATTATTAAATCAGCTACTGTGGAAAATAATATTGCAATTGCAGTATGCCCACCTTATATAGAAGATACTGTGTTAGCTGCCCAGGCAGCGGATGAACTGCTAAATATTACAGGTATTCAAGCATCTTTTGTATTTGTTAAAATAGAAAATGATTTATACATTAGTGGAAGATCCCTTGGAGATGTAAATGTGCAGGTAATCATGGAAGCTTTAGGCGGTGGTGGACATATGAATATTGCTGGTACTAAACTTTTTAACACAACGGTTGAAGAAGGTTTAAAGGCTCTCAAAGAAGCCATCGACAAAAACTTAATGGAAGGTGAGAAATAATGAAAGTAATTTTACTGCAAGATATAAAGAACATGGGAAAGAAGGGGGATGTGGTTGAAGCCTCTGACGGATATGCACGTAATTATCTTTTTCCAAGAAAGTTAGCTCAAGAAGCTACAGCAGAAAACCTGCACATAATAAACCAAAAGAAAGAAAATGAAAGAAAAAAGAAATTAGCAGAGATAGAAGAAGCTCAGACTTTAGCTGAGAAGTTAAAAGGTAAAGAAGTAAAAATAGCTGTAAAGTGTGGAGATAACGGAAGACTCTTTGGAGCTATTACAAATAAAGATGTAGCTGATATGATTAAGAAACAATACAACGTTGAAATAGATAAGAAGAAGGTTGTTATAGATACAATAAAACAAACTGGAGTATATGATGTAGAAGTAAAGCTTTATGCTGAAGTTTCTACAAAGATGAAGGTTGTAGTTTCTGAGCAATAGGCACAATACAAGAGGAGGATACACATTGAAATCACAGTTCAAAATATATGAATCCCGACTGGACATAACAGATAAAATGTCATTGGAATCACAGATTAAAGTATTATTTGAGGTAGCAAACAACGTATTAGATCAAGGTGCTGTTAAGGCTAGAACTGTAAAATACAAGCTTCAGAAGTATGTTAATAGTGAAGATATATACAAAAGAATATATGCATTAAATAAAATTGTAAGTGATGGTAAGGGAATTGCCGTCACTGTACCTACAGATGACGAAGTGCATGCTGTGCTTGAAGATATAAATAAATGGCTATCAGAAGCTATAGCTAGAAGATATGTTCAAAATGAAATTGAAGCTCAAGTAGAGCAAGCTCTTATGGATAGACAGGACAAGTATGTGGATGAAGTAAGATTAGGTATTATAAGAAAACAAAAAGGTCCTGAAAATGCAAAGACCTTAAAGAAATATGCTGAGTTAGAGGTATTGGACACTCGAAAGCTTTCAAAAAATGTACAGACACTTTTAAGGCCTGAAAGCTTTTCTGAAATTGTTGGACAAGAAAGAGCTATAAAAGCCTTGTTATCTAAAATAGCATCACCATATCCACAGCATATTATATTATATGGACCTCCAGGGGTTGGAAAAACTACCGCTGCAAGATTAGCCTTAGAGGAAGCAAAGAAACTTTCTTATACACCATTCAGTGATAAAGCTAAATTCGTTGAAGTAGATGGTACAACCCTTAGATGGGACCCAAGAGAAATTACTAATCCATTGTTGGGGTCTGTCCATGATCCAATATATCAGGGAAGCAAGAGAGATTTAGCTGAAATAGGCGTACCTGAACCAAAACCGGGTTTAGTTACAGAAGCACACGGCGGCGTTTTATTCATAGATGAAATAGGAGAACTTGATAGTATTCTTCAAAATAAACTTTTAAAGGTATTAGAGGACAAGCGAGTTGAATTTTCATCCTCATACTATGATCCTGATGATGAGAATACGCCAAAGTATATTAAATATTTGTTTGAAAACGGAGCTCCTGCTGATTTTATTTTAATAGGAGCTACAACAAGAGAACCTGAAGAGATAAATCCGGCTCTAAGGTCAAGATGTACTGAAGTATACTTTGAACCACTTTCTGCAAAAGATATTGAGAATATTGTTTTAAATGCTGCAAAAAAGTTAAATATAGAAATGGAAGATGGTGTAGCAGAGCTTATAAGCAGATATACCATAGAAGGCAGAAAAGCTGTTAATATACTTTCTGATGCCTATGGATATGTTCTATATAATAAGAACCAATTAGCGGAAAATAAGGTTAAGATTACTCTACAAGACATGGAAGAAGTAATATCAATAGGAAGATTAACACCATACGAGCAACTGGATAAAAGCCAAAGCCATGAGGTTGGACATATTTATGGCTTAGGAGTTTCAGGCTACATTGGATCTACCATAGAAATTGAAGCGTCAGTGTTTGAAGCCAGAGAAAAGGGCGCAGGTCAAATGCGATTTAATGATACTGCAGGTTCAATGGCAAAGGACTCTGTATTTAATGCTGCTTCGGTTATAAGAAAAATTACTGATAAGGACATTAAGGACTACGATGTTCATGTCAATGTAATTGGTGGAGGAAGAATAGATGGTCCTTCTGCCGGAGCAGCAATAACAGTATGTATTATAAGCGCACTGTTAAATAAGCCTATAAGGCAAGATGTTGCTATAACCGGAGAAATTTCCCTTAGAGGAAAAATAAAACCTGTAGGCGGAATTTTTGAGAAGGTATATGGTGCTAGGAGAAAGGGAATTAAGCTCGTATTAGTTCCAGAAGATAATTATAAGGAAGTTCCTGTGGGACTTAGAGACATAGAAGTAAAAGCAGTTTCTGATATAGAAGAACTGATGAAATATGTATTTTAAACTATAGTAGTAGGAGAGATTAAGTGTGGAGAATAATCAACAAAATGCCGGCAGTCAGATTAATGCTCAGGTAGCCCCCATACTAAGAAGCCTTCCTCAAAATATAGATGCAGAGCAATCCGTTATTGGCTCAATGATTATTGATAAGGCTTCCATAGCTCAGGCTGTGGAAGTTTTAAAAAGTGAAGATTTTTATAGGGATTCCCACAAGGTTATTTTCTCAGCTATTGTAGAATTGTTCCAAAAGGATACTCCTATAGATTTAGTTACGCTCATTGAACACTTACAAGCTACTGATAGATTAGAGGCAGCAGGGGGAATCACATATATTACGCAAATAAGTGATTCAGTACCAACGACAGCTCATCTACAATCCTATATAAAGATTGTAGAGGAAAAGTCAATGCTAAGAAAATTAATAAGGTCATCTACAGAGATAATAGAGGATTGCTATGCAAGACAGGATGATGTAGAAAGTGTATTAGATCTAGCTGAAAAGAGAATATTTGATATTTCAGAAAAGAGATCTACAAGTGATTTTGAACCTATTAGTGCAGTTTTGGAAAGAGGTTTTTTAGAAATTGAGAGACTGTTCAATAATAAGGGGCAGTTTACAGGAATTGAATCTGGCTTTAGAGATTTAGACAATAAGACCTCTGGTTTCCAAAAGGGCGATATGATTTTGGTAGCAGCAAGACCTTCTATGGGTAAGACAACCTTTTCTCTAAATCTTTGTGAGCATGCAGCTCTTAAGTGCGGAAAAAGTGTGGTTATATTCTCATTAGAAATGTCAAAGGAACAGTTGGCTTATAAATTACTCTGTTCCCAGGCAAATGTTGACTTTCAGAAGCTTAGAACCGGTAACTTAGATGATAAGGACTGGGAAAGCATCGCCAGAGTTTCCGGACCTCTTGCAGCAGCTAAGATATACATTGATGATACTGCCGGAGTTTCTGTTATGGAAATGAGGTCAAAGTGCAGAAGAATAAAGATGGAGCATGGAATTGATCTAATAATGATTGACTACCTTCAGCTTATGTCAGGAAGCCCCGGTAGTGATAACAGACAGCAGGAAGTTTCTGAAATATCCAGATCTATCAAGGCTCTTGCAAAGGAGATGCAGTGTCCCGTTATAGCATTGTCCCAGTTATCCCGTGCTCCTGAACAAAGAGCAGACCACAGACCAATGTTGTCTGACCTTAGAGAATCCGGTTCTATTGAGCAGGATGCTGACGTAGTTATGTTCCTTTATAGAGATGAATATTACAATAAGGAAACTGAGGATAAAAATATTGCTGAAGTCATTATTGCTAAGCAAAGAAATGGCCCGGTAGGTACAGTAAAGCTTGCTTGGCTTGGACAGTATAGTAAATTTGGTAATCTGGATAATGTACACCAAAACTTTTAACCAATAAAAAGTTGCCCAAGAGGGCAACTTTTTTAGAAGTTATCTGCTAATACTTCGAAATAGCCTTGTGGATGTAGGCAAGCTGGGCATGTTTGTGGAGCCGATTCACCAACATGGATGTACCCACAGTTGTTACACTTCCACATTAATTCAGTATCCTTCTTAAACACTTTGTTATTTTCAAGATTTTCTAATAATTTTCTATATCTTTCTTCATGATGCTTTTCAACTTCTGCTATTTTTCTGAAAGCTAGTGCTACTGCAGGGAAGCCTTCTTCATCAGCAACCTTTGCAAATTCTGGGTATAAGTCAACCCATTCTTCATTTTCACCGTTAGCAGCAGCTAACAAATTAGCTTTGGTATCTCCTAGTCCAACTGGATAAGAAGCTGTTATTTCAACCATTTCAGTATTTAAGCTTTCATTTAAGAACTTAAAGAATCTCTTTGCATGTTCCTTTTCATTATCTGCTGTTTCAGTAAAAATGTTTGCTATTTGTACATAGCCTTCCTTCTTTGCTACAGATGCATAATATGTATATCTGTTTCTTGCCTGTGATTCCCCTGCAAATGCCTTCATTAAATTTTCAGCTGTTTTTGTTCCCTTTAAAGATTTCATCACTTAACAACTCCTTCTATGAAATTCTTCCATGTATTAATTCTTCATAAAATCTAAAAGTCCTTCAAAATTTAGATAGAAAATGTTAAAGAATAATCAATGTCAGCATAAATAGAGCACATACACATACATATTAGGATGTGATATAATATTTTTGAAACTATAGAAAGTTCAACTTAGATTGGACATAACTTAGGGGGACAATTAAAAATGCAGCCTAATGGCAATGGATATTTAAAACACATTTATAACAATGAGTACAATAGTAAGTATAGTCATAATATTGTTACATATGAAAGTATGATTTATGACAGATTTAGGACAAAGGAAAAGCTCAATGGTTATTGGAACTTCCTAATCGACCCATATGATACCTTTTTAAGGGCAGAATGGTTCAAAGAAAATTCAAAGGACAAAGAAGGAAGAGAGTTACCTTGTGATTACAGTTTTGATGACTGGGAGAGGGTATATGTACCGGCTTGCTGGAACATGGCTGATGATAAGTATTTTTATTATGAGGGCACAGCGGTTTATACAAGAAAGTTTAAATACTTGAAGAAAAGTGAAGATAGAGTATTCCTAAAGTTTGGTGCAGTGAATTATCAATGCAGGATATTTTTAAATAAAGAATTTATAGCATATCATAAAGGTGGATCTACGCCTTTTTATATAGAAGTAACAGACCGACTTTTAGAGGAAAATAGAATACATGTTGTAGTAAACAATATAAGAAGAAGAGAGAGTATACCTACAGACAACCGAGATTGGTTTAATTATGGTGGTATATACAGGGACGTAGAACTAATAAGATTACCTCAAACCTTTATAAAAACCTTTAGAGCTAATGTGGTAGATGGGACAAACCTTCAAAAAATAAAGATTTCAGTAGAGGTGGATGGTAATAATTTAAACGGGAAGGCATTATTGACTATACCGGATTTGGGAGTAAAAAAGGAGTTTAACGTTAATAACGGTAGAGGTGAAATGGAGCTGAAGGTTCAATTGGAGCCATGGAGTCCGGACAACCCTACCCTCTATACTGTTCAAGTCCAATACGGAGATGACTTTGTAATGGATAAGGTTGGATTTAGAGAAATAAGTGTGAAAGGTACAGAAATTTATCTAAATGGACAAAGTATCTATTTGAAGGGGATATGCTGCCATGAAGACAGTATAGAAAATGGAAAAGCTTTAAGTGAAGAAGAAATAATAGAAAATATAAAATTGGCCAAGGAATTAAACTGCAATTTTGTGCGACTTGCCCACTATCCTCATTCAGAGAAAATAACTGAGGCTGCAGACCAATTTGGAATTATGCTTTGGGAGGAAATTGCGGTTAATTGGGCTGTAGACTTTGATAATTCTGCCACCTTGGAGGATGCAAAGAATCAGTTATGCGAGCTGATGATAAGAGATTATAATAGAGCCAGTGTTATAATATGGTCTATCGGTAATGAAAATATCGATACAGATGCTAGGCTTGTATTCATGAAAGAACTGGTAGATACCGTAAAAAATATGGATGATACAAGACTGGTATCTGCAGGATGCCTAATAAATGCTGAGAAAAATATAATAAGTGACAGGTTGATCCAGTATCTTGATATTATAGGCATAAATGAATATTACGGGTGGTATAATGGTAATTTTAATCTCCTTATAGAAGCCTTTAGGAACAGCAGACCAAACAGACCAGTTATCCTTGCGGAATTTGGAGCAGAAGCATTATCTGGCCACATGGGAACCATAGATGAGTTCTTTACCGAAGATTGTCAGGCAGATGTATATAGAAAGCAGTTGAAAATAATAAAGGATGTTCCCTATATCAGAGGAATTAGTCCATGGATTTTATATGATTTTAGGAGTCCGAGAAGGACAAACCAATATCAAAAGGGATATAATCTGAAAGGTTTGTTATCAGCAGATAAAAAATATAAAAAGTTAGCTTATTATATATTAAAAAAATTTTATAATTACTAAAGGTAGGTCCAGTTTAACTGGACCTTTTGTTTGATAGTAGTAGGTATATCTGATATAATTTAGTTAAAGTTATAAAATAAGGTGGGGTAGTAAAATTATGAAATTCTGCGGGAATTGCGGACAACAATTACAAGAAGGGCAAAGGTTCTGTCAAAGGTGTGGAAAGAATTTAATGGTAGTTGATAATAATGGGCAAGTGCCTCTTTCAGTAGAACCGCAATCAGTACATACAGACAACTTAGGTGATACTCAAAATGTGCCAGTAGAAAATACCTACAACTATCAGCAAAACCCTGTGTCTTTTGGTGGACCTGTACCGGCAATGAACGTTACAAAGATAAAAGCTCCAAGAAAACCTATGGGCCTAGGCCTAAAAATAGCTATATCAGCCATCATTCTAATTTTATTAGGAGGGGGAGCTTTCTTTGGTATAGGTAGATACATAACCAGCGAAGGACAAGTAGTAAAGAAAATTGAAAAAGCCATAAACGAAAATGACGCAAAGGAACTTATAAAATATTTATATTCCTCAGAGGAGGACATGAAAATTGACGAAGCTAGTACAGAGATTCTATTGAAATACATAAATAAAGATGAGTATTTTAAAGAAGAGTTGATAGAAAAATTGTCACAGGGCAGAAAGTTCGAAAACTTTTCCATGACAGAGAATGGAAGAACACTTCTTGTGTTCAAGAAATATGTTATGGAAGTTGAACCGCAATATCTAAAACTGTCTTCAAATTATGAAGGGGTCAATATTAAGTTAAATGGAGTATCTATAGGCAAAAGTCAAAAGGATGGAGTTGTAAAAAAATATGGTCCTTTTATACCTGGAAGTTACAAGTTGGAGTTTGTATATGAAAATGAGTTTGGTAGTTCAGTTATTGAAGAAAAGGTAGAGCTTACGAATAATGAATTTTCCTATTATGCAGACTTTAACCTCAAGACGGTATACTGTTATGCAAGTACAGATAGTTTAAAAGTATCTGTGGATGGTATGGAAACAAACATGGAGATTGGTTTGGAAGGCAGCGAGATAGGACCCTTTCCTGATGATAATAACAGAACAATAGTATTTTCTAAAAAATACCCATGGGGAAACCTCGTTTCAATTGATTATAACTCAGATGACATGTTTTATGATTTTTTCATAGAAGAGTTTAAAATAAAGGATTCAGATTTTATAAAGTCTGCAGCACCCTATATTAAAGATTTTATTGTCTCCTATTATACGGCAAAAAGCTCTCTTAACAAAGACTTATTGGTCAATGCCACAGATAATTGTAAGTATGAGTTTGAAAGGAATAATTATTGGGATATACCAGAGGACTACATCTTTAATAAGGCTTACATAAATGGAGAGGCGTTGTATGTTTATAAGGATAATAACACAGGAAGAGATATGTTTACTATATATGTAGGTGCAGAGTATACTTTTATTGATTATGATAATAGGGATATCCTTACCTTAAATATGTACTATGATGAAGCTACCGGTAAGTGGATGATTGACAGCTACAATACTTATGGGTATTTAGATAATGTGGATTTAATAGACTTACAGTAGTATTAATTTAGAAAAGAGTTGATGATTAGATATTTACTAGTCATTAACTCTTTTTATAGTCTATGATAAAATTCTGTTAAAGCCTAAGTACCTGGTACCTTGAAAAGTAAGGTTACCGAAGTCTCCTTCTACCAACATGCCATATTCATTAGCACTAACTCTAAACTCCATTCTGTCTCCGCTTTGTACTTCAAAGGTAACGTAATATGTGGTGCTGGAGTGATGATGGTGGTGTCCAATGTCATTATGGTTGCTATGATGATAGGTAGAAACATCTGCCCTTTTTGTAACTATTCTTGCCTCAACAGTTAAAACCGGTTGAGAATTATTATAATTCCATTGCTTAGCTCCTTTAATTGCATTGACAATAATCATACCGAAGACAAATATAAAACCTAACATTACAAGTAGGGGCACAATATTAAATATAAACCCAAAGGAAACGGAAAAGACATCATCAGGAAAAAACATAAACAAGCTCCTATCACAATTAATTTATTTACAATACTTTACGGATTAATCATACTTAAAGTTCTATATTTTCAAAAATGGCCTTACCCGTCAATATTATTATACTGATGAATATGATACTATAGGCTATAAAAGAAGAGTATGCTATAATTATATCAATATATTGGAAGATGTACAAGTTAAAGTACTTATAGATAAAATACCTCAGTAGAAGGGGATTGTGAGGATTTTATAACAAGCTTCTTAAAAATATGTTATACTTACATATGTAGATTTAATTTGGTGTTTTTAGTAAAAATGCTTAATTTACTTTTTTCCTACTTATTAATATTGGCATTAAACATTGTAGATAGGGCTAGTATAATTCCTGCTTATGGTGGGAATATTATTTTGTTCATTAATTCATAATTTAGGAGGTAACAAGATGAGTGGAGTTTATGAAAGAAGAAGCATAAGAAGGTATACTGACGAACCGGTATCAGAAGGAGAAATAAAAAAACTGTTGATAGCTGCCATGAGTGCACCTTCCGCATCAAACCAGCAACCTTGGCAGTTTATTGTCATCGACGATAAGAGTATAATGGAGGAAATAATGAAGGTTCATCCATATGCTCAGATGCTTAAGGATGCAAGGTTTGCTATTATTGTTTGCGGAGATTTAGAGAGAGCACCTCTAAAAGAATTCTGGGTACAGGATTGTTCCGCAGCTACAGAAAATATATTAATAGCTGCTCATGAACTGGGCTTAGGAGCTGTATGGGTAGGCATATATCCACAAGAAGAGAGGGTAAAGGCAATACAGCAAATAGAAAACTTACCGGAAAAAATTATACCTTTATGTATCATACCCATAGGCCGTCCCGGAGAGAAAAAGGAGCCTGCCAATAGATACGATGATAATAAAGTACATAGGAATAAGTGGTAATACATATATGAATTTATAAGGAAGAGGCTTGACTTCTATACTGTAGAAGTTAGGCCTTATTAATTTTATTCTGGAATAAATGAGCTAAAGTAGAATAGAATTATAGAACAAGCCTGTATTTATAAGCAATTTATGGGGGGTATTCTTTGAAATTACTAAGTAGACTTCGGGGAAAAGGACAGCAGACTAAAATGCTATTTATAATAGCAATCATTGCAGTACTGGAGATAGGGGTCTATTACTATTTTGTATATTATCTAAACAAGATAGTGAGTATTGATAGCATAAGCATAGAAGTTAAACAACACAGTAACTTTCAACTTCCAAAAACAGTAGAGGCAAGGGTAAAGAGCAGTAAATATAAAAGGATATCAGTAATTTGGGATAAGGAAAATATAGATACAAAGCTGACTGGAAATGTAAACCTAACAGGAAGGGTTAAAGGCTTTAATAAGACAGTAAACTTAAAGGTGAGAATTTCTGAATATATTAAGGCAATAGAGAGACCGCGAAAAGTAATTATAGCCGCTGAAGACGGTAACATCTACAAAGATAAACTAAAGCTTCCGGAATACCTATCAGTTGTATACAGCACCGGCAAAACCGCAAGAACGAAGGTTCAGTGGGATACAAGCACGGTGGATAGAAGCACCATAGGTACCTATGAGATAGAAGGGCAGTTTATTAATGACATGCAGTGTGAACCTAAGATTGTATGCATATTAGAAGTGATAGATAAAGAGGAACTCCTTAAAAGGATTATTGTGCAAAACCGATTTTTGAAAAAACTTGAGGTCAAAGAGGCTTTAGGGAAGATAAAGGAGTTACCTGATTATATATTAGAAACCCTATTAAGTGGTAACATTAAAATAAAATATATTGATGAGAGTATAACAAATATGCCGGAATTTCAAAGCTTAAGGGATAAAGAAGAAAAGAATCTAAAAGTTGTTGGAGTTTTTAGATATCCGCAAATATTAATAGACTACCATACTGCAATTAATTACTTATCTTCAAGTGATATTGATGATCTTTCAACTACAACAATTCATGAGATAGGGCACGCTATTGACTTTCTGTTATCCGGTGGGGAAGGTAAACAACTAGGTATATCTTCTGAAAGTGATTTTTTATCAATTTGGAGCAGTGAAGCTGAGAGCTTATTTAGGCCGGAAGTAACCAATTTGCCGCAGGAGCTTAATGATTATTATAGGGCTTACAGTTATGAATATTTTGCCGAGTGCTTTGCCCTTTATTTTCAAAGTGAAACTTCCAGAAAAATATTAATGGATAATGCGCCAAATACCTATGATTTTATTGCTGTTTTATTTAATTAAAGGCATGATACTTCTTTAAGGGGGATATCATGCCTTTTTACTGAGTTACTTCAAATAATAAAGTTGGTGGTTCCTTTCTCACAACTCTGTCCAGTAAATCAAGCTTCTCCAGTATAGATTTTAGCACCTCTTCAGTTTTTAAAGCTTCATCATAGGAATAGGCAGACATCTCAAGCTCCAATAGTACAGGAAACTCTAAAATTTCACAGTGCATCAGTTTAAGGGAAATTTTAAGTTCTTCATTCCACCCGGTTAGATTATCTCCGGAAAAGGACATAAACCTTTCGTAGCCAAGATCAGACAGAGTGCTGTTTATAGTATGGATATTAACAGAGACATCTTTTCCGGTAAGGGCCTTTAGTATAGTGCTGACTTTCATTTCTGATGTTATTTCTTCATCTAGCTCAGCTCTGATATTACAAATGCTTCCTAAATCCTTATCTTTATAGCCTAGGTAATATTTTTTAGTACCATTATTTATAACTTCTGAAAATCTGAGCAGAATATCAGTTTTAAAAAGCTCTCGGCCGTAGGTATGTGTAGTCCAATCTATTTTTCTGGTTAAATCATTTTTCAAAAAAGGTAATTTTTCAAAGGCTTCCTCAAAACTCTTAAAGTAAACTCTAGTCTCTACCTCGTACACTGTTTCCTTTGACATTTTCAACACTCCATTCTATATATAACCACTATTAACGGCAATTGAAACTTTTATTTGTTATAGCTTCAGGACAATTATTTCCTTAAGGGAAGTTTTATTAATGATAATATAATTATTTATTAGGTACTGGATAAAATCAATGGCTTATTGGAAATTTTATTCGTAAAGTTTTAAAGTATTATATTTTAAAGAAACTTTAATGCATATGAAGTTAGAACAATAAAATAAAGCATAGGCAGGATTATAAACCCTGTCTATGCTTTTACTCCTATTGAATATCAATTCTCTTTCTTCTTCTAACTTCCTTATCAAGCTTTGGGAGATTAACTGTTAGTACGCCATCTTTAAAGTTGGCAGAAATTTTAGATTCATCTATATTGTCAACATAGAAGCTTCTTCTAAACTCACCATAATGACGTTCCCTTCTAACATAGTTATCTTTTTTTTCTTCTACTCTGTCTTCTCGTTTTGCACTTATAGTAAGATAATTTCTTTCATAGTCTATATTAATAGCTTCTTTTGGTACTCCTGGAAGATCAGCTTCTACTATATAGGCATCTTCGGTTTCTCTTAGATCTACCTTAAAGGAGTTTCCCATGAAGGCTGCAGGGGTAAAGAAGTCATCGTCAAAGAAATTGCCTAAGAAGTTATTAAAAAAGTCATCTCCTCTTTTTGATAATCCGTTTCTTTTGAATGGAACCATTTCGAACATAATTAATACCTCCTTTAAAATATATAAATTTTATGTTTGACCATCTTTGACTTTATAATACTACTAAGGTCAAAGAAAGTCAAAGTTAAAACTAATAAAATTTACTTAATAATAAAGAGATATTTTAAGCTAGTATCCTATAATTTAGTCTAATCAAAAATTTTGAGAATATTCTCTATTAATATTGACTTTAGTGGAAAATAAGTGCAAAATAAACTAAAGAATTATTATTAATTAACATGTAATCTCATTCGTTTGGGGCAAATCATAAAAACTGCTAGGGATTTATGCAAAAATTAATAATAAGTACAAATAAGGAGTAAAATATATTTAGGGAAATAATTGGGGTGGCTAAAATGAAGGTCGGATTAATCGGATTGGGTAAAAATGGGCTTCAAATTAGGGTTAAATATGAAGAATCACGGACATGAGCCTGTTGTTTATGATAGAATAGTAGACAAGGTGAAAGAAGTAGAGTCAGAGGGATTAAATGTTGCCTAAAGCCTTGAGGACTTATCCAAAAATTCCAGAGAAAAAGAGAAATATGGTTAATGATATCTTCGGGAAAGGTAGTTGCAGCACTAAGAAATGAATTTGGAGGTCATGATGTTGCAAAGAAAACAGAATAAATATATTGCTTCAGCTATGGAAAGGAGAGACCGTAATGCAGAATAAGTTACAGTTACCAGCCGTCATGGTTATTTTTGGCGGTACAGGTGATTTAACACACAGAAAATTAATGCCTTCATTATATAACTTATTTTATCAGGGATTATTGCCGGATAATTTTGCTGTGGTCTCAGTAGGTAGGAGAGACCTCACTGATGAGGAGTATAGAAACCAAGTAAAAGAATCGATTGAAAAGTTTGCCAGATTCAAGCTGGATGAAGAGCTATGGAACAAAATGAAAGAAGTAATATATTATGTAAGATTCAACTTTGACGATGATGATGGTTATGTGCATTTAAAAGAAATACTATCTGATTTAGATAATAAGTACAATACTGCGGGAAACAGATTATATTATTTGGCGGTATCACCTGAGTACTTTGAGGTTATTGTAGATAAATTAGATGTACACAAAATGGACTTAGAGGAAAATTGTGTTAGAAGAATTGTCATTGAAAAACCTTTTGGAAGGGATTTAGCTTCTGCTGCCTATTTAAATGAGCAGATTACCAGAGTCTTTAAAGAAGAAAACACCTACAGGATAGATCATTACCTTGGAAAAGAAATGATTCAAAATATCATGGTAATGAGGTTTGCTAATTCTGTATTTGAACATCTTTGGAACAACAGATATATAGATAACATTCAGATATCTTCCACAGAAACTGTCGGGGTGGAAAACCGTGGAGGCTATTATGAAAATGCCGGGGCTTTGAAGGATATGGTTCAAAATCATATGTTTCAGCTTTTGACACTAACAGCTATGGAGCCACCGGTAAATCTTGAAACCGAGAGCATAAGAGATGAAAAGGTCAAGGTTCTAAGGTCTCTGCAGCCTGTAACGGAGAAATTTGTCCGTGAGAATATGGTTCGAGGACAATACGGTAGGGGCGAGATAGGAATTCACAATATAAAAGGTTATAGGGAAGAAGATAGAGTCTCACCGGAATCAGATATAGAAACCTTCGTAGCTATGAAGCTTTATATTGAGAATTACCGATGGGCCGGAGTACCTTTCTATATAAGAAGCGGTAAGAGAATGGCAAATAAAACCACTGAAATAGTAGTTCAGTTTAAATCACTGCCCAAAATATTGTATGCAAAGGATATGGATTTACAGCCCAGCCTTTTGGTTATCAAAGTTCAGCCAAAGGAAGGAATAATGTTCCAGTTTAATGCGAAAAAGCCTGGTACTGGAAATCAAATTGTTCCAATCCAGATGGACTTTTGCCAAAACTGTTCTATGGAAAATGATTCACCGGAAGCCTATGAGCGTCTGATCTCTGATTTAATAAAGGGGGATTCTACCCTATTTACAAGATGGGATGAAGTGGAGTTTTCATGGAAGTATGTTGATGATGTAACCCGCATATGGAGAAATGAAAAGACTCAATTTCCTAATTATGCAGCCGGAAGCTGGGGACCAGAAGCAGCCCATGAACTTCTAAGGCGTGATGGAAGGCAATGGTGGCTTGTATAAAGGAGTAGGAAATTTATTAGGAAGACTAATAAGTTCTTTACCAGAGGCTTATTTTTTAACTGGAGGTTTAAATATGAAAATTCATGATATTTCAATGCTGATACATCGGAATATGCCGGTATATAATAATTTAGAAGATAAGAGACCCAGAAGAGAGGTAGTTTCAACTTTTGAAACAGGAAGGTATTACGAGAGTAGAATATATATGGATATCCATACCGGAACTCATTTCGATGCTCCTCTTCACATGGTGGAAGGTGGAGATACCATAGAGAATATTGACCTATATAATTGTATTACGCCTTGTATTGTATTTGATCTTACTCACTTGGAAACTGAAATAACTAAGAAAGACCTAGAAAATTTAGAGTTTGGTCAGGGAGACTTTGTTATATTTAAGACCCGAAACTCATTTGTCGAGGAATTTAACTTTAAATTTGTCTTTATAGAAAAGTCTGCAGCAGAATACCTAAGAGATAAAAAAGTTAAAGGAGCAGGTATTGATGCTCTAGGCGTAGAAAGAGGGCAACCGGGACATGAGACCCATAAGGCACTACTGGGCAGTGGAATTACTGTTTTAGAAGGACTCGCCTTAAAGGATATAGAGCCCGGCAAATATTTGCTCTGTGCACTTCCGCTAAAGATTGAAGGTGCAGAAGGAGCTCCGGCCAGAGCGGTTTTGATTGAAGGATTAATATAATTGATTTAAGAAAAGAAGTTACTATAAAAGAGGTTATAGTAGCTTCTTTCTATATTGAAAACCTTAACTGAAAAGAATATAATATACTCGTGACAATAATTGTATATAGTTTGCTTCCATAGCGCAGCCGGTAGCGCAACTGATTCGTAATCAGTAGGTCGGGGGTTCAAATCCCCCTGGAAGCTTTGTTGAAGTTCAATAGTACCAAGTTAATTAAAACCTGGTATTTATTGGACTATATATTTTTATAGCACTAATTTACAGACTATATTTTGTAAAAATTAATACCATAAGTTAAAAATTTAAGTGTTGATAGTGTATAGAATTAAATGATATTTACAATTTTACTATTAATTTTAATTATGTTATAATATGTGTTGAATTTTATTAAGAAATAGCCATACAATGAATAAAAGGATATCATTATTAATCTGTAAGCACAGAATGACAAAACACTACAACATTCCAGAAGATAAAAAGACTCCAAAGCTTATCCTTTTGTGAAAAGGATCTTTAAGTAAACTAAAAGGCGTGATGAACTATGAAAAATAATCCGATTATTTGGGCTGATTATCCGGATCCTGATATTATACGAGTGGAGGATACTTACTATATGATCAGTACTACCATGCATTTTATGCCTGGCTGTGTAATACTGCGTTCTTTTGATCTCATCCATTGGGAAGTAGCCACGCATGTATATGATATTCTTGACGGAACACCAGAGCAAAGGCTGGAAGGTGAAAAACATATATATGGGAAGGGTATGTGGGCGGCATCACTGCGCTATCATGAGGGCAAGTTCTATGTGTGCTTTGTAGCAAATGATACCCATAAGACCTATCTATATACAGCAACTGACATTAACGGTCCTTGGAGAAAGCAGTATATAGAGGGCTTCTATCATGATAGTTCTCTTCTCTTTGATGATGACGGAAGAATTTATATAATATATGGGAATAATGAGATCTACCTTACGGAATTAAAGAAAGATTTTTCCGGGCCAAAACCCGGAGGTCTGCATCGATTAATAGTAAAAGAGAAGCAGGAGTTTTACCTAGGCTATGAAGGGGCTCATTTATATAAAATTAACGGGAAATATTATGCTTTTTTTATTCACATTACAAAGGCTTCGGGTGGACGAAGGACACAGGCTTGCTTTGTAGCAGATTCGCTGGAAGGTGAGTTTGTTGGCGGAGATGTGTTTAACGATGATATGGGCTATCATAATTCAGGAGTTGCACAAGGAGGAATCGTGAATACACCGAATGGGAAATGGTATGCAGTTTTATTCCAGGACCATGGTGCTGTAGGCCGTATTCCAGTTATTGTACCGCTACATTTTGAAAATGATTTTCCGGTGTTTCAAAAAAGAGCACCACATTTTATTGAGATTACTAGCACAAGACCAGGGTATAAATATAAGTCATTGGTTGGAGATGATGATTTTATATATGAGTTGGATGAAAGTGGACAAGTACACCTAAAGGATTTTTGGCAGTGGAATCATACACCTGATCCTAGATTATGGTCCGTCACTGAAAAGCCTGGAACATACAGAATTAAATCCGGTAAACTAAGTACAAATGTAGTTTATGCTGTAAACACTTTGACTCAACGTGCAATGGGACCAGCAAGTGAAGCAATTGTAACTTTAGATGGAAAGGGTCTTAGAAATGGTGACTATGCCGGTTTATGTTTTTTAATCAGTACTTATGCTTTAATTGCACTTACCAAAGAAAATGATCAATATTATCTAGTAATGTTAGCAAGAGATGCCTATGATAAAAACATGTTTGGAAAAAATGAGATAGATACAAAAGCCGGAAAGGAATATGCAAGAATTCCCGTAGAAGGAAGCCGTATTACCTTGAAGGCATATGGTAATTTTGTAGACAATGCAGACGAATGTGAGTTTTATTATTTGAATGGTAGCCAATGGAGTAAGCTTGGTGTCACATATAAGATGGTATATAAGTTAGATATGTTTGTGGGATGCCGTTTTGGTTTATTCCTGTTCTCTACAAAGGAAATCGGAGGAACCGCCGAGTTTTCAAGGTTTAGATATAATATTTTAGAGTAAAATTTATAAACCAATCTAACATTAACCAAATTAAACTTAATATGTATTCTTACAATTTCTAGAATATCTTTCGTTAGGAGGGATTCCTATAAAGTGGATAAAATCTAGTAAGTTTTTAAACAATTTTTCAATAACACAAAAGATGATGCTCGTATTTGTGGGTTGTGTTATCATGCCTTTATTTATTCAAAATACTTTTTATTACAGTGATGCAGAGAAAAATATTCAGAATGAAATGCTGCAGCGATTAACTCAAAACTTAAGTGAAAAAGCAGGTAAGGTTGAAGGGTGTATTTCGGGAACTATAACACTTTCTGTCCGCTATAACGCTAATGAAGAGTTATACAAATTCTTAGATACAAGCTACACTAATAGTCTCAATTATATTAATAGGTACCAAAATCATGTAAAGAATTTATTGTTTTCTGATTTACCCTATAACCCCCAAGTTAGTCAATTGATAATTTATTCAGATAACCCAACACTGCTTAACGGAGCTATCGTAAGAAAATTGGAATCAGCCCACTTCGATACTTTCGAAGAGAAATTACTTGATTACAGATTGGATCCATTAAATTCATCACCTAACGGTCTCAAAATGAGAATAGCTTTAACTCCGTTAAAATTAATAAGTTCCAACAATAGAAGTTTGAGCATAATCAGACCACTTAAGAATTATCCCACATATTCAAAATATGAGAAGTGTATTCGAATTGATATCAATTTATCATATATTTCCTCAATGCTCAGGGATAGCGATTTATTTGATAACATGGTTTTGGTAGACAAAGATAACAGAATTATTGCCTCTGCAAATACTTACAGTGAATTTGGGGCTTTCGATATATTTTCAGATAAGGATTTAGAGAAGGGAATTGTTGTTTTAAAGCAGCCTCTCAGAGATTTGCCGCTCTCATTGTATGGTTTCTACGATAGTAATATCATTTCAAAGGAATTTACTAAAATGAGATGGAAAACTACTTTAATAGGATTCGGAAGTATGTTGTTGGCCTTCTTTTGCATAATGATAGTGGCAAGTAATATTACCAAGAGAATTAAACTTTTAGTTAGATTGTCAAAGAATATAGCCTTGGGTAATTTTGCTAAGATAAGTGAGGATAATATAGGCAGAGATGAGATAGGTGTCCTTGCAGAAAGTATAAATAAGATGAGTGAACAGCTTCAGATTTTGATTGATGAAAAATATACTGCCCGTATCAATAAAGCACATTTAGAGCGAGAAAATGCGCAAGCGAAACTATTGGCTTTACAAAGTCAAGTTAATCCACATTTTATGTTTAATACTCTGGAATGTATACGACTAAAAGCAATTGTAAAAGAGGAGACTGAAACTGCAAGAATAATAAAATATGTATCAAAGATGTTTAGGCGTTTAATCAATTGGGACGAAGATATTATACTTTTAAGTGAGGACATAAAATTCTTGGAAGAATTTTTGTATATACAGAAATACAGGTTTGAAGACGAATTTGAGTATAGTATTATAGTTGATGAGGCAGCTGAAAACTGTATGTTACCAAAGCTCATTATTCAACCATTAGTAGAAAATGCATGTGTTCATGGGGTGCAGGCCATTTCTTACAATAGGAATGTTGAGATTTGTATAAAGATAATGGACGAACAGATGTTTATTTCTGTTACAGATAATGGTATAGGCATAGATGAGGCTAATCTGTTGAAACTAAAAAACATGCTTAAGGGAGGCGAGAAGCTTACTCATAGCGTAGGAATTTATAACGTGTATCAGCGCCTATGTTTGTACTACGGTAAGGATTTTACTATGGATGTTCAGAGCCAGGAGGGGAAGGGAACAAAAATAAGTATATCCATTCCTGTCCGCCACTCAAAGGAGGAGTTTTAATGTATTCAATTTTACTGGTTGATGATGAAAAAGCTATAAGAGAATATCTACCTAAGGCTATACCATTTGAGGAATACGGCTTTAAGGTAAAGGATACTGCAGTGAATGGACAAGACGCTTTAGATAAACTTCCTCTTGTGAAACCCGATTTAATCCTGTTGGATGTTCAAATGCCAATTATGGATGGGCTCCAATTCTTAAGCCAGCTTAAACAAGGGGATTATTCTCAAACAATGGTAGTTATGCTATCAAGTTATAGTGAATTTTCTTACGCAAAACAGGCTATGAAATATGGGGCGCAAGCTTACTTGAACAAGCCAATTGATGAAGATGAAATTATCCCTTTACTTAAAGAAATTCACAATAAGCTGGATGAATACAATAATAAAATGCGGCTAAGGTTGATACGTGAGCAGGTTAATAAGCTTCGCAATTTATATAATGGTGAAGCAATAGACAGAAAAATCTTCTGTGATTATACACTTATGACCTGTGTTCTTTTACCATGCTCTCAAGATTTGGAGGATAAAAAACCTCACGTTATAATGAAAGAGTGCCTTTCCACCATATTAGATGCGTCAGAAGACCATCTGTTTCATACCAATGGCAGCCAATATAGCTTTCTACTGCCTAATAAAATACTTGCCCCCTTTAATAATAATAAAAGGTCTTTTGGAAATTATCTTTTGGATATGTTTAAGAAGAAAAAAATAAACTGTTCCATATTTTTTGATTCTTATATTTTTAATAACATTGAGAATTCTTTTAAAGAGGATTTTTCAAATCATATGAATAGGATGCTGACTGAGCTTTTTTTCTCACAAATGGAATATATGGAATATAAACCAGACTTGAGAAGAACTTGTGAAAAATTATGTTTTGGATGCAAGCAGCTGGAAGAGATAAAACAGTACTTTTTATCTCATAATAAAGCTGAGTTAATAAAATCTGTTGAGAAACTGATGGGAGAAATTGAAAAAGCTCATTTAGAAATTCAGGAGATACGAGAAATAACTTATAGAATTTATTATATCCTTCTTGATGCTTTAGAAGTAACCTATGTTGAAAATGGAAATGAAGCAATTCTCACTCGTCCTGAATGGTTTGATTATCCTCATTTTATTTCATTTATGAAGTGGAAAGAAATGATTCTTGATTTAGTTCATGATGGTATAAATTTTGTAGAACACAGATGTAAAATGGTTAATATGGGTATTAGCCGGGAGGTTATAGAGTATGTACATCAGCACTATATGGAACAAATCAATTTGAAAGAAATTGCAGATAAGTTTTTTGTGAATGCTACCTATTTGGGAAGAGCTTTTCAAAAGGCTACCGGTGTGAATTTTAAACAATATGTTAACAGCATTAGAATAGCAGAGGCAAAAAATCTTCTGCTTCATACGGATAAGAGGATTTATGAGATAGCGGAAGCCGTTGGTTATTCCGAAAGTAAGTACTTTGTTGTTAAGTTTACACAAGAAATTGGTATAAGTCCTACAGAATACAGAAAAAATTCAGGACTTAGGTAGAAAGTCATTTTGTAAATCCAGTATGTAAAGGTTTTAAAATTGGAGTTTCAGGTATTTTTTTTGGAATGACTAACAATATGCCCCATGTTAAAATTAATTCATAAATAAGGAAAGGGGATTTTCAAGATGAAAAAGTTTACAAAACTAATTGCTTCTGTAATCGTTGCATCTATGGCGGTTTCTTTTACTGCATGTAAAAGTTCAGACAAAAAGACCGAAGACACTGGGAAAAGTGGTACTGAAACTACTGTCGGTGAGGGTAAAATAGAAAGAGATCCAGAGACAGGTTTGCCAATGCTGGCTAGCCGTAACAATCCTATTACTTTTAAAGTTTTTATCCGTGACCCCAATACTGCTCCTTCAAAGGACAACCCCGTTCTAAAGAAAATTACTGAGCTTACAGGAGTTACTATTGAGTATGAATTCCTTGTAGGAGATTTAGCTCAAAAGGTAGGAGTAATGATTGCGGGCGAAGACTATCCAGATGCTATTTTTGCTGAAAATCAAAAGTTTATTGATGCCGGTGCATTTATTCCGCTAGAGGACAAATTGAAGAATTATCCAAACCTTTACGCTCATTATGCTCCATCTTTGGAATATAATACTGCTAAAGATGGACATGTATACATTCTTGAACTTTATGGTGTAAGACAAAAGGCTGCTCCAATGTTTAACAATGGAGGTGCAGGTTTCTATATTCAAAAGGCTGTTATTGAAGAAGGCGGCTATAAAGTTCCAAGAACACTTGAAGAATACTTCCAGCTTATTGAGGATTATAAAGCCAAGCATCCAACAATAGATGGTGCAAAGACTATTGGATTTGAAATACTGTCTGATGGCTGGAGAGATTTCTGCTTACGTAATGCTCCACAGCATTTATTAGGTGATGGTAACAATGGTGATGCCACAGTAGATTACAAGACAGATACTGCATATTTCTATCAGACAACAGAGACTGCTAAAAACTACTATAAAAAGCTGAATGAAGAATTCCACAAGGGTATTATAGAAGGTGAAACTTTTACTCAAAGTTATGACCAATATATATCAAGAATATCCTCAGGTGCTGTACTTGGTATGTTTGACCAGTATTGGGACTTCCTCAGCGCTGAAAATGTACTAAAAGCAGATGGAAAATACAATCGTACTTATGTTGCTGTTCCAATTACAAACCCTGGTGTACAGGATGGCTATCTAGATGCACCAAATGGATCAATCACCGGAAACAACGGTATTGGAATTACAAAGAAATGTAAAGATCCTGACCGTCTACTTGAATTCTATGACTGGATATTGAACAAAGAAGTTCAGGATTACTTACAGTGGGGTGTAGAAGGCAAGGACTGGGTAAAAGTTGGAGATAATGATAAAGCTCTTACACAAGAACGCCGTGACATAAACAACGATACTGCAAAGAAACGTGATTTAACAGGTGATTATCTTTGGAATTATTCTCCAAAGAAGCAAGGTCTTTATGAAGATGGAAGTCCATGTGGACCTGGAGACTCTGTAGCAGAATACATGGCAGCTCAGCAGGATTATGATAAGAACTTCCTAAAAGCTTTAAATATTGAATACCCAGCACAGTTATTATCTGAGCCTGTTAACAGACCTAAGTACTATCCGATATGGTCAATGGCTATTGAAGACGGAAGTGCAGCTAAAGTAGCTAATACTGCATTAAATGATGTTACCAGAAAGTATTATCCACAATTGATTATGGTGGACCCAAGTAAGTTTGACAGCTTGTGGGATGAATTTGTAGATGCTTTCAATGCAAGCAATCCTCAACCTTATTTAGATGAAGTAAACAAGATAATTAAGGAAAAGTTAGGAAAATAAGTGCTTGATATACAATTTAATGGTGGAGGCGGAGGAAAATCCTCTCTCCACCATTTATTATAGCAATAGTTAAATGTAAATATTTATTTCTTCAATCACTGGGAAACAATATTCTAAACATGGGAGAGATGGAGATGAGTGAAAAGAATCTTGCAGTACAAGAAAAAACCACAAAACTATTGAAGCGGGAAAGTAGGCTGAAAAAATTTAAGGCACAAAAAGAGCTCTTAATTATGATCATCCCGTGTATGATTATTACTTTTATATTTAGTTATTGGCCACTGTCAGGCTGGATTATGGCCTTTCAGAATTTCAAGCCTAGCAAGGGATACTTTGGATCAAAATTTGTTGGGCTAGAACAGTTTAGTTTTTTATTTAAGGCACCGGAATTTTGGAATGCCTTTAGAAATACAGTTGCTATGTCTGCTTTAAACTTAATATTTGGGTTTATTTTTTCTATAGGATTTGCATTATTACTGAATGAAGTCCGAAGAATGGGCTTCAAGCGTGTAACACAGACAATATCGTACTTACCTCATTTTTTGAGTTGGGTTATAGTATGTTCAATTATTGCAAATGTTTTGTCCACCTCAGATGGAACATTAAACAATTTATTGATGGCTTTAGGTATAATTGATAAGCCAATTTTGTGGCTTGGGACACCTAAGTATTTCTGGTGGATTAATACATTCTCTAACGTTTGGAAAGAAATGGGATGGAACTCCATTATTTATATAGCTGCCATGTCATCTATTGACCCGGAACTTTATGAATCCTGTGAAATAGATGGAGGAAACCGTTTTAGAAAAATGTGGCATATCACCCTTCCTGGAATTAGGAACACCATTATAGTACTCCTGGTTATGAATATTGGATGGTTATTGAACTCAGGTTTTGAAGTACCGTATTTATTGGGTAACAGAGGTCTTGTGCTTGATGTTTCCCAAACCATTGATATATATGTGCTGAAATACGGTATTAATCTCGGAAATTATTCACTTGCAACAGCAGCTGGTATTTTTAAATCAGTAATATCAATTGGCCTTGTAGCGGGTGCAAATTATTTATCGGGAAAAATTGATGACGAGGCAATACTGTAAAGGAGGGAACAAGATGGCCAGAAAAAAGACTGGAAGAAGAAGTATAGAACCAATAATATTTAACACCATTAACACACTAATTATGTTAACAATAATTGTAGTAATGTTATATCCATTTTGGAATACCATTGCGGTATCATTCAACAATGCACAGGATACATTAAGAGGTGGCATAACCTTATGGCCCAGAGTTTTTTCAACTTATAATTATGAAACTGTATTTAAAAACCAACTATTGGTAATTGGCGCTATGAATTCTGTATTGCGTACAGCAATATCAACAATACTGGGTGTATTTATTTCGGCACTTGTAGGATATGTACTTTCCAGACCTGAATTTGTGCTGCGTAAGTTTGCAACTCGTTATTTTGTACTGACAATGTATGTATCTGCGGGTTTGATTCCTAATTATTTCCTCATTAAGGATTTACACTTGACTAATAATTTCCTGGTTTACATTTTACCTGGAATGGTTAGCGTTTTTAATATTATTGTTGTGAAGTCATTTATACAATCCCTGCCATCAAGTTTAGTTGAAGCAGGATTTATCGATGGTGCCGGTCACTTCAGATGTTTTTTCCAAATAATACTTCCGTGCTGTAAGCCCGTTCTTGCAACTGTGGCTTTATGGTGTGCTGTAGGTGCCTGGAACACTTGGTTTGATACATTTATATACTGTTCCAGTAATAATAATCTGACAACACTTCAGTATGAGATGATGAAGATGCTGTCTTCTGCAATGAATGCAGCCAGCCAAAGATCCCAACAAGCAATATTTGGTCAAGGAACTACCACTGTTGTTAACACTGTTACGCCTGCCTCAATGCAAGCAGCTGTAACCGTTGTTGCCTCCCTTCCTATTATAATGGTATATCCATTTTTACAGAAGTATTTTGTTAAGGGAGTTACCATAGGTGCAGTAAAGGGTTAACAATGAAATTAACAATTGTCAATTATACAGTATCAATTAAAATTAAGGTTTTTGAATTGGATATCTATAGAAATGAGGGAAATTATGCAAAAGGGTGCGTTTTATACTGGGGAATATACCAATCTCTTTGCTGAGATTGGTATTCCTCAGGAAAAGATAGATGAAAAAATAAAAAATACCTTTAATACTATGTTTTTTGACCCTGAAGAGAGAATTTATTTTGAAATGGGCGAAGATATGGGATATATGCTTGATACAGGAAATAACGATGCCCGTACGGAAGGTATGAGTTATGGAATGATGATGGCGGTACAAATGGATAGAAAAGATATCTTTGATAGACTATGGTTATTTTCTAAAACATATATGTATCAAAAGGAAGGCAAATACAAGGGCTATTTTGCTTGGTCCGTCAAACCCGATGGGACCAAAAATGCCGAAGGGCCTGCACCGGATGGTGAGGAATATTTTGCTATGGCTCTTTTCTTTGCCCACAAGAGGTGGGGAGATGGACCGAAACCCTTTGATTATAGTATACAAGCTAGAGATATATTGAGGCATTGTATCCACCAACATGAGCTAGTTGAAGGTGGACAACCAATGTGGGACAATTCAAATTACTATATAAAATTTGTACCGGAAACACCGTTTTCGGATCCTTCCTATCATTTACCACACTTTTATGAGCTCTTTGCCATAATGGCAGATGAAGAGGATAGGGCGTTTTGGAAAAAAGCCGCTGAGGAAAGCCGTAAGTATCTATATCTTTCCTGTGATAAGACTACAGGTATGGCTCCTGAATATGCGGAATTTGATGGAAGGCCAAAATTATTATTTGGTAAGGAATTTGAGTTTTACTCTGATGCATACCGTGTTGCCATGAATATAGGATTGGATGCTTCATGGTTCAATAAAGATGAATCTTTGGGGGAAATAGTTGATAAGCTTCAGGCTTTCTTTAGTGAAAATACCCAATTAGGAGAATATCACGCCTACACTATCAAGGGGGAAGCCTTTGATGAAGAGGCAATGCATCCAACTGCAATAATAGCTACAAATGCTGCAGGGTCACTGGCTGCAAAAGGAAAATACAGACTACAGTGGGTGAAGGATTTCTGGGAACTTCCATTACGAAAAGGAGTACGAAGATACTATGATAACTGCTTGTACTTCTTTAGCCTCCTGATGTTAGCTGGACAATATAGAATTTATTAATTCATTGGGAATAATTTAATAAATTTAAAATGCGGACGCAAATCCATTGGGGCGCGGATTAGATGATATAGAGAATCAGGAAATTGTAAATTGTTTTCTTGATATCTCTTAAAAGAGGATACCGGATATGAGAAGGTCCGGTATCCTCTTATTCTTAATAATGAGAGGAGGATATCAATATGTTGAGAATAGTAAAAGTTGAAAATGGTGTAATTCAGGGATTGCCAGCAGCTGATCCACGTATAACAAGTTTTAAAGGTATTCCATTTGCAGCACCGCCTGTAGGTGAAAACCGCTGGCGTGCTCCACTACCAGCAAAGAATTGGGATGGTGTACTAAAAGCCTTTGAGTTCGCTCCCATATCTATGCAGGCACCTACGGTTATAGATGTAAATAATATATACACAAGAGAATGGGCTGTAGATCCGGATATTCCTATGGATGAGGATTGTCTGTATTTAAACGTATGGACACCGGCATTCAGTGCCCATGAGAAACTTCCGGTTTTTGTATGGTTCTTCGGAGGAGGACTTCAGGTTGGACATACAGCTGAAATGGAGTTTGATGGAGAGCGAATAGCCCGTAGAGGCATAGTGGTGGTAACTGTCAACTACCGCCTAAATGTTTTCGGATTTTTATGTCATCCTGAAATCACAGCTGAAGCTCCTGAGGCTCCTGCAAATTTCGGTCACTTGGACCAGCAGTTTGGTGTACAATGGGTTAAACGCAATATTGCTGCTTTTGGTGGGGACCCTGATAATATTACAATAGGAGGACAGTCTGCTGGTGGAGGAAGTGTTCTAAGCCAACTTACCTCACCACAAAATGAAGGACTTTTTCAAAGAGCTATTATTGAGAGCGGCATGTTTAATTCTCCTTACCCAAATAATTTTTTCCCAAGAGGTGGACGCTGCCTTCAAAATGAGGAAAAGGAAGGAGTAAAATTCTTTGAGTTTCTTGGAGTTTCATCCCTAGATGAAGCTAGAAAGCTGGATGCATTTTATATCCGTGATAAGGCTCTGGAGTATAACAGATTCTGGGGAACGGTGGTTGATAATAAATTCAGCATAGGTGACGCCTATGATCTTTTCATAAAAAACAAGCGTTGGAGGGTACCGGTGCTATTGGGACATACCTCCTCTGAGTTTTTTAGTATACCTAAGGTAAAGACTTTTGAGGAGTTCAGAGATTTAGCTGTACAATTGTTCGGAGACCATGCGGATGAGTATCTTGCACTTTGCAAGGCGGATTCAGCTAGCCTCGATGAAGTATTAAATAGAGCCTCAGTGAGTGGACTTGAATACGCTATCCGTGTTGCTGCAAAGGCCAATGCCGATACAGGGTCAAACACACCACTGTATTACTATAATTTTGATGCTGAAATACCAGGATGGGACAACCCAGGAACCTTCCACTCAGTAGATTTATGGTTCTTTTTTGAGACACTGGCCAAGTGCTGGAGACCTTTTGTGGGCAAACATTATGACCTTGCCCGTCAAATGTGCAATTACTGGGCAAACTTTATACGGTCTGGAGATCCAAACGGAAAGGACTCCACAGGAGAGGATATGCCACAGTGGTATCCCTACACTCCAGAGGAACCATATGGAATGTTGTTCGGACATAAGGCCGAGTTTGTAAGGGAAGAACCCAGCGATATAATGAAGTTTCTTATTAACGAGTATTTCAAGAAAAAATAAACAGAAAGGAATGAACAAAATTATGAAAAAGCAAGGTTTTAATCCATATCTGCCATCATGGGAATATATACCTGATGGAGAACCTTATGTTTTCGGAGATAGAGTATATGTTTATGGCTCCCATGACCGGTTTAATGGACATGCTTATTGTCTAAACGACTATGTGTGTTGGTCAGCGCCCGTTGATAATTTGGGCGACTGGCGTTATGAAGGTGTTATTTATAAAAAAACAGATGATCCACTGAATCCTGACGGAAGTATGTGCCTATATGCACCGGATGTGACAGTGGGACCGGATGGACGCTATTATCTATACTATGTTCTAGATAAAGTTTCAGTTGTGTCAGTAGCAGTCTGTGATACCCCTGCTGGCAAATATGAATTTTATGGCTATGTACATTATCCTGATGGAACTCGATTGGGAGAAAGAGAGGGCGATGAGCCTCAGTTTGATCCGGGAGTATTGACAGAAGGAGACATTACATACCTATATACAGGTTTTTGCCCCATTGGTGACAAATCAAGATCAGGTGCCATGGCAACAGTACTTGGACCGGATATGCTCACTATCAGGGAAGAAACAGTATTTGTGGCCCCCAGTGAACCTTACAGCAAAGGCAGTGGATATGAAGGACATGAGTTCTTTGAGGCTCCTTCCATAAGAAAGAAAGGCGATACCTATTACTTTATCTATTCATCCGTTGTTATGCATGAACTATGCTATGCTACAAGCAAATACCCAACAAAGGGTTTTGTATACCGGGGAGTAATCGTAAGCAATAACGATCTTCATATTGATTCTTACAAACCGGCAGAAAAACCTATGTATTATGGCGGTAATAACCACGGCAGCATTATTGAGATTAATGGAAAATGGTATATTTTTTATCATAGACATACCAATGGAACGAATTTCAGCAGACAGGGCTGTATAGAGGAAATTAAAATTTTAGATGATGGCAGGATACCTCAGGTAGAGATGACATCCTGCGGACCAAACGGAGGCCCTCTTATAGGACGGGGAGAATATCCGGCTTATCTGGCATGTAACCTATTCTGTAAGGATGAATCCATTTATACAGACTGCACCGGAGCCTGGATGGATAGCCAGTTTCCTAAGATAACTCAAGATGGGAGAGACGGAGATGAAGAGCTTGGATATATAGCTAATATGAAGGCTACCGCTACAGCTGGATTTAAATATTTTGATTGCAAAGGCATCAAAAAAGTGAAAATCAAGGTTCGAGGATACTGCCGTGGTGACTTTGAGGTAAAAACATCTTGGAATGGACCTGCGCTGGGAAAGATAACCGTTGAGTTTTCGAATATATGGAAGGAATATTCTGAGGATATAGATATTCCTGATGGTATACAAGCGTTGTATTTTACCTATACAGGTAGTGGAAGTGCCAGTCTGGCTTCATTTACTTTGGAGTAAGTACAGATTATGATAGAAGCATTCTATTTCAATAAAAAATAAAAACAGTAAGAGAGGTAACTAGAAATGGGAAGATATCATTTAGGTGCAATGCCTCCCATGGGATGGAATTCGTGGAACACATTCACATGGGACATAAATGAACAGCTGATTCGTGACGTTGCGGATGTATTCATTTCTGATGGATATAAAGATGCAGGTTACGAGTATATTGTCATAGATGACTGCTGGAGCTTAAAGGAGAGAGACAAGGACGGGAGACTTGTAGCAGACCCGGAAAAGTTTCCAAGCGGAATGAAAGCACTTGCTGATTATATTCATGACAAGGGTCTGAAATTTGGGATGTATTCCTGTGTTGGAACCCATACCTGTGCTGGATTTCCTGGAAGCTTTGAACACGAATTTCAGGATGCGGAGTTATTTGCAGAATGGGGTATAGATTATTTAAAGTACGATTACTGTTTTAAGCCTAGACAAATGTCAGGAGAGTTACTATATAAAAGAATGAGTCTGGCACTAAAAAACTGTGGTAGAGACATCCTATTTTCTGCCTGCAATTGGGGAGAAGATAATGTAAATAAGTGGATTCGGTCATCAGGTGCCCATATGTATCGATCCACAGGTGACATACAGGATAATTGGGATTCTATTAAGAATATCGCTATATCGCAGCTTGATAAAGAATGTTATACAGGATCATATTGTCATAATGATATGGACATGCTGGTTGTTGGCATGTATGGTGGTAGTAATAACGGTTGGATTAGCAGTAAAATTGGTGGCTGCAGTGATAATGAGTATAAAACACATTTTTCATTGTGGAGTCTTATGGGGTCTCCTCTCATGATTGGCTGTGATATCAGAAATGCTAACCAAGTAACAAAGGATATTTTGATGAACCGTGACATAATTGCCATCAATCAGGACATAGAATGCCGTGGTGCTTACCGCATTAAACCTGAGCCACAGTGGTTTCATTCAGATGAAGTTTTTATGTTGGTAAAAGTATTAAGTAATGGAGATCTTGCTATAGGCTTTTTCAATTTGAGCGACACCCAAAGAGAGCTTTCGTTACAGTTTTGGGATATGGGAATTCCCTATGCTTCAGGATGTTCACTGTCCATGTATGACTGCTGGGAACATAAAGAACTAGGAGTCTTTAAAGAAAGGTTTGCTCCTGTAGTACCGGCTCATGATTGTGTAGTAGTGCGGGCAAAACTGGTGAAGTAAATGGGGAACAATAAAACTTGCAAAGAATGCGGAGCAGCACTGAAAGGTGATGACATTGCTATTTATATGAAGCTTATTTCAAGAAATGCTAAAGAATTTTTATGTATAGATTGTCTTGGTATAAAACTAAAGTGTGGACGGAAGCCTATAGAGGAACGCATAAGATATTATAGGGAATCAGGAAATTGCATCTTGTTTCGTTGATATATTGATTAAAAAGTACCAATCATGGAGGTTTTTATATGATAAAGAAGATAGAAGTACCGGTTTCAGGCAAACCCTTTAAAAATAATGCAACCTTTTGTGTGGGTACAGGCCGAATGGGCTTGGCACTTCAAAAGGAATATACCGAACATTTAAAAGTAGTTCAGGAGGCTGTACATTTCCGTTATATTCGAGGTCATGGATTATTTTGTGATGATATGGGGATATATCGGGAAATTACCATGGATGATAAAACAACTGCTTTTTATAATTTCACTTATCTTGACCGGGTTATCGATACTTATTTGGAAAATGGTATACGCCCTTTTCTTGAATTAGGTTTCATGCCGGAAAAATTGAAGAGTGGTGAACAAACTGTATTTTATTGGAAGGGAAATGTAACACCGCCTTCATCCTATGAAAAGTGGGCTGAAATGGTGACAACGACCTTAAATCATCTCATAGAAAGGTATGGAAGAGAAGAGGTTATAACTTGGCCTGTAGAAGTATGGAATGAACCTAATATTGGTTTCTGGGCCGGTACCATGGAGGAATATTTTAAGCTATATGAATACTCTGCTGAGGCGGTAAAGAAAGCTGATCCAAGAATCCAGGTAGGTGGACCGGCAATTTGCGGTGTAGATACGGAAAGGTGGCTGAGATCATTCTTTGAGCACTGTATAAATAATAATTTACCTTTAGATTTTATTACTCGCCACTGTTATACAGCACAAGCTCCAACTAACAAGGGGGAGTATGTATATCATGTTATGCACGACCCAACATTTATGATTGAGGAATTAAAAGAAACCCGTAAAATCATGTCCGACTATCCACGTATTGCAAATATGCCTCTGCACATAACGGAGTTTAACAGTTCATATGTGCCAGTATGCCCGGTACATGATACGGATTTCAATGCTGCCTTTATTGCCCGTATACTAAGTGAAGCCGGAGAATATGCAGATTCCTATTCTTATTGGACCTTCAGCGATGTATTCGAAGAAGCGGATGTCCCGAAGTCAGTTTTTCATGGGGGCTTTGGAATGGTTGCTTTAAATTCCATTAAAAAACCCACTTTCTATACCTTCGAGTTTTTCTCAAAAGCAGGAAGGGAATTACTCTATAGTGATGAACATTTAATTGTTACCAAAGACGGTGATAAGTATGTAATTATTGGATGGAATTGGCATGATATGAGAGATCACAAGCCATCACCTGACGAAAAGTATGTACTTTCACTACCATCAATAGGAAAGCAGGCTCTGCTTATTAAAAAAGAGGTAGGAGGAGCTCATGCTAATCCAATGCAAACCTGGAGCAATATGGGTAAGCCCCGTAATCTAAACAAGGAACAGTTAAAGATATTACAGGCTGCTGCAGAACCACTTCAGACTGATGCAAAATTACTTGAGCAAAATGGAGCTTATGAAGTTGAAGTAACGATCCCTTGTAATCATCTGTGTATGCTGGAAATAACGCCTGTTGATGATAAGACGGAAACCTATCTTGGTTTTGATCCGGAGGAATTTTACGGAATGAAATAGAATATATGTCATATATTGATAGCTATTGATAGAAAATTACTGGATATAATGCAAGGAGGTAGAGTAAGATGACAAACGTTAAAAAAGCAAAAATGATTTTGGACAAGGACTACAAAATAGGAGAGGTAGATAAGAGAATCTACGGGTCCTTCATTGAACATTTAGGACGTGCTGTATATGGTGGTATCTATGAACCTGGACATCCACTGGCTGATAAAACCGGCTTTAGAAAGGATGTTATACAGTTGGTTAACGAATTGAATGTTCCAATTGTAAGATATCCCGGAGGAAATTTTGTGTCCGGATACAACTGGGAAGATGGTGTTGGACCAAAGGAAAAAAGGCCAAGAAGAACAGACCTGGCCTGGAGCACTATAGAAACAAACCAGGTTGGCACAAATGATTTTGCAGATTGGGCAAAACTAGCCGGCACAGAGGTAATGATGGCAGTAAACCTTGGAACCCGTGGAGTAGATGCTGCCCGCAATTTTGTAGAATATTGTAATCATCCTGGAGGAACTTACTGGAGCGATTTGAGAAAGTCCCACGGTTATGCAGAACCGCATAAATTCAAAGTTTGGTGTCTGGGAAATGAAATGGATGGTCCATGGCAAATAGGCCACAAAACTGCTGAAGAATACGGACGCTTAGCTTGTGAAACCGCAAAGGTTATGAAATGGGTAGATCCGTCAATAGAACTGGTGGCCTGCGGAAGCTCAGGTATCGGTATGCCGACCTTTGCTCAGTGGGAGGCCACAGTTTTGGAACATACCTATGAGCATGTGGATTATATTTCTCTTCACCAATATTACGGAAATCGAGAGAAGGATACAGCAGACTTTTTAGCAAATACTATGGCCTTGGATGCCTTTATAAAATCAGTGATTGCAACTGCAGATTATGTGAAGGCAAAAACAAGATCAAAGAAGACAATAAATCTTTCCTTTGATGAATGGAACGTATGGTACCATTCCAATGATGCTGACAGAAAGATTGAAAGATGGTCAATTGCTCCGCCTCAATTGGAAGATGTTTATAATTTTGAAGATGCACTGCTTGTAGGTGGTATGCTGATAACCTTCTTAAAGCATGCTGACAGAGTAAAGATAGCGTGTCTTGCTCAGTTGGTAAATGTCATTGCTCCAATTATGACCTCAAATGGTGGGGGGGCTTGGAGACAAACAATATTCTATCCATTTATGCATGTTTCAAACTATGGAAGAGGATATGCATTAAATCCTATAATATCAACACGTGTGTATGATACAAAAAATTATACTGATGTTCCTGTTCTTGAGGCTACGGCTGTATTTAATGAGGAAAAGGATGAACTGACAATCTTTGCACTAAATAAGGATATGAGTGACACTCTTTACTTAGAATGTGATATAAGAAATTTCGAGGGTTATAGAGTAGTTGAACATATAATTCTGCATAAGGATGATGTAAATGCAGTAAATACTGAAGCCAATCCTTTCAATGTAGTACCTAGCAATAGCGGGGACGCAAAAATTATAAATGGTATAGTAACTGCTAATCTTTCAAACCTTTCTTGGAATGTAATCAGATTAGCTAAATAATGAATATTAACAGCGGCAGTAGAATATTAAATTTTACTGCCGCTGTTTATTATTATAACTGATAAAATTCACCCTTTAATTTTGTCACTAATGACTATGGACTTATAAATATATCTTTGAATTGAATGTAAATGTTTACGGGTATATAATTTAATCAACGGTAATGATATATTTCTGCAGAGATATGGCCATTAGCCAAAATTCTTTAAATTAAGTTTAAAATTAAAGATGGAGGGGAAGTTCATGTCAAATCTTCAGACAAGCTCTCAGACGCGTAAGGCTAGTGTGACACAAGAAAAAATACAGAAATTCGGACGATTTTTAAGCGGCATGGTTATGCCAAACATAGGAGCATTTATAGCATGGGGACTGATAACAGCATTATTTATTCCTGATGGATGGATACCAAGTGAGTTTTTTGCAACACTGGTAGGTCCAATGATAACTTACTTATTGCCACTTCTTATAGGATATACCGGAGGTAAAGCAGTAGGTGGACAAAGAGGAGCGGTACTTGGTGCTGCGGCAACAATGGGTGTTATAGTAGGTTCAGAGGTACCAATGTTTATAGGAGCCATGATAATGGGACCTCTAGGCGGATACGTTATAAAGAAATTTGACCAAGCAGTTGAAGGAAAGATTCCTGCAGGTTTTGAAATGTTAGTAAACAACTTCTCAATAGGTATTATAGGTGCAATATTAGCAATGTTTGCTCGGTGGGGAATAGGTCCGGTTGTTAGTACCTTAAGCCAGCTGCTTGGAAATGGTGTAGATGTAATAGTAGAAGCAGGACTTCTGCCATTGACTTCAATATTTATAGAACCGGCTAAGATCTTATTCTTAAACAATGCTATCAACCATGGAGTATTAGGACCAATAGGAATAGACCAGGCAAAGGAACTTGGAAAGTCAGTTATGTTCTTACTTGAAGCAAACCCAGGCCCAGGCTTAGGAATACTGTTAGCATACTGGTTATTTGCAAAGGGCAAGATAAAGCAATCAGCACCGGGAGCAATGATAATACATTTCTTAGGTGGAATACATGAAATATACTTCCCATACGTTCTTATGAATCCAGCATTAGTGTTAGCAGTAATTGCCGGAGGAGCAAGCGGAATATTGGTATTCAACATATTTGGAATAGGACTTAGAGCAGCAGCATCACCAGGAAGTATATTTGCAGTATTGGCAATGACAGCAAAGGGAGACTTTATCGGAGTAATACTGGGTATCTTAGTAGCAGCAGCAGTATCCTTCTTTGTAGCTTCAATATTTGTAAAGAAAGCTGCAGACAAGATGGATGACAGCGACTTAGAAGATGCAAAGGAAAGAGTTGCAGAGGCTAAGGCAGCTTCAAAGGGACTTGTAAAGAAAGATGTAAAATTAGTTGTGTTTGCTTGTGACGCAGGAATGGGATCCAGCGCAATGGGTGCAACAACACTAAGAAATAAGTTCAAGAAGGCAGGCTTAAACATAGAGGTTGTAAACTATGCTATAGAGGATATTCCTTCAAATGCAGACATTGTTATAACTCATGAAAGCTTGACCGATAGAGCTAGAAGTATAGCACCAAAAGCAGAACACATATCAATACAAAACTTTATGAGCAGCCCTGAATACGATGCACTAGTTAAGAGATTGTCATAAAATTAATAGGATAGAATGGATTATAGGAGCAGTGGAATAATACAGATAGGATTATTCCATTGTTCCTTCAATAAACGTTTCCCCAAACTGTTCAAGTTAATACAGAACTTATAAAAATACAGGAGGGTAGCTTATGAAAGACGTTAGCCTTGATTTAAGAGTTAAAAAAATCCTTCATAAAATGTGTTTAGAGGATAACTATATAACTATTTCAGAAATTGCTAATGCTCTTGGAGTAAGTTCTAGAACTGTATTGAGAGAACTACCTTCTGTAGAGAAGTGGTTGAATAATAAGGGGTTTTATCTTAAAAAGAAGACTGGGGTAGGAATCAAAATAATGGGTACCCGCAGTGAAAAAAATAAATTAATTAATATTCTTAATGATGAAAAGGGAGAGATAAACTATTCACCTGAAGAAAGACAAGTAATTATAATCAGCGAGCTCTTAAAAAATAATGAACCTGCGAAGCTATACAACTTTACTAGAATATTAAAGGTCACTGAAGGAACTGTAAGTAATGATTTGGATAAGGTAGAGGAGTGGCTGGTAAAACACCATATTGAATTAATCAGAAAGCCAGGCTTAGGAGTATATATAAAAGCCAAAGAAGAGGACATAAGAAAAGCAATTGTTGATATAATTTTTGAGAATATAGGAGAAGACAGGCTTTTGGCCCTAATAAGAAATAATTTGCCACAGGCTGTAAGCGTGGCTGGCAAAACTGAAGTTGAAATCAGGAACAGATTATTGAACTTGATGAATGTAGAAGTAATCAGAAATTTGATTACTGTGGTACGTAATTTAGAAAAAAATATAGGCTATAGATTGGCAGATAACGCCTACGTAGGAATTATTGTTCATGTAGCCCTTGTTATACAAAGAATAAAGAAAAATGAAACCATAAAAATTGACGAAAAGTTTTTGGAAGACCTAAAAAAAAATAGAGAGTATTCCATGGCTCGTGAGCTTTGTGAAGAAGTAGCTGATATGTTTAACATAGATATTCCTGAAGAGGAAGTTAGCTACATTGCAATGCATATAAAAGGATCAAAGAATTACGAAGAAAGTCATGTGGATGGCAGGAAGGTTATAGGAAACTTTGAATTAGTGAAGTTATCCAAGGAAGTCATAAAGATAGCAGAGAGCGAAACAGGAAGATTTCTTGGACACAATGAAAGACTTTTGGTAGGACTGGTAAATCATCTAGGACCAGCACTGAGCAGATTAAAAATGAACATGGAAATAAGAAATCCCCTGCTTGACGAGATAAAAACACATTACAGCCACTTATATAAACTGGGTGAAAAATGTTCAGCACCTCTGGAAAAGTTCATAGGAAGCAAGATGCCGGACTCAGAGATTGCATATATAGCAATGCACTTGGGGGCTGCTATCGAGGGCAGTGAAAGTGTGAATAAACACATATATAGGATAGCTATAGCCTGTACCTCAGGAATAGGAACCTCCAGGCTTTTAGCCACAAGAATAGAAAGAGAATATGAAAATATAGAAATTACAGACATTGTATCAACTTTAAACTTGGAAGAAGAATGGCTGAGGGAAAAAGGTATAGATTTTATCGTTTCAACTGTAAATATAGCAAAAGCACCGGTACCTGTGGTTACCGTAAATCCACTTTTATTTGAAGAGGATAAGGCCAAGATAGACAGGCAAATTAAAAACCTTGAAGGCTCAGTGACCTTAACTTCATTAAAAAGAAAGGGTAAACGAGACCTAAAAGAAAGATTGCTTATCTTAAATACTTACAGTGATGCTATTATACAGATATTAGATAACTTTTTCCTCATAACCGATAAAAAATATACAAATATAGATGAAATAATAAATGAAGCAAGCGAAATTATTGTTTCAGAGAAAGAGCAGAGAGAAAAGCTGAAGGAGGCAATAAAGGAAAGAGAAGAAAAAGGCGGCACTTTCATAACGGGGCATGGTATATTGTTACTACACTCCAGAACTGCTGCTGTGGATAGGCTGTATTTTGGCGTGGTGAGGCCAGATAATGGGATCAGTATATATAATGCTAGAAATGAAAAGGAAAAGCTGGAGTTGGCCGTTATTATGGTGGCACCGGAAAATTGTGATAAGCGATTTATTGAAACAATAAGTTTTGTTAGCAGAATGTTGCTTGAAAGGCCGGACTTTACTAAGACACTAAAAAGTAAAACGGAAGAAGTGGCATTCCAAGTACTAAATAATATTTTGGAAGAGTTCTACAAAATTAAACGCAGCAAATACATGGAGGGATAAAATGTCAAATAGTACTCTTAACAGAAAAACAGGCAGTCAAACACAAGAAAAAATACAGAAATTCGGACGATTTTTAAGCGGCATGGTTATGCCAAACATAGGAGCATTTATAGCATGGGGACTGATAACAGCATTATTTATTCCTGATGGATGGATACCAAGTGAGTTTTTTGCAACACTGGTAGGTCCAATGATAACTTACTTATTGCCACTTCTTATAGGATATACCGGAGGTAAAGCAGTAGGTGGACAAAGAGGAGCGGTACTTGGTGCTGCAGCAACAATGGGTGTTATAGTAGGTTCAGAGGTACCAATGTTTATAGGAGCCATGATAATGGGACCTCTAGGGGGATACGTTATAAAGAAATTTGACCAAGCAGTTGAAGGAAAGATTCCTGCAGGTTTTGAAATGTTAGTAAACAACTTCTCAATAGGTATTATAGGTACAATATTAGCAATGTTTGCACGATGGGGAATAGGTCCGGTAGTTAGTACCTTAAGCGATTTACTTGGAAATGGTGTAGATGCAATAGTAGAAGCAGGACTTCTGCCATTGACTTCAATATTTATAGAACCGGCTAAGATCTTATTCTTAAACAATGCTATCAACCATGGAGTATTAGGACCAATAGGAATAGACCAGGCAAAGGAAGTAGGAAAATCAGTTATGTTCTTACTTGAAGCAAACCCAGGCCCAGGCTTAGGAATACTGTTAGCATACTGGGTATTTGCAAAGGGCAAGATAAAGCAATCAGCACCTGGAGCAATTATAATACATTTCTTAGGTGGAATACACGAAATATACTTCCCATACGTTCTTATGAATCCAGCATTAGTGTTAGCAGTAATTGCCGGAGGAGCAAGCGGAATATTGGTATTCAACATATTTGGAATAGGACTTAGAGCAGCAGCATCACCAGGAAGTATATTTGCAGTATTGGCAATGACAGCAAAGGGAGACTTTATCGGAGTAATACTGGGTATCTTAGTAGCAGCAGCAGTATCCTTCTTTGTAGCTTCAATATTTGTAAAGAAAGCTGCAGATAAAATGGATGACAGCGACTTAGAAGATGCAAAGGTAAGAGTTGCAGAGGCTAAGGCAGCTTCAAAGGGACTTGTAAAGAGAGAGATAAAAAAGGTTATTTTTGCTTGTGATGCCGGAATGGGATCCAGTGCAATGGGCGCAACTTCACTAAGAAGCAAGTTTAAGAGTGCCGGCATAAATGTTGGAGTGTATAATAGTGCTATTGAAGACATTCCAGAAGATGCAGATGTAGTAGTTACTCATGAGAAACTTACCGACAGAGCAAAGGCTGTAAAACCGGATGCTTATCATATTTCCGTAAAAGATTTTATAGATAACAATGTTTTCGAAATATTAAAGGCGGAAATTGCTCCATCAGAGCTTAAATCTGACAATACAGATAACGTAGAAGAAAATGAAATACTAAAAAAATCAAATATAAAACTTGGCTTAAAGGCCTCCAGTAAAGATGAAGCAATCAGAATGGCAGGTGAGCTATTGGTTAAAGGCGGCTATGTAGATGAGACCTATATAGACGCAATGTTTGAAAGAGAGAAGGAGTTAACAACTTATATTGGCAATGGATTGGCAATTCCTCATGGAGTAGGTAGTGCAAGAGATACCATAAAGAAATCCGGTATAGTAGTATTACAGTTCCCTGAGGGTGTTAAGTTTGGCGATGAGACTGCATATTTAGTTATTGGTATTGCAGGGGTTGGTAACGAGCACCTTTCCATACTTGGAAATATCGTTACAGCAGTAGATGTAGAAAATAAAGATGTAATGGAAATGTTGAGAACTACAAAAGATGTGGATGCAGTTTATAACCTTCTTACAATAAGTGAGGAAGAATAATTAAGGAAAAAGAGGGATTGCAGAATGATAATAACAGTTACTTTAAATCCTGCAGTGGACAAAACAATTAAGATTGACAATTTCACCCCAGGAAATGTTAATAGAGTGTCAGAGATGAGATTTGATGCAGGCGGCAAGGGTATTAATGTATCCAAGGTTATAGATGTCTTAGGAGGAAAAAGCCTAGCCACAGGAATACTTGCCGGCAGCACAGGAAATTATATCAAAGAATATTTGAATTCATTGAATATAGAAAATCAGTTCATCTTTATTAATGGTGAAACCAGAACCAATACTAAAATAGTAGACAGCGTTAACAAGGCAAACACAGATATTAATGAACCGGGACCAGTGGTAGGAGAGGCAGATATAGAAAAGGTTAGAACTGTGATTCAGGAGAAGCTTCATCCTGGTTCCATAGCGGTATTCTCCGGCAGTGTTCCTGCAGGAGTACCCAAGGATATATACAGGCAATTAATTGCTCTAGCCAAGGAAAAAGGAGCAAAGACTATACTGGATGCCGACGGAGAACTTTTAAAGTATGGTATGGAAGCAGGGCCTTACCTGGTAAAACCCAATATCCATGAGCTTGAGAGGGTATTTGGCTCTAAGATAGAAAGCATGGATGAAGCTATCCTACTATCAAAACAAATAAAGAAGGAGTACGGCATAAAAGTACTGGTTGTATCTCTTGGAGAAAAAGGAGCATTATTTCTAAATGATGATGCAACAATACTGGCAGAAGGCATAAAGGTTCAGCCCATAAGTACTGTTGGGGCTGGTGATTCCATGGTAGCAGCCTTAGCTTATTCCTTGGATAAGGGCTACAGCTTCGAGGATTCTATCAGGCTTGCAGTAGCTTCCGGTACCGCTAATGTGATGACCAGTGGAACACAGCCTGCAGAATTAAGTGCAATCCGGGAATTTGAGAAACAGGTTAAGTTCAAATATGTAGATAATATAGGATAAGAAAGGGGCAAAATAATGAAAACAAGAGCAGTTAGATTATATGGAAAAAGAGATTTGAGATTAGAGGAGTTTGAATTACCGGAAATTAAAGATGATGAAATATTAGTACAAGTTGTTTCTGACAGCATATGTATGTCTAGTTATAAGGCAGCAATACTTGGTCCGGATCATAAGAGAGTGCCAAAGGATTGTCATGTAAATCCAATCATTATAGGACATGAAACTGCAGGTAATATAGTTAAGGTTGGTGCAAAGTGGAAGGATCAGTTTAAAGTAGGAGAAAAGTTTGCTCTACAACCGGCATTAAACTATAAGGGAAGCATGGATTCTCCCGGATATTCCTATAAGTATTGTGGAGGCGCAGCTACCTATGCCATTATGCCACAAGAGGTAATGGAACTTGGATGCCTTCTCCACTATGATGGAGAAGCCTATTATGAAGCTTCATTGGCAGAACCAATGTCTTGTATTATAGGTGCTTACCATGCAAGCTACCATACTACAATGGGAAGCTATGAACACAGAATGGGAATCGTGCCAGGCGGAAAGCTGGCTATACTTGCCGGAGCAGGTCCAATGGGTCTTGGTGCTATAGATTATGCTCTTCACTGTGACAGAAGACCTGGAATGGTAGTTGTTACGGATATAGATGAGAATAGATTAAATCGTGCAGCAACCATATTCCCTCCGGAAGAAGTAAAGAAAAATGAAGGAATTGACCTTATATTTGTAAACACCAGCAAATATGAAGATCCAGTGGCATATTTAAGAAGCTTGACAGATGGTGCAGGGTATGATGATGTTTTTGTATATGCACCGGTTAAAGCTGTAGTAGAACAAGGAGATAGGATCCTTGGAAGAGATGGATGTCTTAACTTCTTTGCAGGACCTACAGATACCAATTTTTCAGCTCTATGTAACTTCTACAACGTTCACTATGGAGCTACTCACATAGTTGGAACCACTGGCGGTAATACCGATGATATGAAAGAGTCCTTAAGAATGACTGAAAAGAAGCTAATAAATCCTGCGGTTATGGTTACTCATGTAGGAGGACTTAACAGTGCAGCTGAGGCAACCCTTACTCTACCGGATGCACCGGCAGGAAAGAAACTTGTTTACACAGGTATAGATATGGAAATGACTGCAATAGCAGACTTTGAGGAAAAGGGAAAAAGCAATCCTCACTTTGCAAAATTAGCTGAAATAACTAAGAGAAATAGAGGCCTTTGGTGTGCTGAAGCAGAAAAGTATCTGCTTGAAAACTGGGGCAAATAGGAGGAATAATCATGGAAGCAAAAAATGTAGTAATTCAAAATAAACTAGGTATGCATGCAAGACCAGCGCAAATATTTGCTAAGGAGGCAGCACAATTCAGCTCTAAAATCACCATTACTAAAGGTGAAAGAAAGGCCTCCGGTAAATCTGTTATAAATATTATTGCACTTGGCTTGGTAAAGGGAACTGAAATTACAGTTTCAGCTGAAGGTGATGATGAAAAAGAAGCAGTAAAAACTCTAGTGGATTTAATAAATTCAAAGTTTGGAGAAGAATAAGCTACGCAACTAAAATACTGGAGGTATGTAATGAAGAAAGGTATTGCAGCATCAAAGGGCTATGCTATAGGTAAAGTAGTACTAATAGCTGCAGAATGTCTGACAGTGGAAAAAAAGGCTTCTGTAGATCCTGCAAATGAAAGATGCAGATTGGAGAATGCTATTTCATGTTCAATACAACAGTTAGAAGAAATAAGAGATAAAACTGCAAAAAATATAGGAGAAAGTGAGGCTGTTGTCTTTGACAGCCACCTATCCTTCTTATTTGATGAAGAGTTTTCCGGGGCAGCAATTGCAAAAACTGAAACTGAAGGGAAAAGTGCAGAAGAGGCAATTAGTGAAGTTGTGGATATGTACATGGAAATGATTTCTCTTATCGATGATGAGTATATGAGGGCAAGGGCTGCTGATATAAAAGATGTAGGTAACAGAGTTTTAAGAAACCTTATGGGGAAAAATAATAATATTTTTGAGAGCTTACAGGAAAATTCTATTATTGTTGCCCATGACTTAACTCCCTCTGATACTGCACAACTGGATAAGGATAAGGTAGCTGCCTTTGTCACTGATGTGGGTAGCCGTACATCTCACAGCGCAATAATGGCAAGAACTCTTGAAATACCTGCAGTAGTAGGCCTTGAAGATATAACTTCTTCTGTAAAGAATGGAGATATAATCATTGTTGATGGTGTGGAAGGGATGGTATTAATCAATCCCGATGAAGCTAATATCAAAGCTTATGAGGAAAAAAGACTTGCTCTTGAAAGAGATAAAGAAAGATTAAAAACACTTATAAATACAAAATCAGTAACCAAATCAGGAAAAGAAGTAATAATAGCAGGGAATATCGGATCACCGGCAGATGTAGATAAGGTAATTGAAAACGGCGGTGACGGTGTAGGACTGTTTAGAACAGAATTTCTTTATATGGATAGGAAAGATATGCCCAGTGAGGAGGAGCAATTTGAGGCCTATAGGATAGTTGCTGAAAAGCTAAAGGGAAAACCTGTAGTGATTCGTACACTGGATATAGGAGGGGACAAGAAACTGGAGTATCTTCCCCTGCCTGAAGAAGAAAATCCTTTCCTTGGCTTTAGGGCAATCCGCCTGTGTCTGAGCAGAACAGATATATTTAAAACCCAGCTTAGGGCAATATTAAGGGCTTCTGCCTATGGAAAAATCCAGATAATGTTCCCTATGATCAGTTCACTGGAAGAATTTTTTAAGGCAAAGGAACTTTTGAAGCTCTGTATGGAAGAACTTAAAGCAGAAGGCAAAGAATTTAATGAAAATATAGAGACAGGTATCATGATTGAGGTGCCAGCTGCAGCCATAATGGCAGATGAGTTTGCGAAGCATGTTGACTTCTTTAGTATTGGTACAAATGATCTCATCCAATATACACTGGCGGCAGATAGGATGAATGAAAATGTGGCCTATCTGTATAACCCAATGCATCCTGCTGTGCTTAGACTGATTAAGATGACCATAGATGCGGCCCATAAGGAAGGAAAGTGGTGCGGCATGTGTGGTGAAATGGCAGGAGACGAAAACGCAATTCCCACTCTTTTGGAGTATGGACTTGATGAATTCTCAATGAGCCCATCTTCAATTCTGTCTGCAAGGCAGATAGTAATTGATTATGTATAAACTCTCCCAAATCAACAGATAAAAAGTGGCCCCTGGGCCACTTTTTATCTTTGGTGATGAGACTCTTGTAAGAAAAGACGGTAAAACTCATCTGGAAAATAAAAATTTTCGTTGTTAATAAATACTTCATGTAACCCTTCTTGTTGATAAGAAACTTCCTTATAATTTGCAACCTCTTTATTTATATGCTCCATCTTTTTATCCAGCTGGGCCACAGTATTTGCAGCCTCCTTTAAATCATCCAGCAGTTTTTGAGGGACTTTTTTATTATACTTATAGTATATTTTGTGCTCAAGGCTTGCCCAAAAATCCATGCCTATAGTACGAATTTGAACTTCTACACAAACGTCCTCTGCCCTATCAGACATAAAAACCGGTACCTGTAGAATTAAATGCAGGCTTTGATAGCCATTGGGTTTTGGATTTTTAATATAATCCTTTATGGCCAATACCTTTATATCCTTTTGATTCTGCAGCATCTCACTTAATCTATATATGTCAGAGACAAAGGAGCATATTATACGTATTCCTGCAATATCCTGAATGTTTTCTTTTATAGAAGCCAGAGAAAGCTCCAAGCCTTTCCTGTGGAGCTTCTGCAATATACTTTCCGGTGTTTTTATCCTGGATTTTACATGTTCAATTGGATTGTAATCATGAATATACTGGAATTCCTGTTTTAAAATATCAATTTTTGTATTAAGCTCGTCCAAACCGAACTTATAGGACATCATAAATCTTGTTAACTCAGTTTTTAAACGTTTTAAGTTATCTGGCGTCTTTATCTCCACCTTATATCTACTCCGTTTCCTATTTATAGTCTAAAAGTGCCTTATTAAAGACCTTTCTTCATAATGTTCATCTCTATAATACAATATATTCGAATTTATCACAACCGCAAGTAAATATATGGTAAAACCTCTATATATGTTGGCACTGTGTGCTTTTAAAGGCCTCCAGGAAATGCCTGGCGGCAGAGGAAATATAACGTTGCTTAGGCCAGATTACAGCAGTACCTGTCATTAGTGAAGGCTCCGCCAGCTCCTTATAGTTTAAGTTGGTATCCGGTATGAGATTTACACAATTTTTAGGGACAATAGCAGTTCCAAGGCCTGTACTTGCCCAAAGCAGAATGGTTCTTACATCGTTGCTTCTGCAGAGTATTCTTGGGTTAAAGCCTGCTTTTAAACAGAGCTCTGTTATAATCTTTTCATTTCGTCTTTGGACGATAAGTGGTTTGTTTATTAAATCCTTCAAAAGTAAAGTAGGCTTATCATCACTCCAGGCTGAGAGGCTAACTGCTGCCATTGGGTCTTTAGGTAGAGCTATAGACTCAAACTTCTCCAAATCAAAGGGGGTTCTTATGATGCCTATATCAATAACTCCGTGGTCCAGTAATTCTATTATTTTGCTTGTATCCTCGTCAAATATTTCAAAATCTATGCACGGATAGGTTTTGTGAAAACTGCGAATTATATCGGGAAGTAAAGTAGCCCCAGCTGAGGATACGGTACCTATAGACAATCGCCCTTGAAGGCCTTCAGCGATGTCTCTTACTTCCTTCAGGGAGGTTTCCAAAAGCTCTAATACTTGCTTTGAACGGTGCTGCAGTGCCTTTCCGGCCTCAGTCAGTTCAAGTTTTCGGGTAGATCTTTCCACCAATCTTATACCAAGCTCCTCTTCAAGAAGCTTTAGCTGCTGACTCAGTGGAGGTTGGGCTATATGAAGCCTTTCTGCTGCTCTTGAAATACTTCCTTCTTCTGCAATTGCTATAAAATAAGTAAGTTGCCTTATGTCCATATATATCCTCCAATTTATATCTATGTCATATAAATTATATACTTTTTAGATATTATTTGTATATATACTTTGTGATATACTGGTGTATATGACTTTAAATATTGGGGGTAAAGCAAATGGTAGAGGTAATTAAAAAGGGGGCATACCTATATAGAGGTAAAACAATATTGGGCTATGAGGATGAAATATCACTGGAGTCCTTGGATAATCAATTAAAGGCCTATGGTGAAGATGTAGACTTAAAGGCTCTTGTTGTAGACAAGGAAGCAGCGAAAAACACAATGGCCTATGAAATCTTAACAAAGCATAATTCTTCAAGAGATACAAATAATCTGAGAATAAAATTTGATGCCATGGCATCCCATGATATAACCTATGTAGGCATAATACAAACAGCTAAGGCCAGCGGACTTAAGGAGTTTCCCATTCCCTATGTACTGACAAACTGCCACAACAGCTTATGTGCCGTTGGTGGAACCATAAATGAGGATGATCATAATTTTGGTCTTTCTGCAGCTAAAAAGTATGGTGGCATATACGTACCAGCTCATCTGGCAGTTATACACCAGTATATGAGAGAAATGATGGCCGGCTGCGGAAAGATGATCTTAGGCTCTGACAGCCATACCCGCTACGGTGCACTTGGAACTATGGCGGTAGGAGAAGGTGGGCCGGAGTTAGTTAAACAGCTGTTAGGAAAGACCTACGATATTGTCAGACCGGAAGTTATTGCTGTGTATTTAGAAGGACAGCCCAAAAGAGGGGTGGGTCCACAGGATGTAGCTCTAAGTATAATTGGAGCTGTATTTAGTAATGGTTTCGTTAAGAATAAAGTTATGGAATTTGTGGGACCGGGAATAGCTAACCTTTCAGTGGATTATAGAAACGGTATAGATGTAATGACTACTGAAACAACCTGTTTGAGCTCCATTTGGATCACCGACGAAAAGGTTCAGGAATACTACATCACTCATGGACGTCCGCAAGACTATGCTGCACTTGAGCCGGGAGTAGTAGCTTATTATGACGGAATAATTAAAGTGGATTTGAGCAAGGTAGAGCCTATGATTGCCCTTCCTTTCCATCCAAGTAATGTATACAGCATTGCAGACCTAAACAAAAATGCTGCAGATATATTAAAAGCTGTAGAAGAAGAATGCCAGAAACAGATAGATAATCCTGCAATTAAGTTTAAGCTTACAGATAAGATAGTAGACGGCAAAATAATGGTGGATCAAGGTATAATAGCAGGCTGCTCAGGTGGAACCTTTGAAAATATAGTAAAGGCAGCAGCCATATTAGACCAGAAATCCGTAGGCAGTGACTATTTTAATTTAAGTGTATATCCTGCCAGCCAGCCAATATATATGGAACTAATTAAGAATGGTGCTATTGGACAACTTATGCAGGCCGGTTCAATTGTCAAAACAGCCTTTTGCGGACCATGCTTTGGAGCAGGAGACGTGCCAGCAAATAATGGCCTAAGCATAAGACATACCACCAGAAACTTCCCCAATAGAGAAGGCTCTAAGCCGGGGGCAGGACAAATTGCTTCTGTGGCATTGATGGATGCCTTATCTATAGCTGCCACTGCGGCAAACGGTGGGGTATTAACTCCTGCAACTGAAGTAGATATTCCTGAGATAGATGTGAAGTATAGCTTTAATTCTAAAGTATACAGCAACAGGGTTTATAACGGCTATAAGGCTCCTAAGGCCCATGAGGAACTGAAATATGGTCCTAATATAGCAGATTGGCCGAAGATGTCTGCTTTGACAGAAAATATCCTATTGAAGATGGTTTCTGTAATAACAGACCCGGTAACTACTACGGACGAACTTATCCCCTCCGGTGAGACTTCTTCCTACAGATCAAACCCATTGAAGCTGGCAGAGTTCGCCCTATCCAGAAAGGATCCTCAGTATGTTGAAAGAGCTAAAGGTGTTCAAGCGGTAGAAAAGTTTAGACAAGCTTTTGCAGAAGGGGGTAATGGAAGTTTTGACGGTATAGAAGAGCTTAAAAATGTATTACTTCAGGCTACAGGAGAAAATAAGTCTGAACGGGAAATAGAAAGCCTTATTAAAAATACTCAGTTTGGCAGCGTAATCTATGCCGTAAAACCTGGGGACGGTTCTGCCAGAGAGCAGGCAGCTTCCTGTCAAAAGGTATTAGGGGGCTTTGCCAATATAGCAGAGGAATACGCAACAAAGAGATATAGAAGCAATCTTATCAACTGGGGGATGATTCCTTTCGTGATACCAGACGGTGAGGATAGAGATTTCCAAGTAGGTGACTATATCTTTGTTAAAGGCATAAGAGAAGTTATATTAAATGGACAAGAAGAGATGGAGGCTGTTGTCATTAGAAGTGGTGGCAAGAAGACTATTAAGCTTCAGGTTAAGGGGCTTACTAAGGACGAGAGAGACATTATTCTGGCAGGTAGCTTAATTAACTATTACGCTAAGTAATAGGAGAGGGATGTTTTGACTTCATCGGAAGGTGACAAGCAAAACGTCCCATTTCATTATCTTGTCTTTATTGGGGTATAAAATAAAATTAACCTCGTTTTGATTAATATTTTCCGTATGGTAAGTATATGAGTAAATTTCATATTTTATAATCATTGATTTTACTAACTTTTTTATTATTCAAAAAGGAAATTCACCCCAAAATGTCGAATATTTAAGTATCACCAAAAATACACAACAAAGAGGAGTGAATACTTATGTATATTCGACAAGAATGCCTATTTTCCTTTGAAGAAATAATAAAATTACAACCTAAAACTAGGCTTGAATTAATTCTAGCCCAACTAGATTTTTCAAATGTATTAAATGGTTTAGCCCAGCTACACGCTACGCGTGGCCCGAAAGGGCATAATGAGCTAGCACTATTGTATGCTTTAGTTGCTATGCAAGTTGAAAAAATTAAATATTTTAATAAGTTAGTCGATAGACTTAAGACTGATCCTATATTTAGGTATAATTGTGGTTTTAACATTTTAGAGAAAACACCTTCAGCATCAACCTTTAGTAGATTTTTAACTAAGCTATCCAAAATACCTTCATTGGAATATGACTTCGATTGTTTAGTTAAAAAGGCCATTAGTATAGGAATTGTTGATGGTTCAAATGTAGCAATCGATTCTACTAAAATTGATTCTTTTGAAAAAGCTAGACCTAAATCCAAACTTAAGAATGATGCTGTTTCTCCAAACTGGGGAGCTAAGAACGATACTGATGGTAATAAAATACGTTGGTTCGGATTTAAGCTTCACATACTGGCAGATTGCAAGAGTGAACTACCCTTAAGCATATTGCTATCTCCCGCTAGTTATAGTGATGGAGATTTAGCTATTCCGCTGATAAAAAAGTTCATCACCAACTACTCTGGAGTTTTGAGTCCTAAGCATTTTATTATGGATAAAGGTTATGATTTTCAAAAGATTTATGATTATGTTACTCACGATGTTAAAGCACAACCAATTATAGCTTACAATCCTAGGGCACAGTATGCTCCACCAGAAGGATTTAATGAGAAGTTTGAACCCATATGCTCAATGGGATATCCATTAACTTACTGGGGAAAAGATGGTGACTACCTTAAATTTAGATGTCCCCAAGCAACCGGTAAGGTTAATTGTCCATTTGGAACAAAGCATTGTAGCAATTCAAACTATGGATTTTGCCTAAAGGTAAACTATAAAGAGAATAATAGGTATTACTCTTATCCTCTTAGGAGCAGTGAAGATTGGCAAAAACTCTATAATCAACGCACCTCTATCGAGAGGTGTAACTCAAGATTGAAAGAGTACCTAAATGTTAATAATCTGCGTTCAGCAGGTATTAGAAAAGCAAAAGTTGTAGCTCTACTAAACTGTATGGCTTTAGTAGCAGGCACTATTGCTGTTAATCAGAAGTCTAACGACTTAAATTTAAAGCAAGCAGGATAAATTTATTAGTTTTAAAAGTTATCCACAGGTGCAATAGCACCTTGGCTTTGCTATTATCTTTTTCTGAACAAAATAGTTAATTATTAACAAAAAGTAATGATTTTTAAATATAATTGAGGAAGTTTAATTGTGCAATTTCCTCATATAATAAAATTTATAAAAGATATTTCTTATCCTATTTTGTTAATATTGATGGTAATTTGTTGCATGGTAGTGGGAGACGTCACTGTAACTTAGGGTTACTGTAAGTCATAATATATAGTAATCAATAATAAGTGTTTAAGCTAAAGAACTAAAAAAACTCCATATAAAAAGGGTGAAACAAAGAAATGTATAAAGGTAGGAAACGGGAAGCAGAAGGTTCATTGGTTACCGAGGTGACTTTAAATGATGGAAGAAGATCGTAAGAAGGTACTGTTGAATAAAGACTTTACATTGATTTCTGATGACTACTGGGGAGGCTATATCTATAAAAAATTTGACTTGAAATACAATTCTCCTTTTATTTGGTTGATAATTAATCCAAAGGATTATTTAAAGCTGCTGAAGAATCTAAAGTTTTATCTTTTAGAGAATGAACTGGTCTTTTTAAGGATAGAAGAGTTAGGGTTTCCTATAGCGGTTTTAGGTGATATACTCATATATTTTAAAGGCTATAAGTCTGCTGAAGAGGCAGATGAAAAGTGGAGAAGAAGGCTCAAAAGGATAAACTGGGATAATTTATTTGTTAAGATGACGGTAAACGATGAGAGTGAAGCTGCAGAATTTGAAAAGCTTGAATATAAAAGAAAAATAGCCATACGGAATAATCAAGAAGAATTCGATGTAGTTAGGTGGCTAAACGCTGGTTAGTAATGCAGGGCAGTGAATGCCCTGCATTACTTTTCGCGTATAATACTTAAGTGAGAATTTTCACCACATTCCAACTAATCAAATTTCTTTAAAAAGTTAAGAAATTCACAAGTATTCGGAGATTATTAGACATATTATGGCATAATAAGCAATATTTCTTTCCATAACTAGTTTGATTATCCTTTGGGAAAGGCATATCATTAATGTGGTTTGTTATAATCGTAGTATTATTAATATTAAAGTTTTGAAAGGTATGAAGGTGATAAAATTGTTGTTAACAGCTTACTTGCTAGTACTATTACCTGTAGTTGTTGGGCTAGTCTTTCTAGTTTCAAAGAAAGGATATTATAAGCCATTAGCCTGTATGTTATCAGTTATTTGCGCTATTCTGGCGGTGATGGTGCTGATAAATGGGCCAACCAGGTTTGAGGTGAATGGAAGCTTATACAAGGCTGTAGAGGCAGGAATAATATTCCTTGAAGCCGCTATTGCCATATTTTTTATTTACGTGAGCTTAAAGCACAAAAGGTTTGCTGTGCTAGTTTTGAGTATTTTGCAACTTCTGGTGCTTACTTATACAGTAGTATTTTCTGAGGGAGAACATTCAGCCTTTATAAACATAGATAAGTTATCTATTGTAATGCTTGCAATAATTAATATAATTGGAACCTTAATAATTGTTTTTGCCAATGGGTATATGGATATATATGAGCACCACAGACATATGAAAAGCAGGCAAAGGTTGTTTTACTTTGTAGTGGCGGAATTTATCGGTGCTATGAATGCATTGGTTATATGTGATTCACTAAGCTGGGTACTATTCTTTTGGGAAGTTACCACTTTGGTTTCCTTTATTTTGATCAGTTATAACCAGGACGAAGAAGCATTTAACAGTGGGTTTAGAGCTCTAGGTTTAAACCTTATAGGAGGTTTGGCCTTTTCAATAGGAAATATTTTATTAGGTAGCCAGTTAGGCATAACCACCCTAACAGGTATAAGCGAAAAAGGAGCTCTATCCGGGCTTAGCCTTATTCCGATTTTTCTGCTTTGCATGGCAGGCTTTGTAAAGAGTGCGCAGTTTCCCTTCCAGAGTTGGCTTTTAGGTGCCATGGTAGCGCCTACACCGGTTTCTGCTCTGTTGCACTCCAGTACCATGGTAAAGGCAGGAGTATTCTTAATTATTAAACTTTCACCGGCCTATGCGGGAACATGGCTTGGAACATCCATAGCTATGTTTGGTGGTTTTTGCTTTTTATTATGTGCCGCTATAGCTATTTCACAAAGCAATGCTAAAAGAGTGCTTGCTTATTCAACTATATCCAATTTAGGTCTTATAATATGTACAGCAGGAATGGGTACGGCCATGGGCGTATCTGCAGCAATAATACTGTTGATATTCCATGCCATATCAAAAGCCCTGCTATTCTTGACAACTGGACAAACAGAGCATGTAATAAACAGCAGAAATATTGATGATATGACAGGGCTTATCAAGGTTGCTCCGGGTCTTACGCTGATTATGGCCTTTGGTATTATATCCATGATATTACCTCCTTTTGGGGTTTTGGTGACAAAGTGGCTTTCTATAGAGGCTTCTGCAGTAAATCCACCATTGGTAATTCTTTTGGCCTTTGGAAGCGCTTTTACTAATGTTTATTATATCCGCTGGATTTCTGCTATTTTATCAGCACCTATAAAGAAATTAAACCTGTCAAAGGATGCTGATAAAACTATATATGTTCCTCTAATAATACTGTGTTTTTCAGTTATTGCTACAAGTATAGGTATGGCTCCCATATACAATGAACTTGTATCTCCGGAAGTAAATTATATACTGCATGAAAAGAGTACCCTGGCAGTGGACGGAGGAAAGGTAATATCAGAGTTCGGTACCTTTAATAATACTTTGGTCCTAGCTTCCATACTGGTGATAATTGTGATATATGCAATAATAAAGTATGTGGTTGCAGCACCGGTAAAGATAAAACCTGTATATATGTGTGGAGAGAACAACAGAGAAGGAAGTAAAAAAGGTTTCAGGACCTTCGATGGAAGCACAGAACACACCGACGTATCAAACCTTTACCTTGAAAGGGTATTTAACGAGCAGAAGTTGAATTATTTTGCATATATAGTTTCTGGACTTGCGCTTATGAGCATGCTGATAGGAGGATTGCTATGAAGAGCTTAATAATAACTATAATTACAGTAATTCTTTCGCCAATTTTAGGATGTATTTTAACGGGCTTGGATAGAAAAATAACTGCCAAGCTTCAGAGCAGAGTAGGTCCTCCATTGCTGCAACCCTTATATGATTTGTTGAAATTACTTAGCAAGGAAAATATAGTGGTTACAAGGTTTCAGAACTTTTATGCGGTGAACTATTTGATTTTTATAGTTGCCGCCGTAGTAATGCTTATGTTGGGTATGGACCTGTTGATGATACTGTTTGTATTTACTATAGGCAATATCGCTCTGATAGTTGGAGCGGCTGCTACAGGCTCACCTTACAGCAAGCTGGGAAGCAAAAGAGAAGTAATAAATATGATCGTATATGAGCCTATACTCATCCTCTTTATTGTTGGAGTTTATATAGTAACCGGCTCCTTCAGAACTTTCAGAGTTATGAGCTTTGATAAGCCGCTTATCATGTATATACCGCTAATATTTATTACAATGCTGGTAATTATGCTGATAAAGTTTAAAAAGTCACCCTTTGACTTCTCAGGTTCACACGAAGCCCACCAGGAGCTTGTAAGAGGAATATATACGGAGTTTTCCGGTATAGGCCTGGCACTCATAGAGCTGGCACACTGGTATGAGTATACCCTCTTATTGGGGATGATGTTTCTGTTCTTTGCCAACAATATTTTTGGTGGTTTAGCAGTTGTATTGGTCACTCTTACGTTTGTAACACTGGCAGATAACATTACTGCAAGGGTTAAATGGCAGTGGATGCTGAAATTAGTTTGGCCGGTATTGAGCGGATTGTGTGTAGTAAATTTAGTATATCTATTTGTAGTTAAATCTTTGTAGGAAAGGCTGTGAGGAGTAACATGGCACTATCTTTGTTTTCAAATATTATGGACAAGTCTCCTTGGGTTGTTCATGTAAATTGTAATAGTTGTAATGGCTGTGATATAGAATATTTGGCCTGCATAACGCCACTTTATGATGCAGAAAGATTCGGAGTTAAGAATATCGGTTCTCCAAAGCACGCTGACATAATGCTAGTTACCGGATCCGTAAACCATAAAAATGTAAGTGTATTAAAGAATATATATGACCAGATACCGGAACCAAAGGCAGTGGTAGCGGTAGGGGCATGTGCCTGCTCAGGAGGGATCTTCCATGACTGCTACAATGTAATTGGCGGTGTAGATAAAATACTACCGGTAGACGTATATGTTTCCGGCTGCTGCCCAAAACCGGAATCAATCATGGATGGAATTTTAGAGGCAGCAGCAATAGTGGAAAAAAGAAGAAGGGAACTAAAGAATAAGGAGGTAGCAGCGACAAAATGATTCAGACCTATGATGTTGTAGAAAAAGTACAGTTATTAGATAGATGCTGGGAGCTTAAGGATAAAGGTTATAGATTTGTAGCCTTGACCTGTGAAAAGGTAGACCAGCAATATGAGCTTACTTATCACTTCGATTTAAATTATGAAATGAGCCATATAAGGCTATTCGCAGAATATAAAGAGGTTATACCTAGTATATCCAATATATTTCCTGCGGCCTTCTTAATAGAAAATGAATACCAAGACCTTTTCGGCCTTACCTTTGAAGGATTAATAATAGACTACAAAGGACATTTGTATCTTACAGCAGATGGTCCTGTGATGCCGCTGGCTTAGAAAGGAGATTTATTATGTCAAAGACGATTATACCCTTTGGACCGCAGCATCCGGTATTGCCGGAACCACTGCAGCTAAAGCTTTCACTAGAGGAGAATGTGGTTAAGGAGGCTATACCTTCAATAGGCTATGTCCATAGGGGTTTGGAAAAAATAGCAGAGCTTAAGGATTTTAACCAATCCGTTTATATAGTTGAAAGAGTTTGCGGAATATGCAGCTTTATGCATTCTATGGCCTATGTTAGAGGTATAGAAGACATAATGAATGTAACTATTCCGGAAAGGGCAGAATATATAAGAGTTATATTTGCAGAGCTATCAAGAGTTCAGAGTCATCTGCTTTGGCTTGGACTACTTGCAGATGCTTTCGGCTTTGAGAGTTTATTCTTAGAAGCCTGGAAGTACAGAGAGCAAGTTATGGATATCCTGGAAATGACCACAGGAAACAGAGTAATAATCTCTGCCAACAAGGTGGGTGGAGTGACAAAAGATTTAACTGAAGATCATTTGAAATTCATCATAGAAACAATAGACAGACTTGATAAAAACTTAAAAAGAATAGAAGATGTATTCTTAAATTCCTATACAGTAAAGCAGAGACTAGCAGGGGTAGGAATTCTGTCTAAGGAAGACGCAGCAGCTTACGGTGCTGTGGGACCAATGGCAAAGGCTTCAGGTATAGCCCTTGATATTAGAACTACCGGTTACAGCGCCTATAAGTATTTAAATTTCGAACCCATTACAGATAATGCTGGTGATAGCTATGCCAGATGCGTTGTAAGATTAAGGGAAGTTTATCAATCCTTTGATCTGATCAGACAAGCTATATCTAAGCTGCCATCCGGTGAAATATCTGTTGCAGTTAAAGGTATGCCAAAGGGGGAGACAATCTCCAGACTCGAACAACCCCGTGGTGAAGCCATATATTATATGAAGGCAAATGGAACCAAAAACTTGGATAGATTAAAGATAAGGACTCCCACCTTTGCAAATATACCGGCATTAACAAGAATACTTCCGGGCTGCAGTTTGCCGGATGTACCTGTATTAATACTGACCATAGATCCTTGTATAAGCTGTACAGAGAGATAGATAAGGCGGTGATATTATGTTAGAGATGCTTAAAGTTGTTTTGACTAACTTCACCTCAAAGGCACCTACAAGGTTGTATCCGGTAGCTGTAAGAGAACCCTTTGAGCGCACTAGAGGTCAAATAGTATTTGATGATACTAACTGTGTATACTGCACTTTATGTGCTAAGAAATGTCCTGCTGATGCCATAGAAGTTGATAGAACTACAAAGAGATGGAGTCTTAATGCTTACCGCTGTGTTATTTGTGGGGAATGCGTTAACTCATGTGCTAAAAAGTGTATTACTATGAAAAACGAGAGACGTAAACCCACCCAGGAAAAACTGTTCTTATCCTATACTAAGGAAGAACAGGAAGAGCTTTGTGTAAATAAATAATAAGTTTTGATAAATAGAGAAATGCTTCCGAACGCGGAGGCATTTTTCATTTATCCGGTTATAAAAATGCCTTACTCATCATAGAAAATATTATGAAATGAAAGTATATGGTTTTCATGATTAATATTATGTGGGGTGGGGCTTATGGATTGGAATAATGAGATAAAAATACTTAATAGGGCGCTAAAACAGTATAAGATGGAGAAAAATAAGTTGGAGATAAGTAGTTCTACAGATAATAGTAACCATGCAAATCAGATACAATATTTAATTTTGCAGAAGGAGCTGCTTATTCAAAATGTTGAGTCCAGAATAAAAATAGCAGAGAAAAAACTATCTGAAGAAGTAAATAAAAAATGATTTGTGTTTAATTTAGTAGGGTTTTATTAAGATAAATTTATCTTAGGCTGTGATGAAAAATTTGCTGTAAGCTCCAAGACAATGTATAATGTTTTATGGAATAGTTGTCCTAATTATAAGAATGATAATTTCATTTACGAAGGAGCAAGAGCATGTTTATCGAAGAAGTAGGATTAAAGGTCATAACAGGACCAATGTTTAGCGAAAAGAGCGGAGAACTTATACATTCTCTAAATATTGCAGAGGCCTATGAGGGGAAGAAGGTCATAGTATTTAAACCTGACAGCGAAACAAGAGATGGTAAATGCAGGGTAATTTCCAGAACTGGGCTTGTTAGGCCGGCAGTGGAATTACCTGAAATGATTACCGATGAAGTTATTGAAAGAACAATAAAACTGTGTGAGGATTATGATGTGATTGGCTTTGATGAAACTCAGTTCTTTAAAGGTAAAATTGTTGAACTTATGCAAGCTTTGATATTTACAAAGAGAGTAATAGTTTCAGGATTAAATATGGATTACGAGGGTATTCCCTTTGGTAAAATGGGTGACATTATAGCTCTTGCAGATGAAATAGAGCACCGTTATCCTGTTTGTGCATGCTGTAAAAAAAGGAGGGCCAACTTCAGCCAAAGGCTTAGCAACGGCAAGCCGGTAACTGTTAAAGGCCAAACCATACAGCAGGGAGACAAAGAAAGTTACGAGCCAAGATGCAGAGTATGCTTTGTACCACCTACAGAATAAAATATTATACATATATAAATTAATGAGAATATAAATGCCCTATGGTGCGACCTTACAGCTATCGGTCACTGGATGTAAGATAGGAATAAGTCCACCCTGTAGGGCAATTTTTATGTGATATTATTGGGTAGAGACATCTGCAAGATAAGAACTGTTGATGTCTCCCACATAGGCCGGCATAAGAATCTTATCTGCAGCATCTACAAATACATTTATATGTCTTTGCTTTCTAAGCACTTGAATAAAACCATTTTCCTGCATCAATTTATAAAGGGAGTCTTTATTTCCTATGGCCTCAATGTAATAAGGGGCCGGGAGTTTGATCTTATCCATAGCTATAAACTGTCCGGAGCAGATAAGTGATGAGTTAGCAGTTAATCTGAAGCCATTTAAGGATATTGCTTTTGCACCAAAGTTGCGAAGAGTCTTAATTATCTCCATCAGGTCTTCAGCATGGATTATATTGGCATCAGTCCACTGCCCCCCCTCTATACTATTACCATAATCATAGCTGTGGTCTTTTATGGATATCTTTATACCTTCACCGGTGGCTTCAGAGGTTCCAAGAAGCAGACGGGTATACTCCAATTCTTTTTCCATTTCCTTTGCCACTACAGAGGAGGTATTATTCTGATATACCGCAACCTTTTTTCTATTATCATTCCGCTGCTGCTTTAGGTTCATCAATTCCTTTTGAAGTTCATATCTGGTACTAACAAGCTTTTGGTACTGTTGAGCATTAACTATAATCGCTGTACTTTTGCTGTTAAAACTCAGGTTCAAAGATATCAGTAAACCAACTATAATTGATGCAATAAAAATAAATATCTTTATTTCATTGGTTTTCATCCTATCTTCCCTCCTTAATTTGCTGACTCCACAATATTCAGGCCATCGGCATTCAGCTTTCCGTTATACCGTCCGATGGTAAGGTTGTCAGACTTTTTTATTGTTACTTTATAGTTCTTTAGGTTTCTGAACTTTAAGGTATCATAGTTAATCAAGTCATCTTCCATCAGATCAGGATTACCAATAGCTTTTATGGTAATCAACTCGTTAGGTCTGATCAGGATATCGTTTATACTTATTTGTTGGTTGGTGGAATCAGCAATAACGGACTGAATTGTCAAGCGAGAATCATTTATAGATATAGCTTGGGCAGAAGCGCTGTATAATTCATTTACCAGAAAATAAAGATCAGTTGAATCCAGAAGGTCTATTTGACTGAAGACCTCAGCCTTTGGAAGCAGATATACAGTAATTCCGGGCCCGCTGACATCTGTTAGTCCCAATATTTTTCTGTTGGTCTCAAGTTCTTCTTTAACCTTAGCGGCATAGCTGTTTCGAGTGGATATACTATCCTCATAGGCTTTGATGTCGTCTAAAATTTCACTGTTTTCTTTTTCAATCAAGGCCTTTTCTTTTTTAAGTAGTTCGATCTCAGAGACAATATCCAACTGATTATGATCGTTAGTTGTAAGGGCCACAGCCTTATGTTCATAATAATATATAAACCTATTGATTAAAAGGAAGCCCAGTAGAGAAAATACAAAGGCATATGCAAGCTTAGATAGTATTTTTTTCATACTCCACACCCATACTAAATGTTTTATTTATATCATAAAAATGCTAATTCATATTCATGATTATAATTATATAGTAATGAGATTAAAAAATATATCAATAATTTTTTATTTTGTGCGAAAATTATTGGTACTTGAATACCTATGACAAAGAAGTATACAATGGAGGTGGAGTATTTGATAAACGTTTTTCAAATTAACTATGCACACATGGAGGTATAAAATGAAAAACAACGTTAATAAAGACGTGCCGCCTCAGGAAACTAAGAGAGCAGTATTGGAAAAAATAAAACTGCTATTTATCAATCCGGCCGAATTCTTCAGGTCTTATGATGATAAGTCTTGGGTACGGACTTTGACCCTTGTAGGGATAATAACAATGGTTTTAACCTTTATAGAACATTTTTTTATCAACCAGCCTCTTGAAATTGAACAGGAATATGCCAATGCAGGTATTGTGGCTACACCTACACTAAGTGGGGCTATAATAGTAACATTGGTTTTGATTTTAACTGCATTTACAATAATCTTTATAAATACTATACAATATTATATTCTGATTAGGATATTAGGCAGCAATATCAAGTTTGCAATGATTACCGCCGTTTATTCTACTGCTTTTGCCGTTACAATGGTAGGGGATAGTATTGTTAGTTTCATTAAGATGATACCTGTTAACTGGCCAGAATTTAATTTAGATCCTTATTTATCAGCAGTACTAGATCAGCTGAACTTATTCAACCTGTTCAGTTTAGTGCTTATGTTCTTTGGAATTAAGGTTTTTTCAAAATTGAGCAATAAGAGAATAATATTAGTTGTGGTACTAATGGTCATCAGCAAAGTTCTCTATAACTTTGGGTTAATATCTCTATCACAGGCCATAGGATAGAGGTTTGTATTAAGGGGGATACAAAATTGATTATTATGCAGGATTGTTCAACTCTCTATTCAGCAGAGGGCAGCTTTATGCTGGAGCTTCAAAATTATTATTTGAGGCAGCCTTACTATAAGACTGAGGGCCATCGACATCATTACCTGGAACTTTCCTGTGTAAAAGGCGGAAGAGGAAAGTACTATGTGGATGATGTAGTCTATGATATTGAAAAGGGCGATGTCTTTGTGTTTAATAACATAGAACATCATGATATAGACGTAGTGGGAGATGCCGACCTCATAAACATGGTAATCCATTTTGAGCCCAGGTTTATTTGGAATGAGGGAGGTAATATGTTTGATTACAGATATCTGTCTATATTCTTTAACAGAAGCAGTAGCTTTACTAACAGGCTTCCAAATGGTAATGAAGCTACCCAAGCAATTTTTAATATGATGCTTCAGATTGAGCAAGAGTTTATAAATAAGAATGTGGGTTATGAATTGATGATAAAGGTGAGGCTGCTGGAGATACTGGTGAGGATTATTAGGGATTTTGACTATGCAGCAGACAGCAGCTTAAAGCTGGAGAGCATAGATCCTCAGTTAGCCACTATCAATAAACTTCTAAAGTATATCGATGAGCATATTGAGGATGAAATAAGGCTTCAAGACCTTTCAGAGGTAGTCCACATGAATGCCTCATACCTTTCCACCCTGTTTAAGAGATACAACGGTATCGGGCCCATAGAATATATTTCCAGAAAGAGAATACATAAGGCAGTACAGTATTTGAAGACAACTGATAAGACTATCACTGAAATTGCCGGCCTATGCGGTTTTAATAACGCAGCAAACTTCAATAAGACCTTTAAGAAGTTTACCGGCAATACATCGTCGGAGTATAGAAATAATAGAGGAGTGGCTTTCTAGCCGCTCCTTTCTTACAGTAAATTTGAAAGTTCCTCTCCCTTAAGTATTTCAGCAATTGCCCTGATCTGAGAGGCACTTAATGGGTGTCTGGCCTTGTATAACACAGATATAGGCTGCTTTTCCTTAATCAATACTTCATCCAGCCATTGCTTGCTGAAACCTTCGTATTTCATATGCCAAATAAGCTTCCTAAGATGGTCGTCTCTTCTGTCCTGCTGTGAAAGCAAGGTAGCATCTTCTGTGATTATGGATACCTGAAGAGTGCTTTTCACATCCAACTCTATATCATTTAAAACCAAGGTTTCTTTAGAAGCATCGTAAAATTTGCTTATCTCTATTTCTTTTCCGTCTATCAGGGCTTTTATGCTGATATTTTCTTTTATTCCTCTAAAGTGAAGGCTGTAAGTTCTGCTCTCAGGTAGAATTTCTCTTGACCCTTCGGCGGATCCGATTGTAAAGATCATCTTATTATCCTGCCAGGCAGTAGACAATGGAGTTATGGCGTAAAGTCCTTTTGTGTAGTCTGTTGATACGCCGTCGTCTTCATAAAGCTTAAAGCTGCCACTTCCACCGGGGAAGATATATATATGAAAATCTGAAGGGTTTTCTGTTCTCTCTAGGCTTTTTTCCGCAGCCATTGGGACAATAGCACCGGCCTTTGCCACTACAGGAATATCAATAAGCTCACCGTAAAGAGCGTGAATTTTACCGCCATCATAGTGTTCTCCGGTAAACAGGTTAAACCAGTGGCCTTCGGGAAGCCATAGCTTTTGTCTGCTGAGGTTTAAATCCCTATCCATGGGCTCAACAAAAGGGGCAGCGATGAGTTCTGTTCCAAAGTAGTACTGATCTGGGCAGTGATAGGCTTCCTCAACCTCCGGATGCTCATGGTACATTGGCACTATTGGAGATAGGTCCTCAGTATGGTTTCTCCACATCATGGAGTATATATAAGGTATCAGTGCATGTCTAAGCTTCATAGCTGCTCTTGTGGACTCCAGTACATCCTTGCCCTTAGTCCAAGGGTGCCTGTCTATATAATAAACGTTGGTGCTGTGAAGTCTAAAAATAGGGCTAAATACGCCATATTGAACCCATCGGGTATATAGTTCCGGGTCTTCATAGCCGCCCATATGCCCTCCAATATCGTGGCTCCACCAACCATAGGCAATATTGGATGCCGTTGAGGTAAAATAGGGCTGGAACTTTAGGGAGTCCCAGGTTACGAAAGTATCGCCGGAGAAGCCTATAGGATATCTGTGGCTGCCTGGTCCCCCGTATCTGGAGAATACAAAACCTCTCTTTTTACCGTCCCTAGCTAAGTCATAGTAGTGAAGATGGTTTAACCAAGGCAGTGGATCAAGACCTTTTAGTTCAGTTTTGGTTCCCTGCTGCCAGTCCATCCACCAAAAGTCTACTCCTTCCTCCTCCCTAGGATGGTGAAGGAGCTCAAAGTAGTTCTGGACAAACTTAGGGTTGGAGATATTAAATTCTACCGGATCCTTTGCAGCGGGATCTTTTCCCATAGCTGACGCCATGGCCTCATACTGGTCTTCATGGGGATATACTCCGTCGGCAGGATGAAGATTCAGTGCCGTTCTCAGGCCATTTTCATGGAGCCAGGAGATAAAACCCTTTGGGTCCGGGAATAGGTCTTTGTTCCAGGTATAACCGGTCCAACCGGTGGTGTAAGAGTTCTTAACTATATGCCAGTCCATGTCTACAATGCAAACGGAAAGGGGAATATCGTAGGTCTTAAACTCCTCCATCAGATTCTTAAGCTCATCCTGGGTATAGGGCCAATATCTGCTCCACCAGTTTCCCAGAGCCCATCTTGGGAACATTGGAGTTTTGCCGCTGAGCTTTACAAAGTCCCTTATACAGTCTTTGTAATCATGGCCATAACCAAAGAAATACAGGTCTTTATAGGCCTCTTCCTGTTCACCTTCAGTAGGTGAGAACCTTCTGCCTACCCAGCAGTTCTCATCAAAAACAACGCTGGAGGAGTCATCAATCAAGCTCCATCCATCCCTGGAAAGCAGTCCATCCTGCAGGTGGGTTTCCCCATCAACGCTGTCCAGGGTCCTGGCAGTACCTTTTAGATTGCCGTGAGGTCTATCAAGATAATGCCAGGTCTTATTCTGATTCAGAAGTTCTATGGATAGACTATCATTGCTAAAGCCCTTTTTATTAAATTTATATTTTAGGTGGAGACACTCTGTAATAATCTCTAGGGAAGTATCGGTTTTTATAACCTCAAACTTCGGGACAGGCTGCTTCCTATACCAAAAGGCCAGGGTAGCCCTGTCCTCAAATTTATTCTCTATACTATATTCCATCCTTATTATTCTGGAGGTCAGAATAGAAAATCGTACAAAGGGTGCAGTTACAACAGCTCTTTCATCGGCCTTAGGCTGAAAGTTAATCTTAAAATGATCAGCAATATAGCTCATAATAATCCTCCCAATGCTTTATATTTATATTTACTATTCTAAATAAATGAGAAAATAAAGCTTCAATATTTTTTGGGATCATTTAAACATTTTTTAGGATATAAGTGGATGAGAGAAATCAATGTATAATGTTATTGTTTTGTGGATAACCTAAGCATAATATAATTCTGCTGTGGATAAAATTTATATTGGGAGGCATATGTTTTGGAGCGGTTTTGGGTTCTGTACTATCGATGACAGCCTTTCTGCTTACAGAGAACCTTATATATTTTTTGAGGAAAAGATAAAAAAACGTCAAGCATTATAAGACAATGCTTGACGCTTTATACTTTTATAAAAATTACTTAAACCTTCCACCTACATATTTTCTCTTCAAGAAGATCTATTGAAATAAATAGGACAAAGCCTAAAATACTCAAAACTACAATTCCCGCATACATTCCTATATAATCGATTCTGGTCCATGCGTCCAGAATATAATAACCTATACCATACTGGGTTCCATAGCCTTCACTGAAAAACAATATGGAAAGAGCAGTTCCTATGGATAGTCTTAAGGTTGTAAGCAAGTCCGGTAAAATAGCAGGTACAGTTATATGGGTGAACACCTGAAGGCTTGAAGCTCCAAGACTTCTTAAAGGGTCATAGAGCACAGGGGGAATGTTAAGTACAGCATCCCTTACCGCCACAGTAATTTGAAAAACTAATATCAAAACCAATAAAGTGACTTTTGAAATATCTCCTAAGCCAGACAGGAGCATTATTATTGGCAGCAGTGCAGTTTTTGGTATTGGGTATGTGAAGTAAACCAAAGGATTTAAAAGCCTACTCCAAAGCTTTGAATAGGCCATCAGTAGCCCTACAGATACACCAAGAACCAGAGAAATGCCAACTCCTGCCGCCACTCTACCTAAACTGACCAGAACGTGGATATAAAGTTTTTCACCATATAGATTATTTAGGTTAAGATATATCTCAGTAGGCTTAGGCAGCACCCGAAGGTCAACTACTACAGCCAGCAGGTACCATAAGAGATTGAACATTATAAAGCCTTGAACAAAAACCTTCAATTTTTTCATTACCATCATATCTTCCATCCTTTTTTTATAATACTTCTAATGTAGGAAGACAACTGAAGAAATTCCTCGTTTTCTCTTAAATTTTCAGTATTGAAGAGCGGATTATCAATTAACTTAACTATACGGCCGGGGCAATGGGACATAATTACAATCTTTTTTCCCATGTAGAGGGCTTCTTCAATACTGTGGGTTACAAATATAGTAGTAATTTTATATTGGTTCCATAGATCGATGAAAAGTTCCTGTGCTTCTTCCCGGGTAAGTGAATCCAAGGCAGAAAAAGGCTCGTCCATTAGCAGCAAATCAGGATTCATGATGAAGGCCCTGGCTATGGAAACTCTTTGCTTTTGGCCTCCGCTTAGTTCATTAGGGTACCTGTTTTTTAAGGATGCAATGTCCAGCTTGTTAAGTATATGGGTAATTCTCTCCATTACTGAAGAGTCAACTGCCTTGCTCTTTATCCTTAGTGAAAGCAGATAATTCTTTTCAACGGTTTTCCATGGAAGAAGTCCAAAGTTCTGTGGTATAAAGCCAATATTATGTTGTTTTGGATTTAAAGGTTCCTTATTTAAGCACACTTCACCTTGGAAATCTTTAATAATACCGCTTAACACATGAAGTAATGTGGATTTGCCGCAGCCGGAGGGACCTATGACAGCATAAATTTCTCCTGCTGCAACATTCATGCTTATTGGTCCCAAGGCATTTATAATGTTCTTTCCGGAATTATAAGTAACAGCAAGACTGTTTATCTCAAGCATAGCACCCTCCATGATATTATTTAACACCTATATCACTGAGCATATCCGCAGGTGTCAGTGTCTTTGTTATAAGTCCGTTGCTTGTAACCCAATCTATAGCTGACTTCACTTCAGCCTCTGAAGGAAGGGCATTTTTTCTGAATTCAGGCAAAGTGATTTTGCCTTTCATATCATCAGGAAAGCCAACAGTCCTTATTATGGTGTCCTCATACTCAGAAATGGGATTGCTATTTATATAATCTACTGCCTTATTATAAGCCCTATAAAAAGCTTTAATTTCATCACCCTTACCATCTATGGCCTTCTGTGTAAAAGCAGTTATGGAAGGATATCCTGCAAGAGTGCTGGCATTTCCTAAAAGAATACCACCATCATTTATTGCTAGACTGGAGAAGGGTTCAGGAAGCAGTGCTGCAGCAACATTATTATTTCTTAACATCTCAAGTCTAGTGGGCATAGCCGGTACGGCAGCTTTACTAACATCCTCAGGCTTCATTGAGTTATTTTCCAATATTTTGTCCAGAGTATATTCTATGGCAGTTTTTTCTGATATAGCTACACTTTTACCCTTAAGGTCTGCCACGGATTTTACCCCTGAATCAGCACCGGCAACCAGCATGAAGTCACCATCTGTAATTCCCGTTATCTTAGCATCAAAATCTGCATTTTGATACAGGCATATAGCCACTTCATCCCCAATTATTCCATCAAGGCTGCCGGCTTGAAAGGCAGCATCTCTGTCCTTGGCACTTTTAAAGGTCTGAAGATTAAATTCAAGACCTTCATCCTTAAAATAGCCTTTTTCTTCGGCTATTATCATTGGTACTACATCAATAGAACTCATTGCTCCAAAATTTAAGGCTTGTTTTGATGAACCTTCTGTTTTTGTTGATGCTGAGCAAGCTGTTATAGCTAAGGTAAAAATTGAAGCTCCAATTATTGCAAATACTTTTTTAAATCTTAACATTTCTTAATCTCCCCATTTTTTAAAAAGTGTATTTTCTATAGATATAGAATCTAAAATCTTTCCTATAACAAAGTTAACCAGATCCTCCATGGTGGCAGGCTTATGATAAAATCCCGGCATAGCAGGAAGGATTGTTACTCCAAGCTTAGATAACTTTAACATATTTTCAAGATGTATTGCGTTAAAAGGCGTTTCCCGAGGAACAATGATGAGACGCCTATTTTCTTTTAATGCCACATCTGCAGCCCTGCACAAAAGATTTTTGGCCAAGCCACTGCTGATTTCTGCAAGTGTTCCCATGGAGCAAGGCAGTACGATCATAGAATCGAATTTGAAAGACCCGCTGGCAACATTAGAAAACAGATTGTTAATATCCTCTAAGTGAATATTATTTGAGCATTTTCTTAAATTCTCTATCCACTCATCTATTGCTATGCCTGTTTCAAACTCCATAACCTTTTTTCCGGTTTCTGTACAAATTATATAGAGGTCTACGTCGTTTTTTAAAAGTTCTTCAATTAATCTTACGGCATATATACTTCCGCTGGCACCGGTTATTCCTATAACTATTTTTTTCATATGTAGTCACCTCTTTTTATATTATAGCGTCAATAACTCCACAAATTAGAAACAAGATACTTACAAGCTGATTTATACTGTAAGAGGCAATTCTCACATTTGATAAGTTATCCGGTGAAACTATCTTATGCTCCATCACAAATAGAATTGATATAACTGTAATTCCTATGTAATAGATCATACCAAGTTCACTGCTTAAAACCCCAACAATTATTAAGCAAACTAAAGCTACTGCATGAAAGGAGGCAGCTATGCGCATGGCATTTTTCACTCCAAACCTGGCTGGTATAGAGTGAATTCCATTGGCAGTATCAAAGGCATAATCCTGTGAACCGTAAATTATATCAAAACCGGCCACCCAAAGAGTATTGGCTGCTCCCATAAAAAGCGGCAGCCAGGAAATTTGTCCGGTAACAGCTAGCCAAGCTCCTACCGGTGCGGCTGCAGAGGTAACCCCTAAAACTAAATGGCATGCCCAGGTAAAGCGCTTTGTATAGGAGTATATGATCATGAGAAAAAGGGCTATGGGAGAAAGCAGGAGGCATAGGGTGTTTAACATAGCAGCTGCTATGACCATTATTAAAAAGCATGCAGCCGAAAAAACTATAACCTCCTTTTTCTTAAGAAGCCCCTGTGGAATCTGTCTTACTGCAGTTCTGGGATTCTTACTGTCTATTTCGGCATCAATAACCCTATTTATTGCATTTGCTCCCGTTCTGGCACCCATGAAGGCTATTAATATCCATAGGATTGTACGTGGAGCAGGCAAGCCTCCGCTTGCCAAAAGCATAGAGATAACCGCAAAGGATAAAGAAAAAATAGTATGAGAGAACATCACCAGGATGCCGTAATCACGGATCTTATTAATAGCCTTATTCAATATCATACTCTTTCCATCTCCTTGTGACCTTCTCTTTGATATTTTCTGTCATTTCGATGTCATCGGGCCATTCTCGGTCATGGCCTTCACTAGGCCATTTCTTGGTGGCATCTATACCCATTCTGTAACCGTAGTGAGGTAGGTTGGAAGCATGATCAAGAGCATCCAGTGGACCTTCTGATATAACCACGTCCCTCTTAGCATCAATGTTATTGAAAACCTTCCAGGCTACAGTAGATATATCCTGAGGTGATATATTTTCATCAACCACTATTATCATCTTGGTATACATCATCTGGCCCATACCCCATAGAGAGTTCATTATTTTCTTTGCATGGCCAGGAAAACGCTTTTTAATGGATACAATAACACAGTTATGAAAAACTCCTTCAAGAGGGAAGTTGATATCAACTATTTCAGGATGCATCATCTTAAGTAAAGGAAGGAATATTCTCTCCGTAGCCTTACCCATGTAGCAGTCCTCCATGGGCGGTTTACCAACTATAGTAGCGGGATAAACCGGGTGTTTCTTATGAGTCATACAGGTTACATGAAAAACAGGGTAATAATCAGCAAGGGAATAGTAGCCTGTATGATCGCCAAAGGGGCCTTCCAATCTTAAATCTTCATTTACATCTACATAACCTTCGATAATAAATTCCGCATCAGCAGGTACATAGAGATCGTTGGTAATAGACTTTACAAGCTTTACGGGAGCTTTTCTCAAAAAGCCTGCGAACATCATTTCATCTATCATCTTTGGAAGAGGTGCAGTGGCGGCATAGGTTATTGCAGGATCGCAGCCAAGAGCAACGGATACAGGCATTTTTCCACCCAACTTTTTATATTTCTCATATATTTCTCTTCCATCTTTATGTAAGTGCCAGTGCATACCGGTAGTATTCTTGTCATATACCTGCAGCCTATACATGCCCATATTTTGAATGTTGCTTTCCGGATCCTTTGTTATCACAAGGGGAAGGGTAATAAATCTTCCGGCATCACCGGGCCAGCATTTTAATATAGGTAATGTATTTAGGTCAGGGTCATGCTCTATGACTTCCTGACATGCTCCCTTAGTAGGTAGCTTTATAGGAAATACTGTGGCCATTCTCGCAAGCCTTGGCAAGGATTGAATTTTCTTCATGAGGCCCAGATAATTTGCCATATCTATAAATTCTTCAATGTCATTGCCGATATCATCCAATTTCTCAACTCCAAGAGCCATACTCATTCTTTCATAAGTACCCATAGCATTTATGAGCACCGGATATGGAGAACCTTTTACCTTTTCAAACAAGAGGGCAGGACCGTACTTCTTTGATACCCTATCTGTTATTTCAGTAATTTCTAGTTCTGCATCTACTTCTACAGATATTCTTTTCAATTGTCCTTTTTCATCCAGATGTTTAATAAAGGCCTGTAAATCTTTATAACTCATATAATCACTCTTCCTCCGTAAGAATATTTTTTAGAACTTTGTCTAGGGCTTCAACCATGGCGTCAATATCCTCCATATTGATGACAAGAGGAGGCTGGAAGGCGAGGACATCTCTGTTTAAGCCGTTTTTACCAATAAGGAATCCTAAGTTTTTCATTTCCTCCAAAATGTAGTCGGTGAGCTCTGCAGAGTTCATACCTTTAAGGTCAGACTGCAGCTGCATTCCTACCATTAGGCCAGTACCCCGTATTTCCTGTATAAAGGGTGATGACAACTGCTGTAATTTTTCTTTCAAGTACTTTCCGAGGCTTTCAGCCCTTTCAACCAAATTATTTTCTTCTATATATTTAAGTACGCTCAGTGCAGTTTGGGCAGCAACAGGATTACCACCAAAAGTAGAGGCGGAAGGCCTGTTGAAGGATTTTGCAATTTCATCGGTAGTGGAGAAGGTAGAAATCGGAATGCCGTTTCCCAAGGCTTTAGCTGTAACTATAATATCCGGTACAACTCCATAATGGTCTATACAGAACATTTTGCCGGTTCTTCCGTATCCGGTCTGGACCTCATCCACTATTAACAAGACATTATATTGCTCTAAAAGGGCTTTTACCTCTTTTATATAATTTAAAGGATACATGATGATTCCACCGTTACCTTGAATGGGCTCCAGAATCATTGCAGCTATGTTACGGCTGTGCTCTTCTAAAACTGCCTTTAACTGCTGAAGAGACTTTTCCATTGCTTCCTCATAGCCCATTTCTGGAGAGTAGGGCCTATCAATGAAAAAAATATTTTCCTTTATAAGATTATCGTCTAATCTCCACATTGGTATACCTGTAACACTTAAGGTTAAATGGGTTCTACCATGTAAGCCGCCATTTAAGGCAATAAAGCCTTCTCTTTTGGTATGCATTCTGGCCAAGGCCATAGCTCCTTCGTTTGCTTCTGAACCGGTTACGCAGAAAAATGTCCTCTTGATATCCCCCGGTAGTATTTCTGCAAGTTTTTCTGCAAGGTCCACCATGGGCTGGGTCAAATAAAGGGTAGTGGTGTGCTGAAGTTTGCTCAACTGCTCAATGGTATGTTGAACAATATCCGGATTTGCGTGGCCGCAGTTGATTACTGACACACCCCCATAGAAATCAACATATTTCTTATTATTGTGGTCATAGAGATATTGCATTGAGCCCATAACAATTTGTGGTGGGTTCTTATAAAAACATGAGGTAGCAGGGAAGAAGTATTCTCTCCTTTTTTCAAGTATGTTCTCAGGACCCATATAATTCATAATACAATTCAACTCCTTTACAATAAAGCTTTAAAAGATAGGGCGCCTAAAGTAAAGCCTGCTCTAGAGGATGTCATATTCTTAAATAAGTCCTTACATCTGGACTTGTCTTCCAAAGCGGATTTATAAACCTCTATTACGGATTTTAATTCTTCCAGGGTATAGGTTTGTCCTTCAATGCGTAAGTTTAGTGGAGTGTCAAAATTCAAAGCATCTAAAATTGGCAACAGACAAAATTCTTTGGCGGTAAATAGATGATTTTTTTCATATTGATCTATGTAAACCGGATTTTCACCCTTGTTGGTCATTAGTACCAGGATGCTATTATCTACATATTCATTGTCGCTGCTTTCAATAGGCTTCAAGGCTGTAGTGTTTTCATATAGGTTATGGTCTAAATACATAACTTTTAAAGGGCCGTGTGCGATCATTTCCAAAGGAGTTCCTGCTGCGGCTATAAACTTTGGCAGTTCGTGGCCTTTTATCTCTATGGATACCGTTGCTTCACTCAAACCTAGCTCTTTATACAGGTCTAGAGCTTTATGGTTATATATATTTAAATTGTAGTTTCCTATCAAATTATACTTCTTGCCATACTTTTTTATGGCACCTAGGTTTGAAACTAATAAACCATCATATAGATGTCCATATTTTCCTAGATAATGGTCGATTATATCAAACTGTAACTCATTCATCATTTGAGGCAGATCAAGATATATTTCTGTATTGCCCTTGGCGTTTACCAAATCCTGCAGCTGATCAGCAGTTATAAAGTCATCGGGAGCAAAAACCTCACATGGCAAGTAAATACGGTTTACGCCTTGTTCTATGCAAAGTTTAGCCTGTCTATAATTATTAACTTTTACTGATAATTTGTGCTTTGAAGGTGTTTTACTTGAATAATTACTCAGTTCAGTTTGAATTTGATTTATAATACTATCAGTTATGGCAGGCTCCTCTGTGGGGGTGGAAAACATCTTTCCGGTGGAATAGAACTTTCCTGTACCTTCATAACGGGTATTTATAAAATTCAATCCAGGCTTTGAAAAGGCATAGGCAGTAGTAAAGTCACGTTTGCGGCTTTCAAACAGGTCATTGGCCTGCTTTCTTCTATCAAAGCTCAATGGATTTTCAATATATCTATCAATGGCTTGTCCATAAATATTCACAAGGTTTACGATGAAATCTGTATCTCTCATTCGGCCTTCAATTTTAAAGGAAGTTATATTTGCTTCAATCAATTCGGGAATATGCTCATACATATACATATCCTTAGCTGCCATAGGATACTTTGTTGGATAAACTAAGCCGTCCTTCTTAATCAGATAGGGCCATCTGCAGGGCTTAAAGCATCTTCCCCGGTTTGAGCTGTTACCTAAAACAATTGAACTGTAATAGCAGTTGGCTCCATTTACAACACACATATCTCCATGAGTAAAGTACTCAGTTTCAATGTTTGTTTGACTTTGAAGATACTTTGCAGTCTTTAAATCCATTTCTCTGGATAATACTACTCTTGATACTCCAAGTTCCTTAAGTTTTTTCACAGACTCTATATTATGTACATTCATCATTACAGAAGAATGAAGCTCCAGGTTATTTAAATTTTGTTCCCTGCAAATCTTAAGAATTGCTAAATCTTGAACTATAATACCGTTAGCTCCAGAATCATTTAAAAAGTGAAGGTATTCGGTGGCTTCATCAAGCTCAGTCTCATTTAACATATTATTAACGGTGATATAAACTTTTTTATCAACATCATGAGCCATTTTTACAGCTTCTAGTATCTCTTCATTGGAAAAGTTATAGCCTTTTCTCATCATTCTCATATTCAATGATTTGCCGCCGAAGTAGATTGCGTCGCAGTTTGCTTTTACCATACTTCTAAAAGTCTCCATAGTACCTGCCGGAGCAAGTAACTCTATTTTTTTACCATTAAAAAATCTTGCCATTGGGTCCTCCTTTTTTATTCCATTGCTTGAAGTTTAACAACCAGGTCTATAAATGAATATTAACACAAACAATGTCATAATTAAATATAATAACTTTACCAATAAGCAAATAAAAACTGCTGACAAAAAGACTTTGCCAGCAGTTTCTGCTACTTATAATTTTTAGATATGTCATCCCAGTTAACTACATTCCACCAAGCATCGATGTAGTCACCGCGTTTATTTTGATACTTTAAATAATAAGCATGTTCCCAAACGTCAAGACCAAGAATAGGTGTAATGCCTTCCATTATAGGACTGTCTTGATTTGGGGTTGAAACTATCTTTAAGGCTCCATCCTTATCCTTTATAAGCCAAGCCCAGCCACTGCCAAAGCGGTTAAGAGCGGCTTCCTTAAAGGCTTTTTTGAAATCCTCAAAGGAGCCGAAGGTTTTATCTATATCTGACCTTAGCTTACCGGTTGGTGCTTTAGCCTTGTTCTTGCCCATAAAGTTCCAGAACAAGGAGTGATTATAGTGCCCACCGCCATTGTTTCTGACAGCTTCTCTTATATCTTGAGGTAATTTGTCTAAGTTCATTAACAGTTCTTCAACAGTTTTTGTCTTGAGTTCCGGATATTTGTTTACAGCTTCATTTAGCTTTGCTACGTAGGCGGCATGGTGACCGTCGTGATGAAGCTTCATGGTTTGAGTGTCTATGTAGGGCTCAAGGGCATCATAGCTGTAAGGTAAGTCCGGCAGCTTAAAGGGCCCATCCGCTTCTGCAGCCTTTACAGGAAAGGGGACAGCAACTGCTGCGGTCATTAGTAGAGTTAATAATAGTTTTGATAATTTTTTCATTTTGCATTCTCCTTTCGGGTTTTGATGTACTTATATAGTTATTCCGAAAGAAGGGTGATTTTATTCTAATAAACTTTATATGATGGTTTATATACCTTCCATAGATAAAGAAAATTTAACAAAATAATAAAGGTAACAATAATACCGCCCTCTGGTCCAAACTGTCCACCATTAATAAGACTGTTACTTCCAATTTCTAAACTGTACATAGATGAAGTGGTTTGTCCACTAACAAGAAAGCCGCATATATTACCTTGGAAGTAGTTCCAGGTTATATGATATCCAATTGCTAACCAAAGATTTTGAGATTTCAAAGTCATGTAAGCTGTAAGTAAACCAAATAAAAATAGATTTATGTAGCTAAAAAGACTCATACCAGGATTTAAGGAATGCATTGCAGAAAATATAAGTGAAGAGACAATGACAACTACATACTTATTACCGGTTTGTTTAAGAACAGTCATGCAATAGCCTCGGGCAAACATTTCTTCATTTATACCAACAAAAATGAAGAGAATAAGACCTGTTAATAAAGAAATATTGAAATTAGGTTTATTTAAAGGCGTTGTAAGGGTAATACATTTAGTTGCAAGTAGTATGAAAAAAACTATCAAAAGAGAAATAGCACCAAAAGCTAGTCCTATAATTAAATCCTTGTAGCCCTTTTTTAAGCTAATCATGCCAATGTCCCTTATTGGTTTCTTATCATATATCTTCCAGAACAGTACAACAAAGAATATTAAAAATAAGCACTGAAGTACATTGATGGTTAATCCCAATGTAGTACTAATATCAGATATTGAGTTGGTTAGATTGTTAACTAAGGTTGTTAATTCATTCTGGGGAACTCTTTTAAAAGCTACTTGATAGTTTGAATAAAGAAAAAATATTAAGAAAGTAATCATATTTACAGCAAAAAAGAAAGAAGCAAAAACGGAAGTGATTTTCCAACCTGAGCGTGTTTGAGAATTTTTGTTTATAAAAATACTTTTCATTATATAAACCTCCAGTGGTGTAGGAATTTTCCTAATAGTAATGATAAAAAATAGAAGCATGTGTATTAGTACTTGCTCCTATTTCTAAAAGGTATTATTAACTTACAGGTAATTTACCGGAAGCAACTAAATATGCTCCTAAAGCAGCGTTTACAATAGTTAATACAAGTGCTATGCTACTCATTATTATTCCAGCAGTAGCTTTTCCTTTACTTTCTGATTTTCGGCCTATTATTCCAAGGATAAGACCAATTATGCTAGTTGGCAATCCAAAGAGTGGAATAAGCCAAGTTATTAAGCTTATTATTCCAAGTATCATGGAAGCTAAAGCTTTACCGTTATGTTGTTTTTCGGTGATAATTGTTCTTGCATGTTATTTAACCCCTCTCATCTCGTTTTGCAAAAAGTTAACAATATTACATGAGATACTATAAAAGTGAAGTATTCCTAATTAGTATATGTATGGTTTTTGGAGATTAGTTACTATTATTAGGTTATTATTAAGACGAGCTATTGGAAGACTCTAATATATCTGTTTTTATCTTAGTGCGTAGAGAAAAATTCATTACACCTAACTAACATATAATTTGCTTTATTAAGCCATTATTATAATTTTATATAGATTGAGTATTTAAATTAATCAAAATATACAAAAATCACTATTCTTTATTTTCAATTGAAAAAATAGTCCATTAAAAGCCTGTGCAAAACAAAATCAGCCCTAATAAACTAATTTCATTTATAAGTGAGCAACAAGTAATTGTAGCACCAATTCCAATAAATATGCGTCTTTGTGTTCTTTTCAAGATAACCAAATCCTTTCTTCTACCAATTTCTAATAGTGAAATAACGCTAGAGTAACCAATAGCCCATATGACGATTCTAAAAAAGGAAATATCATTAATAAAAGAACAAATTGTTAAAGTAAGAGGTACTATAGTGTTATCAATGTATGGAAATTTAGTATTCTTAGTAATCATAGAAAGTCTCCTTATAAAAAGTTATATAATTAACAATGGATCTGATTGGACTTATTTCTTTAAGAAGGATAGAGAACAAACATCATAAATATCATAAATATCATAAGAACAACCATAGAAGAATCTAGGTTGTCCTTATTAATGTATAAAAAAACTTTATTTTAAGTACTGTGTAGCAGAGCCAACTACATAACCGCCAACAGCACCAGCAATAGCGCCACTAACAGCATAGCTTCCACCCATACTTGCTGCTCCTGCTAGAGCTCCAGCAGGACCTCCGATTGAAAAGCCTATAATTGCACCGGGAATAGCACCTTTAACAAAACCACCAACAGCTCCGCCGATAGCTCCCAAAGCGGTTGCCTTGAGAACTGCTCCAAAGTCCCATCCTCCATCAACTGCCATGAGTTCAGAATTGTCTAATATCATAAAGTTTCCATATGTCATATCTAAAGTATTCATTTTATGTAACCCCCCCCTATCACCATATTTGACCAATAATTGATTTAGTAGCTCCACCAATAGCTCCGCCAACTGCACATACTGCTCCAACTGTTACTGTTCCAACGATAGGAAGTACAACAGTACCACATCCAGATCCAGCTATCCCCATAGAGACAGCACCAATACCTGCACCAATGACAGCGCTTTTAGCAACGCTCCACCAATTAATTCCACCAAATGTATCAAAGTATTCACTTGTAGATAATTCAATAAAATTAATGTTTAAATCTAAGGTATAGTCCATTTTACACTAAATACCAAGTACTAGCTCCTATTTTCCTTTCATTTTGATTTGAAATATAAAGAACATGTAATTTATTTATCTAAATCGATATATACAGGCAACTAACTTAATGAATACTTCTTTTTAATAGTGCTAATCTTATTTCGTCTCGTGGATGCAAAGAGAATATGCTAGAAATAAATGAATTATTACTATGTCTTCCTTGTAATTTAAAGAATTTTTCTAAAGAAAAAATATATATATTTATATCTCCACAATTTAATGCTGCAAAGAGATCTGCTTGTACTTCCTGCTTTCGCATGAAGGTAAAGGATAGTATAAATGCAAGTATACATGTTACTGCAAGTATTGGGCTAATATATTTATCCAGTGAAAGAGAGTAAATGTAAAAAAACTTTTCTATAATTGGTAATACTCCAATTAAGTATAGAAACAAACCTCTTTTCAATATGTGATTATATTTTATATGGCCAAGTTCATGTAGTATAAGTGCATTAAGCTCAGACTCATGAAGATTATCAAATAATATTTTTGAAATAAATATATGTGGAGTAATAAATCCTTTAATGGAGATATTTGAAAAACTAGATTTAGAATTACCTACTATATAAATTTTAACATCATTTTCAACTAATTTAAGTGAGTTTATAATGGTAGGGTATCTATCTAAATCTAATTTGAATATATTTTTGTTGGTAAGAACCGTAAGTCTAAGTGATACTTCCATTGTTATACAAACGAATATTATGAGTAAAAGATAAGAAACAGTTAAATAGAGTATAGAGACATTATTAGCTGATAGGGAAGTTATATAATATATTGTAAAAGTAAATGTAAAAACAATGCTGAATAAGAACATTAGTAAAAAGAAAGTTTTATTTTTAATTTTCATTGTACCACCTCAATATCAATATTAAATAGCCTTGAGCATAATTCTAATGCCTTGATATTACTAGCCCGTAAGGGCTAATTTTTTTTTATCACTCAAATATATGTCATAGGATTTCCTCACTTTTTGTCGAATTATACTATATAACCACACATAATATAAAAACAATAAGGAGGAAATCTCTATGTACCAACGTCAAGAAATCTTTAACATAATTGAACTTTTTACTTCTCAAAAGCTTATCAATTTTTATACAAAAATCTTCGATAATCTTGATTTATCTTCATTACCCGATAGGGTACCTTCAAAATATGGTCCTACTGGGTTTTCACGTCATGCTCTTTTTAGAGCTTTCATTGTCATGAAATGTGAAAAATTTGCCCAAATTACTGACCTTAAAGATTTTCTAGAAAATAATCTAATAATTGCTCAGCTTTGCGGTTTCAATATTTTTAAACCTTTACCTTCATACTCGGTTTTTCAGAGATTTATAAAAAATTTATCTAATTCTTATCTTAAAGAAGTCATGAAACACCAAGTTAATATTCTTAAAGAACTTGGTTTTATTGACAACAACTTTATATCAGTTGATGCCACTCCTGTTAAGGCTAATACTAAATTTAATAATCCTAAATGCTTCGCAAATAACAAATTTTCTAAAAATAATCATCCTTCTTCTGATAAAGATTGTAAATTAGGTGTTCATACTGCTAATAACTCTATGAATGTTCAAGTTTTCGAAGATAAACCCAATAATTCAAAGAAAAAATGTGAATTTTACTGGGGATATAAAAATCATGTTATTTGTGATGCTATCTCCGGTCTCCCAATTGCTGAATTTACTACAACCGCTGATGTTAATGAAATTTCTAACTTTACAGAAATACTTTCTGATACCAATGAGTGGTTTCCACTAAAAGGTAGTTATATTATTGCTGATAAAGGTTATGACTCAAAGCAAAATCATGATTTTATTCGTAATACCCTTAAAGGCCATGCCTTCATTGCATTAAATAAACGTGGGTCAAAACCTAAAAACTTAACATCAACAGGCAATGTAATATGCGATGCCGGATTAGCAATGCATAAAGATGGCAAACAATATTTTGATTCATATATTAAACAAAAGTTTTGCTGTCCGTTTAGGACTTCTAAAGATGATTCTTTATGTCCATGTAAACACGAAAAATTCTTTAATGGTAAGAAGAACAGAGGTTGTGTAAAATACATAAGCATCGGAACTGACTATAGATCCTCTATAAATCGTGATTCTATATTTTTTAAAAAAATATACAGCCTTAGAACTGAGTCTGAAAGATACAATTCTAGGTGGAAGAATCTAAATACCGAGCAAGCTTATGTTAGAAATATTAACTCTGTTACTAATTTAAATACAATGGGACATATTTGCCTTTTAACTATTGCAATTGCTGCTATAAAATCTGGTTGTGTTGATAAATACAAATCCCTATCGGGATTAAAAAGAACAGCTTAAACTAAGTTATATCAAAATTTTTAAGCATCCATTTCACCAAGGGGATAGTCTACCCTTTTTTTGTTTCTCTCATTTCAATTTAAGTTCCATTTTAGATAGTTAGGCTACGCTTAGTAAAAATTGTAATAATTTAACTTTTGTTGTTCTATTTTTTATTTAATTATGCTCATATCTAATATTAAATATTAATAGAGAAGCTATAATATAGCTTCTCTATTTGAATACTATTTACGATAAGCATCAACTGTAGCCAATCCTGTAGCTACACCGCCAACTGCTCCTATACCTATAATTGCCCAGCCAACTGGACCACAAGCTGCTAGAGCTCCTACAGCCATAGAACTAACTGAAGCACCGCCAATTAAGGAAGCGGCTCCCACGGTTGTAGCAATACCACCTGCAAATGTTAATACGGCAGTATACCAAGCACCACCATTTAAAGCCTCCATTTCTGAATAATTGAGATCGGTAAGAGATAAGTTTGAAGTTAATTCCATTTTTAAAACCTCCAATTAATTATTGTTAGTGTAAATTTTTTTACACTACGTATTAAAACTTTTCTTTATATATCAAGGGTTACAGAGTTTTTTTGAATAAAAAAACAATGACCCCCAATTTCATGTTATAATTGAAGTGCTAACAACCAAAAACACATGAAAGGGTGTCATTGTCTTGACTTCAATTATAACTTATTTACTCTGGTATAATCAATATCTATTGAGAATAATCTCTCAATTAGTTTTATTTATTGCAAAGCACATTCCTCTTAAGCAGTGGGCTTTTGAGGATTCTCACAGCCCAGAATATCATTAATATGATTTCATAAAAGTCGCAATCACTAAGATTTTTGTGAAGGACATAGACCAAAGTTAGTAACAATGTATTAATGTTTCTTATTAATATACATGTTAAACTTCTTCATTGTATCTATAGAACCTATAACGCTTAACTTATCACTTTTTATAACAATCTTTAAAGGATATTTCATCCACCTACGTATTGGGTTTTTATCATAATAAATAGTTTCTACAGAATCACTATGATTAACTAAAACTTTTACAGTTTTACAAACTTCATTCATTGCGAATAAATCTATTTTCTCGATAATCTGTGATTGCTTTTTTTCATCAAGTTTATCATATTCTACTGTAACTATTTTTCCGTAAGCTACAGAAGCAAAAAAAGCCATTCCTGTAGGGAATGTTAGTAGTATGAAAGCCATTGCTGCTAAAATTCCTTTATCCATCATCATATCGTTTTGTATTGTATCGATTAAAAGCAAGACAAAGCAAATTAAAAACATAGGTACAAAAATTATTAAAAAATATCTTATAAATGCTTTCAAGAAATCAACCTCCATGAAAATTACTTAGTTTAATAATATGTATATAGAGCAGAGTATATTGTTTTTAGGTAAGGTGTTTTCATTACGAAGCTATTATCTAAAATGGACCGAGGGCAGCTCCGATACCTCCACCACCAAGTGCACCAGCCACATATCCCTTCCATAAGCTATTGCCGGTGATGGGGGTACCATTAACAGCACTACCTACAACAACACTACCCATACCAACAATTCCGCCATATAGAAATCCTATTATTCCTAAACCTAAACCTCCGCCATTAACATTAACCAATTCGTTATATTCTAAATTCTGAAATAGCATAAGATACCTCCTGTTTCTTATTTAAAGTTCAGTTTATTAATCCCATAAAGTATATAGAACTAAACCTACTAATCCACCAACTACCGCACCAACAGCTGCCCCTTTTGGACCGAAGATAGCACCTTTTTTAGCACCTCCAATAGCACCTCCAATAGCACTACCTCCAGCTGTTGCGATATATTCTCCAACGGAATCCCAATTGATTCCACCATCTATTAACATTGTTTCATCACATGTTAATTCAGTAAAGTTTGAAGTATAAGCTAATTCCATAAAACATTTCCTCCTTAATAATAAATTCAACAAATTGAATTAACATCACTTCATCTCGCGCCAAGAAGTATACAGAGTATATTTTATATTCCGCGACAAACATAAAATAAACTATGTATGTTAATTACAATTTTATACATATATTATAAATCAAGATAGCCTTCTTTTAGCACTAACAAGTATTGAACCTTTACTATGATATGGCTTATCTTGGTTTATAGACGTAGTAATATTAAAGAATTAAATAATATTAGGATTTATTCCAATATAAATATCGACGACAACCTCATCCATTTTAGAAGTATCTGTTACTTCTTTAACTGTAACATTATAAGCTGCAGTTATAGGTTGTACAGATTTTTCTTGTATGTATCTGTTTAAATCATTATATGTATTTTGCAACATCATAGGATTTCCAACGTGAGTTATTTTTAAAGCATTGGTCAAATAGAATTTCTTTTTGAGCTTGTACTCATTTTCAGAATCAATTTCCTTGTTCAAAGGCACAAGAATTTCCATATCAAAAACTTGGTCAAAGCCATTTTTTTTAACTCCAAAGGTGGCTGTAATTACTGGGCCATTCTTTTCAGCTCCTTTTTCTTTTACATATTCACCTAATTTCTTCATCTCCAAAGCCATTTCTTGTTGAGTCATTTTTTTCTAAGAGAAATTACATTTTCAAGGCTTAATTCTTGCTTTTCTAATATCATTTTACTATCTCCTTTGCATGATAAAGTAATTAATGGAGTCAAAAATGTAAATTTAAAATAAAAACAACAAAATAATATAATTGTTTGTTAATATCTATATATTACCATCTTTATTTTTATTTGTAAATAATGTAAAATAAATTTATAAAAAAGACAATATCATAATTTGTTTCGTAAAACTACAACAAATAAGTTCAATATAATAAAAAATATATTTAATATAGTAATTTATTATAATTTTGTAGTTATACATAAGAAGGAGGAGTTTATGATAAACCTATTTAAAAGATATGTTTGTATAAAGCAACATGACGTAAAAGATTGTGGTTGCGCTTGCTTGGCTACAATATCAAAACAACATGGATTAAAGATCCCGATATCAAAGATTAGAGAAATTGCCGGGACCGATAAGATGGGGACCAGCGCCTATGGTGTTGTTAAAGCTGCAGAAGAACTAGGCTTCACAGCAAAGGGAGTAAAGGCTTCTAAGCCTGAGGATATTTTTAGTGAGTTCCCCTTGCCAGCTATTGCTCATGTTATTATTGATGGATCATTACTACACTATGTAGTTATACATAAAGTATCAAGGATTGAAATATTAGTGGCAGACCCAGGGAGAGGGATGAATAAATATACACCGGAGGATTTCTTCAAAATTTGGACTGGAGTTCTTATATTAATGGTTCCCAGTGCTAAATTTGAAAAGGGAGACGAAACAAAGGGGCTTTTTCAGAGATTTTCTGGTCTTATGAGACCTCAGAAAGGACTTTTAATCAACATATTTTTTGCATCTGTACTAATTACAGTTCTAGGAATTATAGGTTCATTTTACTTTAAAGCTATTATGGACGACATTGTACCCAATAATTTAAGAAAAACTCTTATTGTAATTTCCATTGGAATGGTTTTGTTAAATCTATTCAAGATATTAACGGAGTTTTTTAGGGCTCATTTGCTTGTATATCTTTCCCAAAATATAGATATACCATTACTACTTGGCTATTATGAGCATGTGGTTAATCTTCCTATGAATTTTTTTGGTACAAGGCAAATCGGCGAAATTGTATCCCGATTTAATGATGCCGGTAAGATCAGGGATGCAATTTCATCTGCTACATTGACATTGATGATTGATAGCCTTATGGCTATTGTTGGTGGTGCGGTACTATATAGTCAGAATAAAACCTTGTTTTCTGTCACTATAATACCTATAGTGTTATACGTAATTCTTCTATTTGCCTTTCGAAAATCAATTGAAAACTCTAATAGGGCAACGATGGAGGATAACGCTAAGCTTACTTCCTATCTTGTAGAGTCGCTCAAGGGCGTAGAAACTGTAAAAGCCTTTAATGGTGAGAGAAAAGTCAATCTTGAAACAGAAAAAAGGTATATAAAGCTTGTAAGAACTATATTTAAGTTTAGTTTTATCAGTAATATTCAAGGAACTCTCAAGAGTACAGTAAAATCTATTTTTTCTATAACGATTTTATGGATTGGTGCTTACTTAACCCTAAAGGGTGAGATAACCCTCGGTGATGCAATTGGCAGAAACCAATGCTAATATAGCCTTACAGTCAGTCTTAGCAAATACTATAAAGAGCTATGTAGGAGAGGCTGATTCATCCTTTATAGCCGTAAATACGGAACTTTCAAAGTTGCTTTTAAATAAAGATACTCTTGATAAGCAGCTTAGCTTATATGTAGAACAGCAGTATAACTCATTTAGAGACAGCCTAAATAACTATAATTCGATGAAGGAAAGAAGGGGATTTTGGATAGGCAACTGACTGCAATTGACGAGCAGTATAATGCAGGACAAATAAGCTTATTGGAAAAGTTGAGTCAAAGGTATTCTGTTCTAAAGGAACTTCTTGATGTAGATACTGCTATAGTAGACAAGCTTAATGCTATCACCATAATGGAACTTGTAGAAGAGGGGATACAATTGCAATAAAGGTTTATATGGAGGCGCTTTATGAAAAAGTTTTTTTCAACGGTGTGGAGTGTGTTAAGGTATTTATTTTATATCTTGGAAGCAGTATTTTTGCAGGTGCCCTAATGGGGATATATCTTGGAATCAAGTATCTGGGTGATAGCAATGAAATAAATGCAGCTATTCAAAGGAATACTCTACAGCTAACTTTTTCTCTGTAAGTTTAATAAACCTTGTCATTAACATATTTCCAAGCTATCAGCAGGTCAGTGAAACACTTATAACATCAATGGATAATGTTGTTGGTATTCTCCTGACTGGTATACTTATTCCTATATTTGAAGAAATATTCTTCAGAGGAATAATATTAAATGAGCTACGAAATAGGATTAATACCGCAGCCTCTATAATAATTTCTTCATTGATATTTGCCTTATTTCATGGAAATATACTACAAGAAATATATACATTTATAATGGGTGTTTTATTGTCACTTGTGTACATATGGACAAGATCCATATGGTCCGCCATTACATTTCAAATAACCTACAATTTTTTAGGTACGATGGTTGTTCCAGTAATAATATACTATACCGAATCATTTATTGTTGGGTACCTCATAATAGGTGGACTATTAACTGCAGTAATCACATATTTGATGTATAAAAGATCAAAATATAGGAATTATGAAAAGCAGACTATAGTTGAAGGTTCCAGTATTTAAGAAATACACTTAGTTATTCCCTATAAGATGACAAACTTTAATTGAATTAATTTCTTGATATATAAAGGCTTCAGGGACAGTTTAACCCGGAAGCCTTCATAATTATATAATTCAATTATAGATTCCCTTTAAGTCCAATTTCTCAGCACACTTTTGCATTCCCTTAATGGTCTCATCAATAACCTTATCAAGCTCCATACCCAAGCGTTCAGCGCCTTGCTCAATCACTTCTCTGTTAACCCCGGCAGCAAAGCTCTTTTGTTTCCATTTCTTCTTTACAGATTTAACCTCAAGGTCCAAGATGCTCTTGCTCGGCCTTAAAAAGCAGGTAGCAGCTATAAGGCCTGTTAACTCATCAATAGTGAAAAGAACCTTTTCTAAATTGGTTACCGGCTCTACATCAATGCAAATTCCGTAGCCATGACTTTGAACCGCCCGTATATACTCTTCCGGCCAATTAGCCTGCTCTAATATTTCCCGGGCCTTTACACAGTGCTGTTCAGGATACATTTCATAGTCTATATCGTGAACTAAACCAATTATACCCCACTTTTCCTCATCTTCATTATAAAGCCTTGCAAAGTGGCGCATTACTGCTTCTACAGACAAGGCGTGCTTAATTAGGCTGTCACTCTTATTAAATTCTTTTAAAAGCTCAAAGGCTTGCTCTCTGGTAGGTACTATCGTAGACATGTGCATCTTCCTCTCATACAAAAAGTTAATTTTATTATAAATATTAGTAATTTGACTTTTAATTGTCAAGTTTTTCTAATATCAATTCTGAATATATGTATAAATCCACTGCAAATAATAAAGAGACATGATAGTTGATAATATGGCTTTGGAGGAGGGAACTATGAGCAAAGAAGCGAAGATACTAATTGTAGTAAGTACACTTTTTACCCTGGCCATGGGCCTGTCGGGAATATTCGTCAATGTATTTTTCTGGAGACAATCTAATAGCTTTATGCTGATAGTCCTTTATAATTTAATGCATTATTTAGTAACTCCCTTAGCTTTTGTTGCTGCTGGGTGGTTATCTAAGAAAAAGAACGGTATATGGTCCCTGAGAATAGGACTTATGCTATTTGGTATTTTCTTTGGGCTGATATTGCTTATCGGAGATTGCTGTATTTATTATGCCTATCCTTTAGGAATACTTTTTGGAATAGCTTCCGGCTTTTATTGGTTAGCTTATAATACCTTGAGCTTTGATTTTACATCTACAAACAACAGAGATACTTATAACGGCTATAACGGAAGCTGTTCCGGTATAGCAGGTGCTATAGCGCCCATAACCTCAGGTTTTATAATAAGCAGTATGAAGGGTGTTACCGGATATAGGGTGGTATTTATTATAACTTTAACCTTGTTTGTTATACTGCTGGGAATCAGCCTTCTGCTTAGATGCCAAAACTATGGAACAAAGCTGAACTTATCAAAAGCTATAGGTAAAAATTGTGAGGAATGGCAGAGCATAAGAAAGGCTACATTCTTATGGGGGTTTAGGGATGTAATAATTGGATTTACAATAAATATTTTAATCATTCAGACTACCGGCAGTGAATTGACCTTGGGAAAGCTAACCCTGCTGGCTGCCTTAATATCTTCGGGGGCTTATGTATTGGTTCAGAAGATTGTGAAGCCCCCTAGAAGAAGAGCCTCAGTATATCTTGGAGCAATAGCCTCCTTTGTTGCCATTTGGGGAGTGATTATCAATGTAAATTACAGCACCATATTCTTATACACTGTAATGGATGCTTTCTTTTTACCCTTCTTTCTTATACAGCTTTCTTCTTCAACCTTTAATGTAATAAACAGAGCTCATGATGAGGATATGAGGATTGAATATATGATAAATAAGGATTTGGTATTAAACTCAGGAAGAGTCCTCAGTGCTATTGTTTTACTTATTTTACTGAATATGTTCAAAAAAGCGAATATATTCAGGTACTACTTGATTTTCATAGGAGCAGCGCCGGTTTTGGCGGCATTCTACTTGGCTAAGTTAAAGAAGGTGCTTGGCGGAGAATAAAAATTAAAACACGGAATTCACGGAGAACACGGACATTAATCATTAATCACTTATTATTCATTACTCAATAAAAGAAAGTGCTGCACACTTTCTTTTATATCTGACTTTATAAAAATTTAAGAAATACTTTATTGCCATTTTAGAATGGTAGTTTACAATTAAAACATAACGATTTTTGGAGGTAACATAATGAAAAGGAAAAGCATTATTTATGGGTTGGTTATTGTTGTAATAGTTGGTGGACTATTTGTTCTCAGAAGTAGGAGAAGAGACAGAAATATAGTATTAGTAAGGACTGCTGTAGCTGAGGTAGGAGATATTAAAGCATATTTATCTACCACTGCTACCATAGAGTCTAAGAATTCAAAGGATTACTTTGGAACTCAGGCTAAGGTAAAGAAAGTAAATGTGAAGCTTGGCGAAGCAGTAAAGAAGGGGGATGTACTGATAGAATACGAGAGTCAGGATCTGGACACAGCGGTTAAACAGGCCCAGTTACAGTATGATAATGCTGTACTTCAGAGAAACGATTTGTACAATCAGAATAAGAGTATCAATGATAAAATTTCAGAGCTGGATAGTCAGATAAAAAATACAGACCCCAAGGATATTGCAACACTTAGCAGCTTAAAAGCTAAGAGAGAGGCACTTTCACCAATCTCCTATGAAAAGTTGAAGCAAGCGGATAATGCAGTAAGTCTGGCCCAGATAAATTTAGATTCAGCAAAGAAGAAGCTGGAGCAAAATGTTTCGAGTATAGTGGCGGAAAATGATGGAGTGGTTACAGCTTTAAATGTAGTGGAAGGTCAGATGGGAAGCGCTGCACAGATTGCTGTAACAGTTCAGGATACCGGTAATTTGAAAGCTGTAATATCCCTGGGTAAGTATGATGCAAATAGGGTAAAAGTTGGACAAGATGTTATCATAAAAAGCGGAAGCCATACTTATAGTGGGAAGGTGTCCTTTATAGAGCCTGCTGCCAGCAAGTCAGTTTCTGCTGCAGGTGGTGAGACAAGCCTTGGGGCGGAAATTGATATTTTAGATAAGGCAGAAGATCTAAAAATTAATTTCGATGTGGATGTAGATATACTTATCGGAGAGGTAGACAGCACATTAAAGGTTCCGGCGGAGAGTATAAAAGTAGCCAAGGGAAATAAGAACTACGTTTATGTTATAGAAGATGGGGTAGTAAGAGAGAGAGAAATTAAAACAAATATTCAATCCGATATGGAAGTGGGTATAACTGAGGGAATTAAGCAAGGTGACAAGGTGGTGCTTAACCCTTCCACTGCAGTAAAGGATGGCACAAGGGCCAAGGAATCTGTGGAGGTGGAATAAGTGCTGGAGGTTAAAAACGTTGTAAAAATCTATACTACAGGAGACTTGGAGTTTACTGCACTAAAAAAGGTGAGTCTAAAAATTGAAAAGGGTGAGTTTACAGCCATAATGGGACCATCCGGGTCCGGTAAGTCCACCTTTATGAACATCTTAGGCTGTCTGGATAAGATGAACGAGGGTAAGTACATTTTAAATGGAAAAGATGTTTCCAGTCTTCAAGACGATGAACTTGCACATATAAGAAATAAAGAGATAGGCTTTGTGTTCCAGGCATTTAACCTCATACCAAGAATGACTTTGCTGGAGAATGTTGAGCTTCCCATGCTTTATGCAGGGTTACCGGCCAAGGAGAGAAGAGAAAGAGCCCTGGCCGCTCTTGCAAAAGTAGGACTTAAGGACAGAGTAAAGCATCTTCCTAATGAAATTTCCGGAGGCCAGAAGCAGAGGGCAGCTATTGCCCGGGCAATTGTCAACTCACCGGCAGTGATAATGGCAGATGAGCCCACAGGAAACTTGGATACAAAATCCTCAGTAGAAATAATGCGTATATTTCAGAACTTGAATAATGAAGGAGCTACGGTAATTATGGTTACCCATGAAAATGATATAGCTCAGCATTGTAAAAGAATAGTACGTTTCAGAGACGGAGAAATAGTTTCTGATACCTTGGTGGAAGACAGAATAATTCTATAGGGAGGAAAAGAATGAACATTTTTGAAAGCATAAAAATGGCTCTTAACAGTATAAGGGCGAATAAGATGAGAGCCTTCCTAACGATGCTTGGTATTATAATAGGTATTAGTTCTGTTATAACCATTGTCTCATTAGGGAATGGAGGACAAGACGCCATAACCGGAGAGTTTCAAAAGTTAGGAGCGGCTTCTGTCAATATAAGGGTAGATAATGCAAAGGCTCAATCCACAGAGTTCATAACCCTGCAGGATATTAAGCAGATTAAGGAGAAGGTTCCTACAGTTTTATATGTAAGTCCCAGTGTTTCAGCCTCCGGGATTGCTGTAGCTAATGAAATAAGTAAGAGGGTTTCTATGATCGGCGGCTCAGCGGATTTAGTGTATGTAAACAATACTGAGATGGTGTATGGAAGATTCTTCAATGAAAGAGAATATGAAGAAGGATCACCGGTAGTAATAATAGATGAGAATTCTGCAGAGGATTTATTTGGATACACGGATGTTGTGGGCCAAAGCATGCAGATTGGGCAAGGATCTATAAGAAAAAAGGTCACAATAATTGGAGTAGAGAAAGGCTTTTACAATCCTTTTGGACGTAGAGGAAACAGTAACATGCCCATAAGGATAAAGCTGCCCATAACCTTTCTTGAAAGTATAGTATCTGATGAAATTAGGATCAGTTCTATAACTGTGATGGCAGATACCAAGGAAAATAGCGAGACTGCAGGAATTGGAGCGTTAAATATACTTGAGGCAAGACACAACAACAGAGGACAAGATATATATTCAGCAGAGAGTGCATTGCAAATCCTTGATCAGATAAATAGTGTACTTACTATCTTTACTTCTTTTATAGGAGCAGTAGCGGCAATATCCCTATTAGTAGGCGGAATTGGTGTAATGAATATAATGCTTGTTTCTGTTACTGAAAGAACAAGAGAAATTGGAATTAGAAAGGCTATAGGAGCTACAACTGCAAGAATATTAACTCAGTTTCTGGTGGAATCGGTTATAATTTCCTTGATTGGTGGAATAATCGGAATGATTACAGGGATAATAGGTGCAGAGATAATAGGAAGCTTTGTAGATATAACTCCGGTATTATCCCTAGGCGCTGTGGCAGGAGCTATATTATTCTCCTCTGCAGTAGGTATTTTCTTTGGTATATATCCTGCCAGGAAGGCAGCAAAGTTGGACCCTATAGAAGCATTAAGGTACGAATAGGATGAGTGGAGTGTATCATGTCAATAAAACTTAGATTAGTATTGTCCTATATAGCAATGTTAATTATTCCCATAGTTACTACGGTCTTAATAGCACATTTTTCAATTTTATATTATTTCAGTGATATGCAAAAGGGTGAAAATGAAATTTCCTATGCTCCTATCAGGGATGCGCTGGAGGAGAGGGAGGAGCTCTTTATAAAGATCAAGGAAATATCCCTAAAGACACCTGAAAAACTATTTAACGAAAGCTATATAAAAGAACTGGAGGGAGAACTGAAAAAGTTAAACTCCGGAATTATTGTACGCAAAAATGATGATGTAGTGTATGTTACTCCAAAGTATGAAGGAATGGAGATGGAAAGTATTTTGCCTGACTTTGGAGAATATAAAGAAGATATTCCCTTTAGGTTTAAGGGAGCAAAAATAAAGTTAATATTAAGTCAGCAGGACTTTTATTTTAGTGATAGAAGTGAAGGCAGTGTATTTCTCTTAACGGATATACAGCCATTGATAAAAATATTTAAAAGGCTCAGTGTTACAGTTGCCGTAACTATTATTATAGTACTGATTTTGACAAATGGCTTTCTTACTTACATTGTAGCAAAGCGCATAGTAAATCCATTAAATAAGTTAAAGGAATCTGCCAATAAAATTAAAGATGGGGATCTGGATTTTAATGTAGATATAGATTCAGATGATGAGATTGGTGAGCTAGGCATAGCTTTTAATGACATGAGAGTAAGACTGAAAAGTTCCCTGGAGCTGCAGCAGCAATACGAAAATAACAGAAAAGAGCTTATATCAAACATTTCACATGACCTGAGAACTCCCATTACGTCTATAAAGGGTTACGTGGAAGGCATAAGGGATGGGGTTGCAGACACCCCGGAGAAAATGAATAAGTATATAAATACCATATATAAGAAGGCAGTGGCTGCGGATAAATTAATAGATGAGTTATTCCTGTATTCCAAGCTGGATTTGAGTAAGCTGGAATTCAATTTCAATGATATTAATATAGTTAAGTATTTGATCGATTGCATGGAAGAGCTCCAGTTTGATTTGGAGAAGAGAGGGATGACTATAAGCTTTAACGGGTCAGACTATAAGGATATAATAGTAAGGGTTGATGTTCAGCAGCTAAAGAGAGTTATAATCAATATAGTTGAAAACGCCGTGAAGTATATGGATAAGGCCAATGGCAAAATACAGGTTTCTCTGCAAGAAGAAGAGGATGAGGTTATAATAGCTTTTGCTGACAACGGACAGGGCATAGAGAAGGAGGCGCTGCCATACATTTTTGATAGATTTTACAGGGCAGATCTCTCAAGAAATTCCGCCACCGGAGGAAGTGGTTTAGGCCTATCCATAGCAAAAATGATCATAGAGGAGCATGGCGGTAGGATGTGGGCAGAGAGCGTTGAAGGTGAAGGAACAAGTGTTTACTTTACCTTAAAAAAATCGAAAAGTGGTGAAACGGTATGAAGAAGATTCTTATTATAGAAGATGATATAAGTATAGCAGAGCTGGAGAGGGACTATCTTGAGATAAACGGCTTTGAGGTAGAAATACAACAAAGGGGAGACAAAGGGCTTCAAAGGGTCCTAGAGGAAGACTTTAATCTTGTAATTATAGACATTATGCTCCCCGGCATTGATGGCTTTGAAATATGCCGCCAAATCAGAAATAATAAAAATACTCCAATTCTCATGGTTTCTGCAAAAAATGAAGATATAGATAAAATCAGAGCGCTGGGTCTGGGAGCTGATGACTACGTGACAAAGCCCTTTAGTCCCAGTGAGCTGTTAGCCAGGGTCAAAGCCCATATTTCCAGATATGAAAGACTGGTAGGAGGCAAGGACGTGAAAAAGGGAGTCATGGAGATAAGAGGCCTAACTATAGATGAAACCTCCAGAAGAGTTTATGTAAATAATAAGGAAGTAATACTGACTACCAAGGAATTCGATTTACTTTTGTTTTTAGCATCAAATCCCAACAGGGTGTTTACCAAGGAAGAAATTTTTGAGAGGATCTGGGGCATGGACTCTCAAGGTGACGTGGCCACCGTTACCGTTCATATAAGAAAGCTTAGGGAGAAGGTAGAGGAAAATCCTTCGGAGCCAAGGTTTATTGAGACTATATGGGGGGTTGGTTACCGGTTTAACATATACAAGTAATGGAGCAAATTCCATGTCTTCAATGTGTCCTATGGATTCCCTGTTTAAATCTTACCCTGGTTTCACCTACTCTTTCAATGGTTTATCTTTTGTAATTGAATAAAGCTTTAGCTAATTTAGTGTATAATTAGATATAGCAATTAATTATTAGGGGATGCTATTATGGGAAAAAATCAGGTAACACTAATAACCGGAGCCTCCAGCGGAATTGGCTGTGAGCTGGCAAAGGTTTTTGCACAGAGTCAACATGATCTTGTGTTGGTGGCCAGAAGAGTGGATGTGCTTCAGGAGCTTGCAGTGGAATTAAGCAAAGAGCATAACATAAGGGTTTATGTAATTGGAATGGACTTATCGGAAGGTGGAGCTGCTGCAAAAGTCTATGACAGAGTTAAGGAATTGAATTTAGAAGTGGATATTCTTGTAAATAATGCAGGCTTTGGTTATGTAGGATTATTTCACGAAGAAGAGCAGCAAAAGGATACAGACATGTTACAGGTTAATATAAGTGCATTGACAGAACTTACAAAGCTTTTTGGAAGAGAGATGGCCAAAAGAAAAGAGGGAAGGATACTAAATGTGGCCTCTACCGGTTCCTATCACCCAGGTCCATATACGGCGGTTTACTATGCCACAAAGGCCTATGTCCTATCTTTTTCCGAAGCAATTGCAGAAGAGCTTAGGCCCTTTAATGTATCAGTTACGGCTCTGTGCCCCGGAGCAACAAAAACAAACTTTGCCAAGCGGGCTGGGAGACGTGATAATTGTGCAGCAATGGAACCGAAACTTGTAGCTAAAGCCGCCTATAAGGCCCTGATGAAGAAAAAATCAGTAGTAGTACCCGGATTAGCAAATAAGTTACTGGTTATACTGCCTAGAAGGCTGGTCAAAGGAATGGTGGGAAAGTATCAAAAGAGGTTATCAAATAGATAAAAAATACATATCAACCAATATCTAAACTTCATATAATAGAACTGTGAAAAATATTAAGGAGTTTAGTATGTATAAATTTTTTTGTCCAAGACAGATGATTTATTTTAATGGGTATAGTGCACATATTTTAGACTTCAAACAGGGCGATATAAATGGAGATGGATATATAGATAATATTTTTCTTATGGGAGATAAGCCCTATGAGATGCAAAGTCCCTTTGTAACCAATATCAATCTGGTGGTTCAGGATGGCTTTACTAGGGAATATATAAGGGTTCCTATAAAGGAAGGGTCCGGATATAACCCTACGATTTTTCCAGGAGATTTCACCGGAGATCGGGTGGATGATATCGTTGTATATATAGACTCAGGGGGAAGCGGGGCTATGCTGTACAGCTATATTTATTCATTTATAGATAACAAGCCCAAGTTATTATTTGACTTTGAAACCTTTAATGAGGATTATAAATACCAGGTTAATTACAGGGATAACTATAAGGTTGAAGTAATAAGTGAGAGAACTGATACAATGTATACCATAGACATTCAGTACAAAGGAGAGGAATACCTGTGGGAGATCTATGATAAAAATGGAAGGCTAAAGGAACCTATAGAGGGCTTTGTCAATCCTATAAGCGGCTTATATCCTATAGACTTTGAAAGAGATGGAGTCTATGAACTGAGAGCAGTACAAAAGATTGCCGGAAGATATAACGCCGATGCCATTGGATATGTTGAAACAGACCTAAAATGGGATGGCAGGGAATTTAAGACCTGGAGACAGCAGGTTGCTATTTTTGGTGAAGATGTGAAGTTTGTTTAAATTAAAGAATGGAGAATTTATTACCGTTAGCGGACTTTTGCCGTTGACGGTTTTTTGCTTCTTCTTGATCATTTACCCATAATGGAATTCTTCCTATTCTGTTGGTTGATCATTTACCCATAATGAAATTCTTCCTATTCTGTTGGTGAATTTTTTGCCTACTATATACTGATTGAGATCACTTTATAATATAGTCTATATAAATGGCAAGTGAAAGTATTTCCTAATGCAACTTAGTATTCAGAAAATGCAACTTGGTAGAAGGGGTATTTACTTAGAAAGTATTATTGATATATTTATATTATAGAGCATTGCCTATAGGGAGGTGTTGAGGTGAATGTTATTATAGATGAATCACATAATTATGAGGAAACAGAAGTTATAATAAAATGTTCGAAAATCGATGAAGAGATTAAAAAGTTAGTTTCTATTCTCAAGGCCCCGGAGGAAAAGATTATGGGCGTATTAAATGGGGTTACCCATCTTATAGACCCTCAGGATATTTTTTATTTTGAGAGTGTAGACAAGAAAACCTTTATATATACAGAGACACAGGTGTTAGAGACTCACTTAAGACTATATGAGTTGGAAGAGAAATTAGGAAAACAAGATTTCTTTAGGGCTAGTAAATCTACCATAATCAATATCTCCAGAATTAAAAAACTATCACCAAGGTTTAACGGCAGATTGGATGTGCTCTTAGAAAATGATGAGAAGTTAGTAGTATCCAGGCAGTATGTACCGGTACTAAAAGAAATTCTTGGCTTATAGGAGGGGTGTTATGAAAAGATTCATGGAGTTAGTGGTTCAATTTAAACTGGTATGGGGACTAATCTTTACTGCATCAATTCTTTTATATACAGTTTACGGCTTATTTACGGGACAAACCACTATGGATTTTGTGTTGATATGGCAATTTGTTGTGATTACTATGGTTCTAGTACTCATACATTTTCTCATATTTGGTGAGTATATACTGACATCACTTAAAACTAAGTATAAAATACTAATTCATTACTTGTTGTGCTATATAGCATCATTTATATCTTCTAATATCCTTAAGTGGGTAGATATTTCAAAGGCTGAAAGTGTAGTGATTTTTACAGGGGTATATACCGCAATATACTTGATGATGAGCTTTTCTCTGTATGCTTATTACAAGGGGACAGGGGAACAGTTAAATGATAAATTGGCAGCATATAAGCAAAATAAAAAGATAAAGGGGGAGGAGAAATGAGTATTATTGAGATAAAGGGTTTAACAAAGTCCTATGGAAAAAACCGTGGTATAAATGATGTTAATTTAACAGTAAATAAGGGTGAAATATTTGGTTTTATTGGACCAAACGGAGCTGGAAAGTCTACAACCATCAAGCTGCTTTTAAATTTTATTTTTCCAACATCCGGAGAGGCCAGGATTTTAGGGATGGATTGTGTAACAGAAGTAGAAAAGATTAAGGAGAATGTGGGTTATGTACCTAGTGAAGTAAGATACTATGATAACATGACGGTACAGGAGTTGATCAATTATGCAAAGTCCTTCAGGAAGAATGCAGATAATGGATATGTGGAAGACCTATGCAAAATCTTCGAGGTAGAGCTCACAAAAAATATTGCTCAGTTATCCTTGGGAAACAAAAAGAAGGTTGCCATTGTTCAGGCGCTTCTTCATAAACCGCAGTTATTGATTTTAGACGAACCCACTAATGGTTTAGATCCGTTAATTCAGCAAAAGCTTTTTAGTATTTTGCTTAAACTTAAAGAAAAAGGAACAACAATTTTTCTATCAAGTCATAATCTTACGGAGGTAGAAGAGTTCTGTGATAGAGTGGCAATTATTAAAGAAGGTAAAATAATAGAAGTAAGAAGCATTTCAGATTTTTCGCACAAAAAGATTAAATGTATAAACTTGAGAGTTAAAGAGGATATAAGTGAACAGTTAAAGGCTGCAGGTGCTGAAAAGTTAGTACGGGATAAGAATAGCATTTCCTTTAACTATGCCGGAGATATAAATGAAATTCTCTCTGTAATAAGCAAATATAAGCTTGATGATTTGACTATAGAGGAAAAGAAGTTGTCTGAGGTTTTCATGAGTTACTATGAGGAGGATAATTAAATGAATATATTTAAGATGGAAGTAAAAAAAGGCTTAAAATCTTTATTTATATGGAGCATGATTTGTACACTATTAATCCTGCTATTTATGTCCATGTTTCCTTCCATGAAGGATAGCGGAATGCAAGAGCTGGTGGATACAAAACTGGGGGCAATGCCTGAGGCCCTAAAGGAAGCCTTCGGGTTAAAGGATGCTCCAAATTTCTCTAAGTTAAATGAATACTTTGCCTATGTATTTCAATATATAATGATGGCTGGGACCGTATATGCCGCTCTGCTTGGTGCTAAGGCCCTTATAAAAGAAGAAAGTGAGGGCACTATAGAATTTCTCTATGCTCAGCCGGTTACCAGAACTAAAATAGTTACAATGAAGCTTTTGTCCTCCTTGGTGTTATTTTATTTGTTTATAATGATTATAGCCATAGTTGCAATTTTAGTATCTCTTACGGTTAAACCGGCGGATCTTCAGACAGTTGACATGTTTCTGGATATAAAAACCTTGTTTTCAGGGTTCTTTTTAGTAGGAATGGTATTTATGGCAGTTGGTTTTATAATATCTGTTTTTGTTCCACACTTAAGATTTGCAATGCCTATAGCTACAGGAACTTTCTTTGTAACTTATCTGCTGGGGGTTTTTGCTGATATGATTGAGGAGCTTAGCTTCCTAAAGTATTTTTCGCCTTTTCACTATGCTATGCCTTCGGACCTTGTAAGGAAGGGCATGGAGGGGACCAATATTGCATTAGCTTTGACAATAATCCTTCTGTGTATAGCAGCTTCTTATATTGTATATAGAAAGAAAGATTTTAGGATATAAGTAAATAAGCAGCCTGATCTAGGCTGCTTATTATTGTCTTTTAAGAACTTGGTAAAGTTCCACTTACGGAGTTACCTTCTAAATATTTCAGAAATTAAGTTTCTAAGGTTTCAGTTAATTTTTTAGCAATAATTTTATAAAATTATATTGCAAACAATTGAAAGTGCGATATAATATTATTGAACAGAAAATTATTACTAATAAAAATGACCATAAAGAATATAAAATAAATTGATGGATGAAGGGAAGGGGTTTCAAATGAGTATATATGATTTTTCAGCAAAGACAATTGAGGGACAGGAGGTTTCTTTAGAGAACTTCAAAGGAAAGGTTTTAATAATTGCTAATACTGCTAGTAAATGTGGGTTTACACCACAGTATGCAGATCTTCAGAAGCTTTACGAAAAGTACAAGGATCAGGGGTTAGAGATATTAGCTTTTCCTTGTAATCAATTTGGTGAGCAGGAACCGGGCAGCAACAGTGAAGTAAAGACCTTCTGCCAAATAAACTACGGCGTAGACTTCCAGGTTTTTGAGAAAGTTGATGTAAAAGGAGCAGAGGCTCATCCCTTATTTAAGTATCTTACTGTAGAAGCCCCCTTTAAAGGTTTCGATAAGAGTACTCCAATGGGTAAGATACTTTATAATGTACTTAGCGAAAAATATCCTGAAAATTTAGTGGGAGACTCAATAAAGTGGAATTTTACTAAGTTCCTGATTGATAGAGAGGGTAAAGTTGTAAAGAGATTTGAACCTACTTCTGAACCTTTTGATATGGAAGAGGACATAAAGAAATTATTATAATGGCAGCGGGACGTTTTGTTTGCCACCTTTTGGTGCAAACATAACGTCCCCTTGCCATTACTTGATTATGATTTCTTCTGCCCAGGTGCAGGCTTTTATATCCTTAAGGGTCTTTTGCAGATAGTGATGTTGTTCTTTAGGAATATTAATTTCTATACTGGCCATAGGATCCTTTAGGGAAAGGTTTCTTTCCGATTTATACTTTCTTACTTCAGCAATCAGAGCTTTGATGTTTTCTCCAAAGGATAATATATTATCATCTGAGTCTCGTGGTGCATGTTCCACTGCATCATATGAACTGAAGTGGTTTTTTCAAAGTCCTTAAAAAATGACTGATAGATTTCCTCGGTTATATGAGGTACATATATTGCATAAAGCTTCAGAAGTTCTAAGAGTACGGTATATAAAGTATATTGTCCGGACAATCTTTCCCCTTCTCCATGAACTTCCGGCTTGTATAGTCTGTCCTTTACTATTTCAAGATAATTATCACAGAAGTCACTCCAGAAAAATTCGTCTATATCATGTTTAGCCAAGCCTATCTCATATTGATTTAAACTCTTAATGGCCAGCTTTTCTACCTTGTTAAGCTTTTCTAATATCCATTGGTCTATGGGTAGTAACTCCTCAGGCTTATTATCCTTATAGTCTTCCGGCTGTATAATACAAAATTTTGCCGCGTTCCACAGTTTAGTTAAAAATCTGTTAGAAGCTTTCAGTTCATCTTCAGAGAACATGGTGTCTGTGCCTAGCCTTGCTCCGGCGGACCAATATCGCAGAGCATCTGCGGAGTATTTTTCAATTAATTCCTTTGGGGAGGATACAGAATTGTTTTTGGATTTACTGATTTTCTCACCTTTTTTAGCTAATACGAAGCCGCAGATCATTATATCCTTCCAAGGAAGCTTCCCGGTATGGAATAGGCTTCTAACTATTGTATAGAAGGCCCAAGTTCTTATTATCTCATGGGCTTGTGTTCTCATGCCCATAGGAAGAAGTTCATTGGTCTTATCAGCTTCAGATCCCCAACCGGAATTTATCAAGGGAGTCAAGGACGAGGCAGCCCAGGTATCAAATACAGCGGTTTCCGAAATATCTCTGCCTTGATATGCACCAATCCCATTTTAAGTTTTCAACCCAGGTTATATAGCGGGTTTTCATGCTGGCAGGATACCAATTTATTTGCTCCAGCGCGCCTTTGGGAAAATAAAAAATCCTTCGTCCTAATAAAAAGGACGAAGGATGAACTCCGCGGTACCACCTAATTTTGTACAACTGTACACTCTCAATATAGTACGGGCAATTGTCGCCGATACTAGTTCCTTTTTAACGGTAGGAATTCCGTTAAAGCCTACTTCCTTTTAGGTTTCGGTTTACTGCTCCGAGGCTACCTTCATTACATCCGTCATGGGAAATTTCCACCGCCATTCCCTCTCTTTACTTCAGGTCTGTAACTGCTCTTCCTCTTCAAAGCTTTTATGAAGAATATTCCATTTGCTATATGATATCAATATTATTATATGCTGTCAATAATAAATTTTTCTTTATGCTGTCAATGGAAAGAACATACCGATTCAATATTCAAACTGACCTGAACATCTCATACACCAGCCTTAAAATTGTATATAGGCTTTATAATCTTAAGAATTTCAACGGTATCTCCAATATTATTGATAATTTCCTCCATAGGCTTATAGGCCATTGGGGCCTCATCAAGGGTTGAGTAGTTGACAGAGGTTGTAAAGATACCCTCCATAGACTTTTGGTATTCTTCCAGGGTTAAGCTTTCCTTGGCCTTGCTTCTGCTCATAAGTCTTCCTGCACCGTGGGGTGCGGAGTAATTCCAATCAGCATTACCCTTTCCTACTGCAAGAATGCTTCCGTCTCTCATGTTGATAGGAATTAGGACCATTTCTCCTTCATAGGCTGAAATACTTCCCTTTCTGATTATGTTATCTTTGAAGTTTATATAGTTGTGAATTGTATGAAAGTATTTGAAGTCTGACAATTCTTTACCCAACAACTTTGACAAAATAATGCCGGCCATGGTCTCTCTATTTAATACTGCATACTCTTGACAGATATTCATGTCATGAAGATAGCGTTCTCTATAAACTCCAGTTAAAAAGCATAAGTCCTTTGGATAGCTTGGCAATAGGTTATCATATTTTTGTTTTAGTTCCTTTAAAGCTTTCTCTATAAGATTGCGTTTTCCTTCTTTTTTGTATTCAGAAATTATATTTTCTCTCTGAATATAGTAATCTTCCTTTCCGGAGCAGAGATCTATGGCCAGGTTTTGGTAGATTTCAGCAACCTGTTTTCCCAAGTTTCTGCTGCCGGAATGGATAACCAGATAGATATTTCCTTCATCATCCTTATCTGTTTCTATAAAGTGATTGCCCCCGCCTAAGGTTCCTATGCTCCTCTCAATTCTTTTGGTTTCCTTTAAGTCCCTATAGCAGTGAAGGTCCTGCAGCTTTGGAAATCTAATTATCCTACCCGGATGAACCTCCATACCGGAAGGAACCCACTTGCGGATAACATTGTCCAGTTCCTCTAAATCTAACTCCAGCTTACCCAATTCCACCGTGAGCATTCCACAGCCGATGTCCACACCAACAATGTTGGGTATAACCATATCTCCTAAATCTGCGGTAAAACCTATAACACAGCCCTTACCGGCATGGGTGTCCGGCATAATGGCTATCTTGCTGCCCTTGCAAAACTCCTGATTACACAACTCAATCACCTGAGAAATAACTTCAGGTTCCAAATTATCAGTATAAACCTTTGCGGTATTATATTTACCTTTTATCTCAATCATTTTACTTCCCTCCTTGGGGGCATAATTATCTTCACCTTTCTCCGGTCTATTTCCCACCCTCAAGGGTACGCTGGACCAGCTGTAGGTCAGATCTCTTTCATATAAAACCTTCAGATTGCTGCTGTCATAGCTTGTCTGCCCATCACCTATCAACACTTCTTCTATATCACGGAAACAGGAGGATTTATTCAGGGTATTTATGGACATCCTCCTTTATAGTTAATTTACATTTATTGTAACATGGAACGGCTATTATATTCAAGGTATAGACTATAAGGAGACGGGATTACAGACAGAAAGTTTCCAATACTTTTTGAATACGATGAAGAATAACCTTATAATAGATTTATAGGATTATTATGGCAGTAAAATTACTCTCCTGGAAAGGACCTAATCGGTAAGCTAAATATAAAAATAGTTAGTATCATTAAGGTATGAACCGGTAAAACCATGCTAATTAATAAGGGAGATGGTAAACATGGGTTATATTGACAAAAAGCCAATAAAGAGGTCAAAAATCAGATTGTTTTTGGGGAAAATGTATTATTCAGGTAAAAGGTACAGACAGTGGTACTTCAGTGGGATTAAATATTCAAAGAACCTAGTTGAAGAAAAATATCCATATGTTATCTTTACACACAGTACACCATTGATAAGAAAGCTTAAAGACGTGGACATGCGGCTCCAGTACAATAAAGTCACAAACCTCAGGCTTGCTGTTAAAAACCTCAATCACATAGTAATAAAACCCGGGGAGACATTTTCCTATTGGAAGCTCATTGGCAAGACCTCCTACAAAAAGGGCTATTTAGACGGCTTTGGTTTTGTGTGCAGACGGAACTTTGAAGGCCGGAGTGGGAGGTGGTCTCTGCCAACTTTCAAACCTGATATACTGGATGACTTTGCACACAGAACTGACAGTAATAGAAAGACATAGGCACAGTCATGATGTATTTCCTGATGTAAACAGAAAACAGCCCTTTGGCACCGGAGCCACTTGCTCTTACAATTCCTTAGACTTACAAATAAAAAATAACACAGAGAAAGAATTTCAGCTCATAGTTTATCTGACAGATAAAGAACTTGCTGGAGAGTGGAGGTGCTCAGAACCTTCTGTTTATAGATATGAAGTATATGAAAAGGAACACTCAATAACTCCGGGACTCTTTGGGGGCTATATAAGAAACAATGTTATATATAGGAAGATATATGATAATATTGGTTTGATTAAAGATGAATATGTTACAGAGAACCATGCATATATGTTATACAATCCATATTTGAATGAAAATACAAAGTTAGAAGATGTGGTTAATCAAATCTAAAAATGGACAAGTCTTATCATAAAGTGGTACTAAACTTTAGATTACCTCTTTACTCTCCCGTTACTGGAGGATATAGAATAAGACACAAGGAAGTGAGTCTAACGTATCGCATTGGCCAATTTTCAAAGCTGAGCAAGACAACAATAAAAACTCTTCGATATTATGATGAGGTAGGGCTGCTTAAACCAGAAGTTGTAGACGACTTTACAGGGTACAGATTTTATACAACCGACCAGCTAGTTAAGCTTCACTATATTCAATTAGTGATCAAGAAATTAAAGTTAAGATGAGCACTGAAAATGAAGAATACAGTACATCAGTTAATGAGATAAAAGTAACCATTAGAAATCAAGATTCTTCTAATATTTCATTCAGTGGTTACTATAGAATCGAAAAGTTTCAAGATGATAGTTGGTACGTTGTACCATTTATAAAAGATGTAGCTTTTACGATGGAATCATATGTATTAAAGCCTGCAGAGACTTATGAATTTACGTTAAAGTATAATTCCTGAGACTAATTTCAAATGGCTTATCCGGCAAGTCATGTAGAGTTATAGTTTAACTTTCTATGACAGATTAGCTAAAAGCTGTGTATTTAAGTATAGATTCTATTGTTAATGAAAATGACAAAAGAATCTATTTTTTTATATTAATATGACATAATATAACTTATAATAAAATAAAAGGGTTATGAGGTTAGGTTAACTATGTGTACGAGTTTCATTCATAGAGGCCAAGATATAATTATTGGTATGAATTTTGATAACAATGGTATGGAATATACTATTGATACGAAAAAAACCAATTGGTTTACTATACTTGTTGATGGTGAGCGCGGAAGGCATCCATCATTTGGAGTAGATAGATATGGGAGGTTTTTCAATAATCTAGTAGTCAATTTAAATAGAAAAGGTTTATACAAAAGGGCAAGCAAAAAGGTTACTCATACATCCAAACTTATTACAGACATTCTCAATGGTGGTATTTGTACTGAAAATTCAGGGGAGTACCTAGAAAACATTGAAGTTGTTAATATGCCACAATGGAGCAGTCACAACATGATTTGTGATTCCAATGCAAATGTTTGGGGAGTTGAACTTGGGCGTGGCAATATAAGCAATCCAACAAAATCCTCACCATATTTTGTTATGACGAATTTCTCGTTATGGGACAACTTATATGAAAATGTTGAATGTGATTGCAACAGATATAAAAACGTATCTTGTGCATTAGAAAAAGTAAAATAACTAGATGTTGACACAGCCTTTAGTATTCTTTTTATAGCTTTTTATATATGGGGGGGCGATACTATTGATATGTATAGGTATGGGGCAGAGTGGACCGGTACAGATATTTCTGAAAATGAAATTGATGAGGCTAAAAGACTTGCCAAAGAGAACAATATGAATATTAATTTCTTTACTGCCGCTGCAGAGAGTACAAACTTAGACAGTAATTATTTTGATGTTATTACAGCGTGTCAATGCTTTGTGTATTTTGACAAAAGCAAAGTATTACCGGAAATTTCTGGAATGTTAAAACACAATGGCAGATTTCTAATTTTATTCATTAGTGAAGATATTTATATTTGGTGCAGCAGCTCTGTGCTTGTTGGCATCAGCTTTTAACTGGGATTGGTTTTTTAATAATAGACGAGCCTGCTTTTTTGTCAAGATATTTGGAAGGAACGGTGCAAGAATTTTCTATGTAATATTGGTTTTTATTCTTATATATACAGGCTTTATGGCCAACTTACAATAGGAGGCAATTATGTGGAATGATCTAAATGAAATATGGAAAGAGGCCTTTAGTTTAGCTTGGGAATCATATAGGAGAAATTCAATTCCAATCGGCGCTGTTATTGTTGATTCTCAAGGAAACATAGTATCAAGAGGAAGAAACAGAATCTTTGATGGTGAAAGTCAAAATCCTTTAGCAGGAACAGATATGGCACATGCAGAGATGACGGCCATGTTAAATTTGAAGTTGGACGAGCATCCAGAGGTAAGAAGCTACTGTATGTATACAACTATGGAACCTTGCCCTATGTGTTTTGGAACTATGGTAATGAATAGCATAAGAAACATAAAGTTTGCAGACAGAGATGGTTACGCCGGAGCTACAGAACTTAATGAGAAATCTCGCTATATCAAAAATAAAGGTATAAGTATTACTAAAGCTGATGATGAAATGGAAACATTTCAAATTGTCTTACAGACAGCCTTTGAGTACAAGAGAAATAATAGTGGATCAGAGGTAGTACTAGATAAGTGGAGGGAATATTGTAATATTGGTGTGAATTTGGGTAAGCAGTTGAATGAGGAAGGGTATTTCGAAAATGCTGCCGCTCAAGGAAAAAATATTTCAGTAATTTACGATGAAGTTATATCATATATAGGGCATAGGGACTGAAATACTATCTTTATCTCAAGTTGGCTAGCTTAAGATATGGCGAAACAGTTGAATGAATATATAGTAAGGGGAGATGGTAACTTGGATGAAAAATACTTATAGAGAAAGTATATATTCAAGCATAATAAAAAAGATAGAACAAAATGGTTTTACTAACATTGATTTTAAGTTATACCATAATACCAGAAAGATGACCGGTGCTGAATATGTAGAATTGCTTAACACTTATTCAGACCATATTGCATTAGAAGAACCAACGAAGTCACTTCTTTTTGATGGTGTTAGGACAGCAATCGAAGAGATGGGTAATGAGAGAATTTCAATCCGTTACAAAAACATACCCTATTTATAAAACTAGCTATAAGGGAGAAGAAATTTGTTTTTGCCAAGCCCCCTGAGGCACACCATCAGCGGCGCAAATTTTAGATTTCTTAATAGGTTATGGACTAAAGCAGATTATTGGCTGCGGCAGTTGTGGCGCCTTGAAGGATTTTGCCCAGAACTAAGTAATTATTCCTACCAGTGCCTTGAGAGATGAAGGAACTTCCTATCATTACGCTTAAATTATCTTTAGAGGCAGTATACTTGATCGATAAATAGTACAGAGATACTAAGAGTTATAGGTATATGATTAGTTAAAAAGAGGTGTTAAAAAATTGGATCAGCTGGCATTAAAGATCAATAAGAGAGAACTTGCTATTGCAGCGATTTTATTTATTGCAATAATAGCTCTTATCATAAGAGCGAACAGTTTTTCAATTGCTCTTCGCATGGCGGGTTTAAACTCTAATTACGTGAGAATTATTGAACATGATTTTGGTACTAATGATGAAGAATTTAAGGTTATAGAAACCAGCTCAAAGGACAGTAAAATTACCCTGTCTATAGTAACTAAAAACAGACTTGGCTTCTGGAAGGTATCTAGTTTTAGAGGCGACGACACAGTAGACCCCCATTTTACCAGCATTGCGTGGATAAAAGGAGGAGGCTCTAAAAGATTTTCCTCTACTGAGGATTCAGTGTTTGAGAATGAATGGCACTATGCCTACTGTGGGGATAACGCCATTAAAGAGATAAAATTTTTACCTGGGCAGATTCCGGAGAACGTAACTGTTAACATACAACAGGGTGGCAGCAAGTTTTGGATTCATGTAATTTCCTTTGCAGATCCGGGAGTACTAAATAGATTTGATGTAAAGGCAATATTGGAAGAAAATAAATGTATTCCTATTGACACGAAATAAAACAGGGTGTAGAATCTTTCTAAATAGTTATAAAAATCCATGATGGGAAGAGTAGTTAATATATGAGTACTCAAAGCGAGTGAAGGATGGTGAGAGCTTCACAGAAAAGTTATTAATGAAGGACATCCCGGAGATGTTTATTTGAACTGAGATGCAATCGAAGAGGCCGTGAAAAAAGCTATTCTATAAATTTTGCTACACCGCACGTGGTAACCCACGAGCGGCCCGCAAAAAAGAATAGCTATGTTTTCACATCCTCCTGTAGAATAAATCGGAAGCCACCGTTAAAGGGCATAGAGTTAATCTTTAGTATATAGATTAAGCAGGATGGCACCGTGAGCATAAACTCACTCCTACACCGGGAGTGGGTTTTTTATTTTATAAAAAATGCCCCTCTTTTATCTATTATTAAGGATGAATTAGGATGGTACCGCGGATTAAGTCTTCGCTCCTAACAGGGAGCGGAGGCTTTTTTTGATGAATAATTAATGAAGGAGGAGCAGAATAATGGAAAGAGTATTGTTAAAGAATCTTAAGGAAAAGCTGAATGAAAAGGTAATGGTTAAAGGTTGGGTTCATAGAATCAGAGCCCTGAAGAGTGTCACATTTTTAATATTGAGAGACAGAAGTGACTTAGTACAGTGCGTGGTGGATAAAAGTATTGATATAAGTGGGATTAAAAATGAGGCTGTTGTTGAATTGGAGGCTGTGGTGCAGCCTGGGAAAAATTCGCTACATGAATATGAACTGGTTGTTAGCGGCATCAAATTGTTAAACAAGGTTGAAGAAGAACTGCCTTTGGAGATCAACAAGGAAGACCTGGAGGTTTCCCTTGAAACCATGCTTAATAACAGAGTATTAAGTCTTAGAAATCCAAAGAAAAATGCCATATTTAAAATTCAGCATATTATTTTGACTGGCTTCAGGGAGTTTTTATCTAAGGAAGGTTTTACTGAAATTATTACTCCTAAAATCGTTGCCGAGGGGGCTGAAGGTGGTACTGCACTGTTCAAACTAAACTACTTTGGAAAGAATGCCTATCTGTCTCAAAGTCCTCAGTTCTATAAACAGATGATGGTAGCTGCAGGCTATGAAAGGGTTTTTGAAATAGGGACTTTCTTCAGGGCAGAAGAGCATGACACCAGCAGACACCTAAACCAGTACACAAGCATGGACTTGGAGATGGGCTTTATCGAAGACGAAAATGATGTTATGGACATGGAAGAGGGCCTGCTTAAATATATATTGGAAAAACTATCTACAGAGGCGGCCCAATACTTTGAACTATTAAAAGCTGAACTTTCACAAATATCAGCACCTATACCAAGAATAGAATTTAAAGAGGCCCTAGCTATACTCAGGGATAACTTCAATAAGGTTATCACTGACAATGACTTAGACCCTGAAGGGGAAAAACTTTTAAGCCAGTATGCTAAGAATGTGTTAAATTCAGACTTCATATTTGTCACTAACTACAGCAGAAAAAAGAGGCCTATGTACACTATGCCAAAGGGCGAAGAGGGTACCAGATCTTTTGACTTGATATTCAAAGGGATGGAAATTACCTCCGGAGGTCAAAGAATCCATGACTATAATATGCTGGTGGAAAGCTTCAAGAGCAAAGGTCTAAACCCTGAGGACTTCAGTAGCTATGTCAATGTCTTTAAGTATGGCGTACCTCCCCATGGTGGTCTTGCAATTGGCTTAGAAAGATTCTTAGCCCTGCTACTGGGCATAAGCAATGTCAGAGAGACAACCTTATTCCCTAGAGACAGAAGCAGATTAGTACCTTAATATGTAAAGTTTATGAGAAACTATAGTTTATTATTTAAATAATATGATATACTTAAAATAATAGAAACTTTAATAGAAAGGAGAGAACTGCTTATGTCTACTGCTACAGAGCAAAAACTATACACCTATGCTGACTATAAAGGTTTGCCAGAAAATCAACGGATTGAACTTATAGATGGACAGATTTATGACATGGCTCCGGCACCTTCAAGGCTGCATCAAGAAATTATATCAGAGCTTATAACTGTAGTAAACAGTTACATTAAATCCAATAAGGGTCAGTGTAAGGTATATCCAGCCCCTTTTGATGTGATACTGACCAAAAGCAAAGACCTTGAAAACTCCAGAAATGTTGTTCAGCCGGATATATCCGTTATTTGTGATAGAACTAAGTTAACGGATAAAGGATGTATTGGTTCTCCGGACTTAATCATTGAGGTAGTTTCTCCCTTTAATCCATCAACGGATTATGTTAAAAAACTAAATTTGTATAATATTCATAAGGTGAGGGAATATTGGATTGTAAATCCAATGAATAAGACCATTTTAGTTTATAGGCTTGATAATAACTCCCAGTACGCAGCCCCAGAAAGTTATACTTTTAGAGATAAAGTTAAGGTAGGTATTTTTGATAACCTGGAAATAGATTTTTCTGTACTGGAATTATAATTTATAATGATTGATTCAAACATAAGAAAAGAATTGCAAGCCAAATGCTCAAGACTTCAGGAAAGTGCTTATACGCATAAGCGGATAGGTACTTTTTTTATCCTTATTCTTGACATATTTACCATAAGATGATATTATTGATACATAGATGTTATAGTAATGAAAACTACATAATTAAATATTGAAGTTATAGAACGTAATTATATATCAAGCAATTTGTGTTTGGAGGTTAGAAAAATCAATACCATCAGTGTTATAATAAAACGAATATATTGAGTTTGGAGATGAATTTATGGCAGTAAAAATATTAACAGATAGTACCAGCTATATAGCAAATAATATTCTTGAAGAATTAGATATAAGAAGGATATCCTTAAGTGTAAAATTTGAGGATGAAAGTTTTAAGGAAATTGATATAGATAACGAAAGTTTTTATGACAAAATGGAGAAAAAGGGAATCCCGGTTTCCTCACAGCCTTCAGTGGGAGAAATGAAGGAAGAAATGGTAAAAGTGGTTGAAAAAGGTGACAGTCTTCTATGCATTTTCATATCTTCCGAAATGAGTGGAACATACTCCTCCGCCCATATGGTAAGGGAAATGGTATTGGAGGAATATCCCCATGCTCAGATAGAAATAGTGGATTCACGCTCCAATAGTATGCAACTAGGTTATGCTGCAATAGTGGCAGCTAGAGCAGCAAAAGAAGGGAAGAGTCTGCAGGAAGTTAAGGCAGAGGCAGAGGCTAATATTAAAAGAAGCAGGTTCTTATTTATTCCTGATACACTGAAGTATCTTAAAAAGGGAGGCAGAATTGGTACTGCCAGTGCACTATTGGGAAGTATACTAAAGATAATTCCTATTCTAACAGTGGAGGATGCAAAGACAGCTGTATTTACAAAGGTAAGAACTAAGAAAAATGCTGTGGCAGCTATGGTTGAAAAGATGGTAAGTGATATAAGCACTTATGGAATTGGAGAAATCACCGTTCATCACATAGATTGTATAAGCGAAGCCAGTGCGCTTGTTGATATGATAAAAGAAAGGCTGGGTTCTAAAATAGACGTACAAATATGCGACATCGGACCGGTGATAGGCTTACATGTTGGTCCCGGCGCAATTGGACTTGTTTATTATACTGAAAGAGATATGCGATAGAATATAAAGGCTGCACTAAAGATTTTTGGTGCAGCCTTTACTTTTTGATAAAAAATTATATATCTGCAGATAATAAATTGGAACAGTAAAAATGTAAGGTGGTGTAACTATGGATGAAAAGATTAATCAGCTACATAGCAAAACAGAACAAGCCCAAGCAATGGGAATAACTGTACCAAAGGACGGAGACTGGGGAAACATGCCCTCCAGAGTCTGTGGGGAAGTTGGCGGTGCCCAGGGAGGAAACTTCACCAGAGAGGCGGTGAAAAAATTCGAAAATAAGTTGGTACAAAAGGATATGCAGTAATTTGCAGACCTTGTAGGCAGTTTAAGACTTTAATGCCATCACAGAGGAAGAGAAAGTGGAATAAATTTCAAGAGTGCGTCAACTAATGCCCCTTTTCCCATTGACAGTTTAACCAATATCTATTAGAATTTTTATGAGAATACACTTTAAATTGGTCCTGTGAGGCCAGAAAGGGAGTATATATATGTTTATGTTTTTTTGTCATGGAGACTATTATTTCTATGGGATAAAATTTGATACTGATGATAGTAAGGGATGATGAAGAGATAGGCTTTTGACCTTTTCTCTTTATTATCCCTTTGTTTTGTCTTCTTTGGTTTTGAGTATGTATTTTGAGGAGGATTTATCATGAAAGCAAAGCTTATCCTAGAAAATGGAATGGTCTTCGAAGGAAGAGCCTTTGGATATTTAGAAGAAACCGTGGGAGAGGTTGTATTTAACACCGGAATGACAGGATACCAGGAGGTCTTAACAGACCCATCATATTATGGACAAATAGTTACTATGACCTATCCCCTTATAGGAAATTACGGCCTTAATTTAGAGGATGCAGAATCCTTAAGCCCTAAGGTTAAGGGCTTTATTGTGAGAGAAGTCTGTGATTATCCAAATAACTTCAGATGTGAAATAAAGCTAAGTGACTACCTGAAGCATCATAAAATTATAGGTCTGGAAAGAGTAGACACCAGAGCCCTTACAAAGGTGTTAAGAAATAGCGGCACCATGAGAGGTATCATTACCCTGGAGGAGTTAAGTGAAGGATATATAAAGGATAAGCTTAATTCCTTTTCCAATGTTGACGCTGTTAAGCAGGTTACAACAAAAAAGGTCTATACCATAGAAGGACAAGGTAAGCACGTGGCGGTGATAGATTTCGGTATAAAGTCCAATATAATCCGATCCTTTAAAAACAGGGGCTGCAAATTGACTGTATTCCCTTCAGATATAAGTTATGAAGAGGTGTTAAAAGTGAATCCGGACCTTGTGTTCTTGTCCAATGGACCGGGAGACCCAGCGGATTTACCGGAAGTCATAGGAAATATAAAGCAATTAATAGGGAAGAAACCTATAGTAGGCATATGCCTGGGCCATCAGCTACTTGCTTTAGCCTTGGGGGGGAAGACTGCAAAGCTGAAGTTTGGCCATAGGGGCTGCAATCATCCCGTTAAGGATTTAGAAGAAAACAGAGTACACATAACCTCACAAAATCATGGTTATTATGTAGAGAAATTACCTGAAAATGTTAGGGTAACCCATGTAAACCTGAATGATGGAACTGTTGAAGGCATGAGGCACAATGCTCTGCCCATATTCAGCGTTCAGTTTCATCCGGAAGCGTGTCCCGGACCTAAGGATGTTGACGGCATTTTTGATAAGTTTCTGACAGTTTAGCATAATAAAAATGATGTTTGGGGGTAATTGATATGCCAAGAGATAATAGTATAAAAAAGGTTTTAGTTATAGGTTCAGGCCCAATAGTTATAGGACAGGCGGCGGAGTTTGACTATTCTGGCACCCAGGCCTGTGAGGCTCTTAAAGAGGAAGGAATAGAAGTTATTTTAATAAACAGCAATCCTGCTACCATAATGACAGATAAGGAAGTAGCCCATAGGATCTATATAGAACCGCTGACGGCAGACTTTGTTGAGAAAGTAATAGCCAAGGAACGTCCGGACAGCTTGCTTGCCGGCATGGGTGGGCAAACAGGGCTTAACTTGGCGGTAGAGTTATATGATAAAGGAGTTCTGGCTAAGTACGGTGTAAGGGTTATAGGAACTTCTATCAAGTCTATAAAAAAGGGTGAAGACAGGGAACTTTTCAGAAATGAGATGGAGAAGATAGGGCAGCCCTGTATAGAAAGCGAGATAATTACCGACATAGAAAGCGGTAAGGAGTTCAGCAGAAGGATAGGGTATCCTGTTATCGTAAGACCAGCCTACACCTTAGGGGGCACCGGCGGCGGAATTGCCAATAATGAAGAGGAACTGGAGATAATTCTTGGACAGGGACTGGCTTTAAGTGCTATCGGACAGGTTCTTGTGGAAAAGAGCGTTAAAGGTTGGAAGGAAATAGAGTATGAGGTTATGCGGGATAGGTATGGCAATTGTATAACCGTATGTAATATGGAGAACGTTGACCCGGTGGGAATTCATACCGGAGACAGTATTGTAGTGGCACCTAGCCAGACCCTTTCTGATAAGGAATACCAGATGCTGAGAAAGGCCTCCATAGACATAATAAATGCCATAGGAATAGAAGGGGGCTGTAATGTACAATTTGCCTTGAATCCGGACAGCTTTGAGTATGCTGTAATAGAAATAAATCCTAGAGTGAGCCGGTCTTCTGCACTAGCCTCTAAGGCTACAGGCTATCCCATAGCAAAGGTAGCAGCAAAGCTTGCTTTAGGTTATGGTTTGGATGAGATAAAAAATGCCGTTACTAAGAAGACTTACGCTTGTTTCGAGCCAGCCTTAGATTATGTAGTAGTGAAAATTCCTAAATGGCCCTTTGATAAGTTCTATGATGCAGACAGACTGCTGGGAACAAAGATGATGGCCACCGGGGAAGTAATGGCTATAGGCAGTAATTTTGAAGCTGCTTTTCTTAAAGCTATCCGGTCCCTTGAACTTGGAAAGTACACCTTAGAGCACAAGGGTATGAGGAAACTTTCCCTAAAGGAATTGAAGGACAAGGTGATGTCTCCGGATGATGAAAGAATTTTTGCCTTGGCAGAGATGATAAGAAGGAACTACAGGGTGGAAATGATATCTCAAATAACGGGTATAGACATATTCTTTGTGAACAAGATAAAGCATATTGTGGATAAAGAAGAGGAGCTTAAAAAGCTTTCAGTGAAGAAATTAGAAAGAGAATATCTTTATGAGCTTAAGAGAATGGGCTTTTCCGATAAAGGTATCGGTGACTTGTTAAAGGTAAGCCCTGATGAGGTTTATAAGCTCAGAGTGAAGTGGGATATAACCCCGGTATATAAGATGGTAGATACCTGTGCCGGTGAGTTTGAGGCCTTTTCACCTTATTATTATTCAACCTACAGTGACTACGATGAAGTGGAAGTATCAGAAAGAAAAAAGGTTGTGGTTATCGGGTCCGGGCCAATCCGCATAGGACAGGGAATAGAGTTTGACTATGCCTCAGTACATGCAGTAAAGTCACTAAGAAAGCTTGGAATAGAAACCATAATTATAAACAACAATCCGGAAACTGTAAGTACGGATTTCGATATATCCGAAAAGCTGTACTTTGAACCTCTCACAGAGGAGGACGTGCTTAGTATCATAGACAAGGAAAAGCCCTATGGGGTAATACTTCAGTTTGGAGGGCAGACCGCTATAAAGCTGGCTAAGTTCTTAAAGGAAAAGGATATTTATATCCTTGGAACGAGTTCTGAGCAGATAGATGCCGCAGAGGACAGGGAGAAGTTTGACGCCCTCTTGGAAAAGCTGAATATAGCAAGGCCAAAGGGAAAGGCAATCTGGAATGTAGAAAGCGGCTTACAGCAAGCGGAACTTCTAGGCTATCCAGTGCTTGTAAGACCATCCTATGTACTTGGCGGTCAAGGAATGGAAATAACCTACGGAGAAAAGGAATTAAAATACTATCTGGAAAATGCCTTTGAAAAGGACAGGAAGAATCCGGTGCTTATAGATAAGTATCTTATGGGCAGAGAAATCGAGGTAGATGCTATATGTGACGGTGAAAATGTCATGATACCGGGAGTAATGGAACATCTTGAAAGGGCTGGGGTGCATTCCGGGGACAGTACTACTATATATCCTACGCAAAATGTATCCGCTGCTATAAAGGAAAAGGTACTGGAGTACACAAAGAAACTGGCTGTTGCCATAGGCATCAGAGGAATGATCAACATACAGTTTATCGAGTACGAAAATGAACTATATGTTATAGAAGTAAATCCAAGAGCCAGCAGAACGGTACCATACATCAGTAAGGTAAGCGGAGTTCCAATTGTAGAGCTTGCAACCAGAGTAATGCTTGGGGAAAATCTCAAGAACCTAGGCTACGGCGTGGATATCTACAAGGAACCGGATATTGTGGCAGTAAAGGTGCCGGTATTCTCTACACAAAAGCTTCCGAGAGTTGAAGTTTCCTTAGGACCGGAAATGAAATCCACCGGTGAAGTACTGGGAATAGGCCGTAATGTTTATGAAGCGCTTTACAAAGGCTTCTTGGCAGCAGATATGCAGCTTGAGAACAATACGGGAGTTGTACTTGCTACGGTAAATGATCATGATAAAGAAGAGTTTTTAGAAATAGCAGAAGGTCTCGAAAGACTTGGTTACAGCTTCATATCCACCAGCGGTACTGCAAAGCTGTTAAGAGAGGCGGGACTTAAAGTAAAAGAGGTTAAGAAGCTTAAAGAAGGAGAGCCAAATATACTTACAGCTATAAAGAACAAAGAGGTAGACTTGGTTATAAATACTCCTACCAAGGGAAACGACTCCCATAGAGATGGTTTTATCATAAGAAGAACCGCCATAGAAAGGAACATTGAGGTTATCACAGCCCTGGATACTATGAAGGCTTTAGTGGAGGTAACTGCAAGGCTCCGAACTGAGATGAAGCTTGAGCATATGGAAGTGTTTAATATGGGTAGACATACTTTTTGAAAGAACTAGGATTATCTATAGAAGAGATAAAGACGTATATGAGTATTAATCCCACTATTCTTAATGTTCTTCCCTTCATTGAGCTACATAAGTTTATTAGGAATTATATATAATGGACTGAAAAGTTTTAACAGAGGGAATGACCAGTGGGAAGTTCGAAGATAATCCTTACTTGTGATGAGTGGGGCTCTCGCCATCTTCTAGCCTGTCCCACTCTCACTGTCATCATTTTCCTCAAAAAAGTTCCATTCCGCAATGACTGTCCCCTCAATAATTTCCTCCTCCTCTTCATACACTATGTCTTCAGCTACCACTTCTTCAATTATCTCATCTTCTAGATCCTCATCTGGCTGGTCTAAACTCCAAAACATGAACGGCTTGTCCCTCTGAGCATCTATGACTATTTCTTTTGCTTCTTCCGCTGGCCCACTTTCTTCCTCTGCCAGCTGAACTTCTTCTAGCAATGTTTCCTCTTCAACCACCGTTAGTTCCGTTGCCAAATCTTCTTCTGCTGCAAGCACATTTTCTGCATCTACAGTCTTCCTATCAATAACTTCCACTTCTTGCTTCTCAGCAGTTTGAGTCTTGTCCACTTCTATCTTATCATCAACTGTATTTTCAACGCATGGTAATAGAATGCCGCTAAATATCTCTTTAACCGGATAGTCTCTTTCCAAACAGATATCATAGAGCACCTTTATAAACTCCTTATTTTTTACATCCTTAAGTTCCTTTTTGATTTCCTGAATCGCCCTCTTGCTGTTCTTAAAGTTATGTTTAAACCAGTTTACTATCATGATTTCCTTGGTGGACTTGGATACTACTATCTTGCCGTAGCTTTCAAAGCCTTGCAGCAGCCTTTCTATCACTTCAGCAGGATAGCCTGTTTCAAGCTCAGCAACCTTGTGGTTAAACTTGTAGATGCCGCATTTGGTAGTCATAGTGTTGGTAACAAGATACATGTAAAAATATCTCTCCTCCGGTGTAAGCCCCAGAACAAAATCATTTTGCCAAAACCTCATATCAATTTGCTTAAAATTTGCCATTGTTTATTTCCTCCTCTTTAAACCATTAACTCATTTTCTTAGCTATTTAATATACAGTTGTATAGAAAGTTGACCCAAATAATGAAAATTTTTTAATTCTAAGTCACATCTTTTTAAACAATTCTCTTAATTAGCTAATCTATAGCGCATTATTTTTTTCTCCTTATTTGGCTTGATAATTTTCTAAAAAAAGATAGGGGTATCGATGTTATCGAACCTCTATCTTTTTTAAAATTCAAATGTTGTATTATTCTTTTATACTAGACCAAACCTTATCAAAGGCCTCAATAGCCTCACCAATATCCTTCAGATGCTCACCCTTCTTAACGGCTTCCTCCGGCGGATAAACTGCAATATCCTCCAGAATTGCTTTGTCCATAAGTTCCCAAGCACCACGGTTTGGATTAGCATATGGGAATTCCTTTGATATTTCTACGCTTATTTCCGGCTGCATTATAAAGTCCATAAACAGCTCTGCGGCTTTGACATTGCCTGCAGTCTTTGGTATTACGAAGTTATCCAACTGAAGAAACAAACCTTCCTCCGGAATTATACACACTATATTAGGATTTTCTCTCTGGGCCAGGGAAATTTCTGCTCCCCATACAAAGCCCACAGAGGCTTCTCCGTTTATAAGCAGGGTCTTTGGACTGTCACTGTCATAGGCTTTGATATTTGCTTGAAGAGCCTTCAGCTCTTTTTCAGCTTCTGCAAGAGCCTGTGGATCTGTTTCATTTAAAGAGTAGCCAAGTTTCTTTAAGGTCATACCGATTATAGCTCTTTGGTCATCCAAAACAACAAGGGAGCCCTTTAGTCTTGGATCCCACAAGTCAGCATAGCCCTTTACTTCAAAGTCTACTTTTGAAGTATCAACACCAATGGCAGCAGTGGTCATCATATAAGGTATACTATATTTATTTCCGGGGTCAAAGTCATTATTGAGATACTTGGAATCCATATAATTGAGATTCGGTATGCTATCTAAGTTTAACTCCTGTAAAAGGTCTTGTTTCAGCAGTGCTTCCACCATATAGTCGCTGGCTACCACAAGGTCATAATTATTACCGCCGGCCTGAAGCTTTGCCAGCATTTCCTCGTTGGAGGAGAAGGTGGAATAATTAACTTTTATATTATATTTTTCCTCAAACTTATCTATAACAGACTGAGGAAGATATTCTGACCAGTTAAATACATTCAGCTCTTCCTGTGGCTTCTGTCCTCTGTGAGCCAAGGCAAATACTCCGGAAGACATGGCTATTATGGCCACAAGGAATACTGAGGCAAACTGCAGTACTTTCTTCTTATGGGCTGAAGCTTTGTTTAAGAGCTCCATTAAAACAACGATCACCACGGTAAACAGCAGCATAATAGTAGAAAGCGCATTGATTTCCGGAGTAACACCGAACTTTACCATGGATAAAACTTTCAGCGGCAAGGTCGTACTTTTGGGCCCTGCCACGAAGAAGCTGATTATTACATCATCCAATGAGAGAGTAAAAGCCAGCAAACCTCCGGATATTATACCTGGCATTATAACCGGTAAAGTAACCTTAAAGAAGGTCTGCAAGGGGGTTGCACCCAAGTCCATTGCGGCTTCCTCAAGATGCTTGTCAAAGCCTTGCAATCTTGACTTTACTACCACTACTACATAGGAAACGCTGAAGGTAACATGGGCAATTATCAGTGTGATTAAGCCCATCTCGAAGTCAATTACCTTCTGAAGCATGGAGAAGAAAGAGAGCATGGCAATACCCATAACTATTTCAGGAATAACTATGGGCACGAAGAGTACCGCATCCAATATGCCCTTACCCCTGAACTTATAGCGGTACATTCCCACGGCAGTTATAGTTCCTATCATAACCGATAAAATAGTACTGGTCACTGCTATAAGTAAGGTATTCTTCAGAGCTTCCAAAATGGTGTAGTTAGTGAATAAATTTTTATACCATTTCAGGCTGAATCCTGTCCACACTGCGTTAAGCTTGGACTCATTAAAGGAAAACAGAATCAAAATCAAAATAGGCATATATAGAAATAAATATATCAGTATACTGTAAGAAGAAAGTAATTTTGAGTTCTTTTTCATTTCTACATCACCTCCAGTTTATCCTTTGATCCGCCTAACCTTGTAAAGAGCTTAAGAAGGACAAACATTATCAGCATAATAATTATTGAAACTGCAGAACCAAAAGGCCAGTTTCTGGATTGCAGGAATTGATTCTTTATCAAATTGCTTATCAAGGTTATTTTGCTTCCGCCCATAAGGTCCGGGATAAAGAATAAGCCCAAAGTAGGAACGAAAACAAGCAGACAGCCGGACAATATACCGGACTTTGTCAGCGGTAAAGTAACCTTTAAGAAGGTCTTTCTGGGATTTGCTCCAAGGTCAGAAGCAGCCTCCAGCAGTGAAAAGTCCAGCTTTTCAATGGTAGAATAAAGAGGCAGCACCATAAAGGGGAACATGGTATAAACCATTCCAAGTAAAACAGCCCCTTCATTATATAGCATCTTCAGCGGCTCTTTTATCAAGCCAAAGTTCATTAAATAGGTGTTTATAATACCTTCTGTACGAAGCAGGATAATCCATGCATAGGTTCTTATGAGAGAGTTCGTCCAGAAGGGTAGTATTATAAGCATAAGCAGTATACTTCTGTATTTCTTTGAAGACCTTGCAACAAAATATGCAAAGGGATATCCAAATAACAGGCATAAAATTGTAGTCATCAATGATATAAAAAGGGAGTTACCCAGAATCTTTAAATAACCCAAGTCAATGGATTTTTTAAAGTTTCCCAAGGTAAAGCTGTAATCTATAGTTCCAACGGCAGTTCTTTTACAAAAACTCATGATAATTATAAGGATTATGGGCACAACGAAGAATGCCAGCATCCAAGTCATAACCGGTCCTAAAGTTGAAAGAATTCCTATAAATCTTTTGGGTAAGCGAAGTTTTCTGGCGGCCCCAGGAGGGGGTTCTAAATTCTTTAATTCCGTATTCATGCGCTGATCACCACCGCATTCTCCGGATTCCAAGTAACAAATAGGTCGCTCTCACTATTTGCTATACTGTACACGTCTCCGGCTGGTTCGCTTACAATTACATCCTTACCATTTTTTAAGGTAACGATAGTTCTTATAACTGATCCGATATATATTCTTTCCTTATACTTGGCCTTTAAATAGGAATCATTGACTTCCGGTGCTGCCTTTAGCTTCAATCTTTCCGGTCTTATAGCAAAACATATAGGATCATTAATCTTGCCATTGGTTTCTTTTAAGAAGACTTCTTGTCCATCTTCTAAGGTCACACTAAACTTACCATTTGAAGAACCACTTATTCTAGCATCAAATAAGTTGGTTTCACCAATGAAATCGGCCACAAATTTAGTAGCGGGTCTTTCATATATTTCATCTGGCGTGCCAAGCTGTTCTATCCTTCCGTTATTCATTATACAAATTCTATCTGACATAGTCAGGGCTTCTTCCTGATCATGAGTAACGAATACGAAGGTTATTCCAAGCTGCTGCTGTAAATGCTTCAGCTCTACCTGCATCTGCTTTCTAAGTTTCTGGTCAAGGGCTCCTAAGGGTTCATCCAAAAGTAAAACCTTAGGATTATTTATAATAGCTCTGGCGATAGCTACACGTTGTCTTTGACCACCGCTGAGCTGGTCTGGCATTCTGTTCTCCATTCCCTCTAGCTGAACAATTTTCAACATAGCATTAACTTTTTCTTTAATCTCACTTTTGGAAACCTTTTTTAAGGTCAAACCAAAGGCGATATTATCAAAAACATTCATATGAGGAAAAAGGGCATAACTCTGAAAAACTGTGTTTACTTTTCTTTCGTAGGGTGCCTTTTCAGAAACATTCTCATTATCGATATAAACAGTGCCTCTTGTACATTTTTCAAAGCCGGCAATCATTCTCAGGGTTGTAGTTTTACCACATCCGCTGGGACCCAAAATGGTAATAAATTCACCTTCTCTTATATCCAGAGAAATGTCATTAACTGCAGCGTGTGATTTGTCATGATCGTCATCATCAAAAACCTTTACAACGTGCTCCAACTTTACCATTGAGTGTGTCACTCCGTATCAACTCCTTTTTACATACAGCTAAATTATTTATAAAGTACAAAAACCCCTCCGTGGCAGCAGGTGCCAGGAAAAGGTTTATTCCCAATTTCTACTATAATTACACAACCGCTGTATAATTATAATATCAATTATTTATATCATATATATTTGGTAACTGCAATAAAATTTTATTAACTTTTCAATAATTTTTTATGTTTAAAGTATATGCAGGAAATCGTATAGCCATCAGTGTTAACACGGGATTATTTACGTTAAAAATATTCAGCATTTAGGATATATTTCGATATCTTACACTGAAGAAGACAGCAAGATAAATTGAGGGGATTTTAGTGTCTTGTACTTATAATTATACTGATAGTTGGTATATAAATAGTTTGTTAAGCTTGGTATAAATAATGATGCTTTTAAAATCTTTTCCAATCCCCTATACTAAATATAAAGTAAACTTATTATATGAGGAGCGATATATATGAATAATGGAAGATTGCATAGAGTAATGGCGAATATGATGAAGCACAACCTGGATCAAATGATTGTTTCATCTGCAGCATCAATATTTTATTTGACAGGAAAATGGATAGAATCCGGGGAGAGAATGCTTGCACTGTACATCAATACTAATGGACAATGTAAGCTCATTATAAACGAGCTGTTCCCACTAGAGCAGCAAGCAGGGCTGGAAAAGCTTGTTTATAACGACAGAGAGGATGCTGTTCAGCTGATGGCTGATATAATAGAAGACAAGAAACTTGGTATTGATAAAACTTGGCCATCACATTTTTTAATAAGATTAATGGAAAAGAAAAGTGGTTTGACTTTTGTTAACGGTTCTCCTATTTTGGATGAGGTAAGAATGATAAAGGATGCTGAAGAAATCCATCTGATGAGAGAAGCTTCCAAGGTGAACGATAAAGTGATGGCTGAGGTGATGGAGCTCATAAAGGAAGGCCATGAGGAAAAGAAGATCTGTAAGCTGCTTGCAGACTTATATGAAAAACATAATACCTATAGCTTTTCCTTTTATCCATTGATTGCCTATGGAGCAAATGCTGCAGAACCTCATCATGCTTCTGACAATACGGTGATTAAGGCGGGAGACAGTGTTATTATAGACATTGGTGGCATAACAAACTATTACTGCTCTGATATGACAAGAACTGTATTTTATAAGAATGCTTCCGAGGAAGCTTCCAAGGTATATAATTTGGTGTTAGAGGCTAACAGAAAGGGAATTGAAGCGGTAAAGCCGGGAGTAAGACTTTGTGATATAGACAAAGCTGCCAGAAATGTAATTGAAAAAGCAGGTTATGGTGAATATTTTATACATAGAACTGGTCATAATATTGGAGTCGAGGTTCATGAGTTTCCGGATGTAAGTTCTGTTAATAAAATGGTAGCTGAGCCTGGAATGATTTTTTCAGTAGAACCGGGCATATATCTTCCAGGAAAGTTTGGAGTTAGAATTGAGGACTTAGTGCTTGTTACAGAAAATGGCCATGAAGTACTAAATAACTATACAAAAAAATTACAAGTAATTTAATGTTAGAAAAACATGGATAGCTTGCCTCTGTTTTCATAGTGTATTAGCTGTAAAACTGCACAAACTTATACTACAAAACAATATAAAAGGAGGTAACACAGATGGCAAGAAACAATAACAACAGAGTATTAGTTCCACAAGCAAGACAGGGATTAGACAGATTTAAGGCTGAGGTAGCTAGCGAAATAGGATTAGCTAACTATGAAGCTACTGATAAAGGCAATCTTACTTCCAGACAAAATGGTTATGTTGGTGGAACAATGGTTAAGAAAATGGTTGAAGCTTACGAAAAAGGACTATAATCATCTGACAATTAGCTAGAAGGCACTCCGGTTGGAGTGTCTTTTTTTAATGCAAAAATTACATAATTTATAATGTAAAGTTTATAAAAAAGTATTCACATTAGAGATTTTTTTTGTAAAATATATATGTATATGAAGCAGTTTTGAGATTTTATCATATAATAATTTGTTAAGAAAAATGTAAGAAATTACGTATAGGATAATGAAGAGTTGTCCTTTATAATATATTTATAACAATGGATTGGGAGTGAATTTTTTAATGTGGAGTAAAATAAAAGAAAATTGGAAGCATCTTATGTTTATGCTGGCTATACCTGCGGTATCAGCTTTTTATCCATTGTTCAACAATGCTAAGAATGGTGCTCAGATGGTTTTCTTACCTATTGATTATAAGGTTCCCTTTATTAAAGAATTTATAATACCTTATATTGCCTGGTATCCTTTTATTGTATTGACTATGGTATATCTATGCCTAAAGGATAAGAAAGTCTATTATCGAACCTTGACCAGTATAATTCTTGGATTTATTTCATCCTTTGCAATATTCTATGTATTCCAGACTCATGTTCCAAGACCTGAGGTAGTAGGAGATGATATTTTTTCAGTACTTGTTAGGTTGATTTACAGCAATGATCAGCCCTATAATTGTTTCCCAAGCCTTCACGTACTTGAGAGTCATCTGATGGTAATGGGAGTAAATGCCCTTGAAAATAAAAGCAAGAAGGTTCAATATTTTGTTATATTTACTTCCGTCATGATAATCCTATCCACCCAGTTTATAAAGCAGCATGTGGTTATTGATATCATAGGAGGATTATACTTGGCAGAGGTTATATTTAATGCAGTACCGGGATTAAAGAGAATTGTACTTACTCTGTGGAAGAGAAGATCTAAGATATTGGAAGGTTAATATAAGTTATGCAAAAGAGCTTGAGATGAATGTCTCAGGCTCTTTTTGTTGATGAAGTATAATTACATTCATTTGTAAAAGGTACTTTATATGTTATAATTTGGTTAAGATTATTTTTATCTAAAAAGTGACTAACAGGGGGGATATCAATTAGAATGAAGAGAACAATATGACACAGAAAAGACAATGTTTGGATTGGAGCCGGTGTTATTATAGTACCTGGTGTGACCGTCTGCGAAAATAGCGTAATTGGAGCTGGAAGTGTAGTAACCAGGGACGTGCCTCCTAATGTAGTTGCTGCCGGTAATCCTTGCAGGGTTATTAGGCAGATTACAGAGAGAGACAAAATTATTAAGTAGATATAGTAAGCATAAAAGTGTTAAAGGAGAAAGCTAATCATGGAAAAAGAATTTGATATATATACCCAAGATGGCAAGCGATTACATATGTATAAGTGGGATAATGCCAATAATATCAAGGGAGTAGTGCAGTTAGTACATGGATCCTGTGAGCATGCCGGCAGATATGAGGACATATGCGAGTTTCTAAATTCCCGAGGTTATATAGTATATGCCCATGACCACAGAGGGCATGGAAAAACTGAAGACAACATTGATGATTTGGGATTTTTTGCTGAAGAAAAGGGCTGGGAGAAGCTTATAGAAGATTTAAAGCTTGTAAATGATAGGATACATCAGGAAAACCCCGGTAAGCAAGTAATAATGCTAGGTCACAGCATGGGATCGTTTTTGGCCCGGCATTATGCCATTTTGTATGGTACAACAATTGATGCATTAATCCTTTCAGGTACTGCACATAATCCAAGACTTTTACTAAGGCTGGGGCTTTTTGCAGCAAATCTTGAAATAAAAAGGAGAGGTCCTAAGTTTAGAAGCCAATTTATATATAAAATGTCCTACGATTCTTTTAATAAAGGCTTTAAGCCCGCTAGAACAAAGTGCGATTGGCTGTCTACCGATAAGAAAGAAGTGGATAAATTTCTTGCTGATGAACGGTGCGGTTTTGTTTTCACTGCAGCGGCATTTAAAGATATGTTCAAAGGACTTTTATTTATAACGGACCACAAAAATATATCAAAAATGAGAAAGAACTTACCTGTGCTTATTATATCCGGAAAAGATGATCAAGTGGGCGGTAGGGGAAAGATGGTAAGAAAAACCTGCAATGTATTTACTGATGTGGGAATAAAGGATATAACCTTAAGGCTATATGAGGGAATGAGACATGAAATTTTTAATGAAATAGAGAAGTTGAAGGTGTTCGAGGATATGTTGAATTGGATGGATGAAAGGATTGATGATTAGCACATATAAGGAGATACGGTATGACTACAAAAGCATTGCGATTAAAGGGACTGAGATTTGTTTCTGAGGAAATGCTGCATAAATGTCTGGGGGTAGAAGCCGGTTTCGTTACGCCATTTGGGCTTATAAATGATAAAGATAGAGAGGTACAGGCATGAAAATAAGAATGTTAATCGAAAATGAAAAATTAGAGACTTGCCCGGAACTAGTAAAGGAAAACGGGATTTCTATGTTTATTAACTACAATGGAGAGAATATATTATTTGATACCGGTGCAACCGGTGAATTCATAAATAATGCAGATAAGCTTGGAATAAATATAGAGGATATTGATACAGTAGTTATTTCTCACGGCCATATGGACCATGCCGGAGGCTTGTTAAAATTTTTGGAGAGAAATAAAAAGGCCAGAATATTTATGCACATCAGAGCAGGTGAGAAACACTTTGTTAAGCTCTTTTTTAAAAGTATAGAAGTTACTATGCCACAGGCTATATTTGAAAAGGGTGGAAACAGAATCAATCTCATAAATGAAACCACAGAAATATCTCAAGGCATATTTATAATTACTGATATCATGAAAAAAGAGCCATGGGTAAGGTTTAATAAAAAGATGCTTATGAAAAAGGATGGCAAGCTTTGCGAGGATGACTTTAAACATGAGCTGATTTTAGCCTTTAATAACAATGGAAAGCTTGTAATACTTACCGGGTGCAGTCACAATGGAGTAGTAAATATGATAGAAACAACAATAGCTAAGCTTCCACAACTTCCTATCCAAGCAGTTATAGGAGGATTTCATTTGGTTGGCATGCCCGGCTTAAACCTCTATGCCGAGTCGGAAGCCACTATAAAAGCACTGGCTAAACAACTATCAAGCTATAACATTGAAAAGATCTACACCTGCCACTGCACAGGCAAGAAACCGTACAAAATACTAAAAGATGAGTTGCAGGATAACATAGAATACTTATGTACCGGTATGGAGGTTGAGCTATAAGAGCTGTATGGGTTGGATACAAAGAATGAAAATTGCAAAGCAATTTTTGAAATTAAGAATTAAAAATTAAGAATTAAGAATGATGGAAAAGCCACACTGGGGTACTAGTCAAAAGATAGCACCGGCTGCTGGGGCAATCCTTCCTGCCTTTTTAACCTTTTTTATCAGGTTATCTCCTAACTTAAATTCAAGATACTCTATCCCTATGTAAATGACAAAAAGAAAGGGAATCATTCTTTGCAGTATCAACTAAAGCATCCAAAATAATGTCAGGCATACTTTCCTCCTAAAATGCAAATAATGTTAGCTTTAATATAAAAATATTCTAGCCATATCTTAGTAATTAAATACAATAAACACCGATATTATATTAATTTATCAATAGTGATTTTATAACTGCTAAATACTCCCTTACATAATAGGTTGGAGTGAGGTATGGGGTTATGGGAGCTGACCAACACTGAACTTCTTCAAAACCAGCTTTCTTTGCCAACAACTTTGAACGGTACATGTGAAAATTACTAGTGACAATGGTTATCCTTATATTTTCCCTGCTACCCATTCCCCTTATAAGAGCTTTGGTATATAAGAGATTTTCTTGGGTACTGGTGGACTTATCTTCTTTTATTATTCGGTCCTCTGCCACGCCCCTATCTATCAAATACTTCTTCATTGCTTCTGCTTCTGTTGTGGTCTCACCGGGGCCTTGGCCGCCAGACACCACAATTTTTGTTTCCTCCGGTAGGACTTTAATTAAGTCTAAGCCGGAATCAAGCCTTTGAGCTAAGGTAAGTGAGGGGGTATCTCCCCATAAGCCGGCACCAAGGATAACTACATAGTCTGGGGGACTAGCTTCCTTTTTATTGCCGGAACTGATAATTAGAAATTCCACAATGAAAAAAGATAGAATCAATAAAGCAGCAATGCCGTGGAAGATCCAGAGAGATACTTTTATAATCTTTTTTTCAGTATTGAACTCAACATAGAGATAAAGGTAGCCAAGTAGTCCAAAAATCAATCCTAATAGTACAAAGAAAGGCCAAAAGGAATTCTTATATATAAGGGTAGATAAACTGTTTATGAAACATAGAGCCGAAATGATAAAGAGAGCCTTGCCTGTTATATTTCTAAATTTACTCTTCAAAACATATCCTCCAATCAAAATATGATTATATATAGTAATATTATACAATAGGAAGTTGTAGGAGCCTATAATAAGTTCCTGTGAAAAAATATATTTTGGTGTTGACTTCACAACAGAATAAAATCTGTTGTGATACCTCATTATTTTTATGTCCTTTTTTAAATATAGTTGTACTTGTTGATAGGGTTAGTTTTTATACCCTGTTATCCGGTACGCTTTTTTAGGGTTAACACAATAAGGTTGATATTGTCCTTTCCATTAAGGAGGTTATTGGTGAAACAAAAGAAAAAGTTAGGACCATGAGAAAGGCGCCTGCCAGAATGGGAAACTCCGAGGCCAGACTGCTGTTTAGGAGGGAAGATTTAAACAAAAAAGTAGAATTACTGAGTGGGGGAGAAAGAGTTAAGGGGGCTCTAGCCAAGATAATGGTAGGTGACTTTAATGTACTTATACTGGATGAACCCACCAATTACCTGGATATCTACTCTTTGGAGGCAGTAGAAGAAGCCCTCAGGGGATATGGTACACAATAATTTTTGTTTCTCATGACAGAAGGTTCGTCAATAATGTTGCCAACCATATTCTGGCCATTGAAAATAATAAAATTATTAATTTTGATGGCACCCTCCAAGAATACCTAAATAAAAAAGAGCAAGGGGAAAAGAAGGAGGATAATGAAGTTGATGCAGCGACCACAATGATCATAGAAAATAGACTGGCAGAAATTCTGGGTAGACTCAGTATGCCATCTAAAAAAGATGATGTAGCAGCGCTGGATAAGGGGTATAAAGAATTACTTCAAAAACTTAGAACGCTAAAAAAGTAGCTTCATAGGACCTACTTTTCCACCAGTAAAGCATTCAGTTCTGTCACAGCAGTTACTTCATCGTTTATCATCTTCAGAACAAAAGCCCTGTGTTTTGGTGCTGTTAAATTCTCAAGAAGGGAATGGTATATTTTCACTATTTCAAAAGTATCAAGGAGTGCCCACATAAGGGCCTTCTTGATGCTGCCGTCGATATGAACGTCTCCTTGTGAACAGCTATAGCTTTTGCTTGTCAGCTCCATATATATGGCCTTTAAAGTATTACAATGTTCCTTTGATATGCTGACAATATTTTTTATGGTGCCGGATATATTGAGGTCAGATATTTGATCCAATAGCTTTTCAAAATACATTGAATTTCTATTTTCTTTATTAATAAGGAGTTCCAAATTTTTAATAGTGCCTTGAAGGTAATCACTACTTTCAGGCTTATAATCCTTTAAGGGTAGATTTGACATATTAATACCTCTCTATCGTAATTTTTATCCTAATATAGCTTGGATAATAAATCTTATGTTTACATTCTTTACAATAGAAGAGGTTTTTAAACTTACTTTATAGTTTTACCCTATACCAATATCTATATTTTTCTTTAAAGCCAAACTTATTATATAGATGAACAGCGGGAATGTTTCTAATCATGACCTGAAGATAAGAGTATTGGGCACCTTTGTCTCTTCCTAAGTTCAATAGGTTAAGAAGCAATTGCTGACCATAGCCTTTTTCTCTAAACCGCTTGTCCACAACTAAGTTAAACAAGCCTATATAGTTGTTTTCTAATACACCCATACCGCAGGCAACGGGTATATCTTTGTCCATAAGAGTGATAAAATACTTTTCGGGTATTATTGAGGCAAGAGTTGTCTTTACAATATACATATGTTGGGGACTTATGTCACTGAATCTGCAATAATCCATTAACCATCTGTCTTCCAGAGATGAAGATATTTTTATGCTGTTAATAGTTGGAGATGGAATATTTCTTATATCCAGCACTCGGACACTGGTAGGTTCTATAGAAGTATAGCCCTTTTCCTTTAATGTGCTATCTAAGCCTTGATGGAAGTCTCCTGAGGTAAGCTTAAATATTATGGGCAGATTTTTATGATGGAATAGATTTTCACATTTATCTATTTTTGAATTGATATCAAGAGTAGAGGGATAAAGTGGATTAACTGAATTAGCTCTTTTGGTATAGCCTTTGGAAAGACGGATTATCCAGCCATCATAAAACAGGGTTTCTAGCGAAGGAACAGCATTAAAGGACATCTCTTCTATAAGTGTTATCATATAACCACCTCCAAGAATAAAAGAATTACTCCAGTAAAGAATTAATTCTTACTGGAGTATATATTTATCAATGATACATTCTAATCAAGTTTTAATCCTTTTAGCTTATCGCCAAACAGATCACCTAAAGTTGAGCCGGTATCCTGGCTGTTGTATTGAGAATAGTCCTCTTGTGGTTTGGCCACTGCTTCTTTTATGCTGAGGGCTATCTTTGATTTTTCATTATCGATATCGAGGATTTTAACCTTAACAGTATCTCCAACCTTTAATACATCAGAAGGCTTTGTGATTCTATCTTCAGATATTTCTGAAACATGAACAAGTCCTTCAACTCCAGACTCAAGTTCAACGAAGGCACCAAAGTCAACTACTCTTACTACTTTACCTTCCACTATGTTTCCTACAGCAAATTTTGCTGCTACTGAATTCCATGGATTCTGAGCAACATCTTTCAAGCTAAGGGAGATTCTATTACCTGCTTTATCAAAATCTAAAACATAAACTTCTACATTATCACCGACAGATACTACATCTGCAGGATTAACAACTCTCTTCCAAGATAAATCGTTGTTGTGGATAAGACCGTCTATTCCTCCAAGATCCACAAAAGCTCCAAAACGGGCAAGTCTGGTAACTACACCGGTTCTCTTTTCACCCTTCTTCAAGGATGCCCATAAGGCTTCTTTCTTTTTCTCAGCTTCTTTCAATTCAACTTCTTTTCTGGATAAGATAACTCTCTTCTTTTCCTTATCAAGTTCCATTATTACAACGTCCATGGATTGACCAACAACAGTGTTTAGGTCTTCTACACGGTGTAATGATAGTTGTGAAGCAGGAATAAAGGCTCTAATACCGTTTATATCAGCAGTTACTCCGCCTTTTACAGCTTCTTTTACCTTTACGTTAATAGTCTTTCCTGCATCCTTAATCTCCTGAAGCTCATCCCAAATATGTATTGCATCAGCTAGCCTTTTGGATAAGGCCACATTACCTTCACCGTCATTAATTTCTAGTACATATACCAGTATTTCATCGTCCACTTTTACAACGTCCTTTGGATTAACTCTTGGGTCTGATGAAAGTTCTTCTCTAGATATAATACCGTCGGTCATATAACCTATATTAACAAGGACTTCGTCTTCTTTTACAGATAGAACCTTTCCTTTAATAATGTCTCCCGGATGAATAACCTTGAAGGAATCGTTTAATTCATTCATTAAATCCTGCATGCTGTTTTCCATGTTACTATCTCTCCTTTTTAGTAAAAAAATACATCATAAATATATTATATCAAATAGTTGTACATAAAATAACCCTTAATGATAACATATTATTCTTTTCTCCGGACTTCAAATTAAAAAGAGGTGCCCCTGTCCGTGACACCTCTTGATATTTTTTATTGAATTCCGATACTTTCAAGGTATTCGTCGTAAGTCATTCGCTTATCTACAATACCCTCTGGGGTAATATTGATAATTCTGTTTGCTATGGTCTGTATAAACTGATGGTCATGAGAAGTAAAGAGAACTATGCTCTTGAAATCCTGAAGGCCATTGTTTACGGCTGTTATAGATTCTAGGTCAAGGTGGTTTGTCGGTTGATCCAGAATTAATACGTTAGCACTACTTAACATCATTCTTGAAAGCATACATCTTACTCTTTCGCCTCCGGATAAGACCTTAGCCTGCTTCAGTGCTTCATCTCCTGAGAATAACATTCTTCCAAGGAAGCCTCTCAGATAGCTTTCTGATTTTTCATCGGAGAACTGTCTCAGCCAATCCACGAGGTTTAACTCTACATCATTAAAGAATTCGGAATTGTCTTTAGGGAAGTAGGCCTTAGTTATAGTAATACCCCACTTGAATTCTCCACTATCCGGTTCCATTTCTCCCATAAGTATCTTAAACAGTGTAGTGATGGCAATTTCATTGTCTCCGATAAAGGCTATCTTATCTCCCTTGGAAACTGTGAAGCTTACATTGTTCAGAACCTTAACTCCGTCTATAGTCTTTGAAAGGCCTTCTACTCTCAGAATGTCATTTCCAACTTCTCTTTCAGGCTTAAAGCCTACGAAGGGATATCTTCTGCTGGAAGGCTGAATATCTTCAATAGTAATCTTCTCTAGTAGCTTCTTTCTAGATGTAGCTTGCTTAGACTTAGATGCATTGGCACTGAATCGGGCAATAAATTCCTGAAGTTCCTTGATCTTTTCTTCCTTCTTCTTGTTCTGGTCCTTTAAAAGTTGTGTAGCCAGCTGGCTGGATTCATACCAGAAGTCATAGTTACCAACATATAGCTTGATTTTCCCGAAGTCAACATCAGCCATATGAGTACAAACTTTATTTAAGAAGTGTCTGTCATGGGATACTACGATAACAGTACCTTCAAATTCTATTAAAAACTCTTCCAACCAATTTATTGATTTAATATCTAAGTGGTTAGTAGGCTCGTCTAGTATTAGTACTCCAGGCTTACCAAAAAGGGCCTGAGCTAAAAGAACCTTAACCTTCTCGCTGCCACCCAGTTCTGCTACCTTTTTGTCATGAAGCTCAGTGCCTATACCTAGCCCCTGCAGTAATGATGATGCTTCAGCTTCAGCTTCCCAACCGTTTAAGTCAGCGAATTCGCCTTCCAATTCTGATGCTCTTATTCCATCTTCATCAGTAAAGTCAGCCTTTGCGTATAGCTCATCCTTTTCCTTCATTATCTCATATAATCTTGGATTACCCATTATTACAGTTTCGATTACACCAAACTCATCATACTGATAGTGGTCCTGTTTTAGTACGGACATTCTAACGCCGGGAGCTACGCTTACTTCCCCGGTATTAGGTTCTATTTCACCGGAAAGTATCTTTAAGAAGGTACTCTTTCCTGCACCGTTGGCGCCAATAACTCCATAGCAGTTGCCGGGAGTGAATTTTAAATTTACATCTTCAAACAGCTTTCTTCCGCCGTATCTCAAGCTTACATTTGTAACAGTAATCACTAATCAATCATCCTTTTCAATGTTTTTTGACATGCTTTCATATTATAGCATAATAATAAGCTCAAGCATATAGTTTTTATTCTTTTCAATGAATAATGAGTGATGAGTAATGAGCAATTATGGATGAAATTCAGCGGAGCTGAATTTCTACAAAAGTTATTATTTTAAAACTACGTTTCAGTAAGATTTTAAATTTTTTGTTTGGTAATCGCTACTTTTTTACTGATAATTTTATCGATACTCAAAAACGACCTCAATCCGTGCAGTGATTTCAATCTGACCGGGCAATATGGGTGTGGAAGAAGCCATTAACTTCATGGTTTGAGCTTCTTCCGGAAGGGTAACAGAGCTTTGTTCTGTAATCCTAATGGGGATAGGGTTAAGTTGAACACCGAAGTCGTAGGAAAGTTCCTTTGCCTTTTCTGAAGCACTTCTTACCGCCAAGCTTAATGCACGGCTGTAATATTCAGCAGGATTTTCTACGGAAAAGCGTACACTATCTACACGGTTAGCTCCACTGGCAATAGCGGTATCTATAATTTCTCCAGTTTTTGAAAGATCTCTTACGGTGACAGATAATATATTGGTAACCCTAAAGCCTTTAAACTCCTGTCTACCTTCTACAAAATCGTATTGGGGCTGGATATCAAAGCTTGCGGTGCCTATGTCTTTTCTGGAAACCTTCAACTTTAATAAGCTGTCTATAACAGCATTTGTCCTAAGGGTGTTTTCTCTTTGGGCTGCTTCCAGACTCATGTTTTCTGTAACAACGCCAAGATTCACTGTGGCAATATCCGGTTCAGCCTTAATGGAACCACTGCCGGTGACTTTCATCTTTCTTCTCATTGATGTACGTGGATTTGGGTCACTAAATCCATAATTTATCATTGATTAATCCCCTTTTAATATTATTATTCTCTATTATTATAATAGCAGTTAGGGGATAAGGGTTACAGCAGTTTTTAGCATATATAAATATTTATATAGGTTTAAAAACTGTTAAAAAATTATGAAAAATAAAAATAAAATTTATTGCATATTATAATAGGCTGTGCTATAATTACATAGTAGTTACGGTTAATTCCGTAGCAAGAGATTTAAATGATCAACAACATTCCCCTTTTGTCAGGAAGATGTGTTAATCAGTTTTTAAATCTTCACTATCAATCTAAAAGGAGGAATGTTGAAATGGCAGATAAAAATTTAGTATGCAAAGATTGTGGAAAAGAATTCGTTTTCACTGAAGGCGAGCAGGCTTTCTACAAGGAAAAAGGATTCGAAAATGATCCAGTAAGATGTCCTGAGTGCAGAAAAGCAAGAAAGCAACAGAACAACAGAGGATTCAGAAGATAATTCAATCCGACAACACACCCTATAAGAGAAATCTTATAGGGTTTTTTGATTTTGTGATTATACTTTAAATCTGCATATTTCAATGGACCCTTGATACATTGTGTAAAAATGTGTTAATGTGAATAGTATAATTAGTGTACAATTTTCTAAATGAGTAATGAGCAGTGAGTAATGAGTAATTGAGGAAGATTTTTCTCCGATTCTCTACGAAAAATCTTTAATTTTAATAGATTAGTGAGGAATGAATATGAGTAAAATATTGGTTTTAGCAGAAAAGCCTTCAGTAGGTAGAGACATTGCCAGGGTATTAAAATGCAGTAAAGGTGGCAATGGATACCTGGAAGGTGATAAGTATATAGTTACTTGGGCCCTGGGACACTTGGTTACCTTAGCGGACCCGGAACAATATGATGATAAGTATAAGGCTTGGAAGCTGGAGGACTTACCCATGCTGCCTTCACCCCTGAAGCTTGTAGTCACCAAGCAGAGTGGAAAGCAGTTCAATGTTGTTAAGGAACAGTTAAATCGAAAAGATGTAGACAGTATAGTTATAGCTACTGATGCGGGGCGTGAGGGGGAGCTTGTGGCCAGATGGATTATTGAAAAGGCTAATGTGAGAAAGCCCATAAAGCGTCTATGGATATCTTCCGTTACGGATAAGGCTATAAAAGAGGGCTTTAATAAGCTTAAAGATGGCAGAGAATATGAAAACTTATATCACTCTGCAGTAGCCCGTGCTGAAGCGGACTGGATAGTGGGCATAAATGCTACCAGAGCCCTGACTACAAAGTACAATGCTCAATTGTCCTGTGGAAGGGTACAGACACCAACCTTGGCTATGATAGCTGCCAGGGAAGAAGAGATCAGAAACTTCAAGCCCAAAACCTACTATGGCATAACAGCAGTGGCCCAGGGCATTAAGTTTACCTGGCAAGATGCCAAGTCTAAGGATATAAAGAGCTTTGATAAAGAAAAAATAGATATCATTTTAAAAAATATAAAGAATAAAGATGTTCAGCTTGTAGATATTGAGAAGACAGCTAAAAAGAGTTTTGCTCCGCAGCTTTACGATTTGACAGAGCTTCAGAGAGATGCAAATAAGTTCTTTGGATACTCTGCTAAGGAGACTTTGTCCATAATGCAGAGATTATATGAGAATTATAAGGTGCTTACCTATCCGCGAACGGATTCCAGGTATTTGTCCTCAGATATTGTAGATACACTAAAGGACAGAATAAAAGCCTGTGGTGTTGGACCTTACTCAAAGGCAGCCATGAAGCTTATGAAAAGTCCTATAAAGGCTAATAAATCCTTTGTAGATGACAGCAAGGTATCAGATCATCACGCCATAATACCCACGGAGCAGACCATATCCTTAAGCCTGCTCAGCGATAAGGAAAGAAAGATCTATGACCTTGTGGTAAAGCGTTTTTTAGCTGTGCTATATCCTCCCTTTGAATATGAGCAAACTACCCTGAGAGCAAAGATAGGGGAAGAGTCCTTTATGGCCAGAGGAAAGAGGGTATTGTCCTTGGGCTGGAAGGAAGTCTACGAAGACAGCTTTGATGAGGATGAATCTGAAGAGCTAGCAGAGCAAACTTTGCCGGAGCTTAATAAGGGTGACATACTTGAAGTGACTTCAATAGTTCAAACTAAGGGTGAGACAAAGCCGCCTGCTCCTTTCAATGAAGCTACATTACTTTCTGCCATGGAAAATCCGGTTAAATATATGCAGGGCGAGAGCAAAGAGCTGATAAAGACCATTGGGGAAGCCGGCGGAATCGGTACTGTAGCCACCAGAGCGGATATTATTGAGAAACTCTTTAACAGCTTTCTAATTGAGAAGAGGGGAAAAGACATATTCATAACCTCTAAGGGTAAGCAGTTATTAGACCTAGTGCCGGAAGAATTAAAGTCTCCTGCTCTTACGGCACAATGGGAGCAGAAATTGGGAAATATTTCTAAAGGAAAGCTGAATAAAGGTACCTTCATCAAAGAAATGAGAGAGTATGCAAAAGAAATTGTAGAGGATATAAAGAACAGCGGAGAAAAGTTCAGGCATGATAATATGACCAGAGAAAAATGCCCGGAATGTGGAAAGTACCTGTTAGAGGTAAAGGGCAAAAAAGGAAAGCTGCTTGTGTGCCAGGATAGAGAATGTGGCTATAGAAAGGGAATTTCTCAAATAACCAATGCAAGGTGTCCTAACTGCCATAAAAAGCTGGAGCTTAGAGGTGAGGGTGATAGCCGTATATTTGTCTGCAGCTGCGGCTATAGGGAAAAGCTTTCTGCATTCAACGAGAGAAAGAAGAACGAAAGTAATACTGTATCCAAGAAAGAAGTAGCCAGATATTTAAGACAACAAAGTAAACAAGAAGATATAGGTAATAATGCCTTGGCGGAGGCACTGGCAAAACTGAATTTAAAATAGTATAATAAGTAACCCTTCAGCTATACACTGTATATTTTATAGTGTACTAAGTATGCTGGAGGGTTATATGCATTTAATATCAATTCTTTTTTTCTGTTTGGCTTCAAGCTGTGATAATTTTGTTATTGGGATAAGTTATGGTGGAAAGGCTATAAAGATAAACTTTTCCAGCAATTTACTCGTGGCTGTGGTTTCATGCTTGGGAACCTTTTGTGCCATGTTGATTGGTAAGGGCGTTCAAGCTTTCATATCAAAAGAGCAGGCAAAAATGTTAGGAAGTACCTTATTAATTATATTTGGAATGTATATGCTGATCGGATCAATAAAGGCCCAGAAAGAGCATTCACTTTTGAAGGATAGGCCTACTAATCAATATTATGATTATATTGAGCATCCAGAATTTCTGGATAAGGATAATTCAAAGGAGATAGAACTTAAGGAGGCTGCAATACTGGGGGGTATTCTCAGTATAAACAATATTGGCTTTGGTATAGGAGTCAGTGTTGCAGGCCTCAATATATATATAACCTCTATAGTAACATTTATTTTTAGTATGTTATTTTTAAAGGTTGGAGTTTATATAGGACATAAAATATTGAATAGTAGTATATCTAAGTACAGTGAATATATATCTGCAATTATTATAATCTGTCTTGGTATATTAGAACTTATTATATGATTAGGAAGCTTAAAATTATTGAAGCAACTGTATACATTTAAGTATAAGTTTACTAAAGTAAAGTTTTTATTTATTGTTGACAAAATTAAAGAATGAGCATATGATATTATTAAGTTAGGCAATCCTATTGGATTAGTAGGAATAAATGCGTTGATAAGAAATAGTAGCATAATGTAAGCTGACAGAGAAAAGTCCTCAGTGGCTGAGAAGGGCTTTAAGTGTAAGTTATGTGAATGCGTCTTTGAGCACTGCATCGAAGGAGTAATACTCTTGTAGACTGCAGCGGGTACGCCTGTTATAGCGTTAAGGTATGTTAGTACCGAAGTAAAGGAGATATCATTATGCCTTTGCATATATGATAATTAGAGTGGGACCGCGGAATTTAACTTCTGCCTCTATATTTAGAGGCAGAAGTTTTTTGCTTATCTAATAATAGATTAGGAGGAAAATATTATGAATTCAGTACAATATTTTGACTCTATAGCAAAACAATGGAATGTAATAAGAAGCGAATACTTTGAGGAAAGGGTAAAGTACAAGCTTTTATCTATTAACAATATAAAGGATAAGGTAGTGGCTGATTTAGGATGCGGTACAGGTTTTGTGTCATTGGCATTGGCTAATGATGCAAGTATAGTGTTTTCTATAGACAACTCCATAAATATGCTAAAGGAGCTGAAGACAGCGGCTTTAAAACGGGAACTTAAAAATATATATCCCATAAAATCTTCTTTGGATAACTTGGCTCTCTTTGATGAGTCTTTGGATGCTACCTTTATAAATATGGCCCTTCATCATGTAAAGAACGCTAAGAAAGCCATAGAAGAGATGTATAGAGTTATTGTAAAAGGCGGATTTGTGGTCATTTCCGATGTTATGGAGCACAATGGAGAATGGGCCAGAGAAGAGATGTATGACGAATGGCTTGGCTTTTCCAATGAGCAAATAACTCAGTGGCTTAAAGAAGCAGGCTTTAGGGATATAAGGATTGAAAACACAGACTTGAAGTGCAAAGGATACTCCAGTAAAGGTGAGTACACTGAAACTGGGATATTTATAGCAACAGCAGTTAAATAGAGAGTGTGGGAGGAGTTAAAATGAAAATTGAATCATTATTAATACATGGTGGAATAGATGGAGATGAAAATACCGGGGCGGTAAATGTACCTATTTACCAAACCTCAACTTATAAGCAGCCTGAGATGGGGGTTAATAAAGGCTATGAATACTCAAGAACTGGGAACCCCACAAGAGAGGCATTAGAAAAGCTTATTGCAGAGTTGGAAGGAGGTTATGCCGGATTTGCCTTTGCTTCCGGCATGGCGGCCATAACGGCAGTGATTTTCTTATTTAAAGCCGGAGATAAAATTCTGATATCAAATAATATATATGGGGGCAGCTTTAGGGTATTAGATAAGGTATTCACTAATTTTAATATTAAGTATGCCATTGTCAATACCTCTAAGCTCCAAGAAATCAAAGAAGCCATTGATGAAAATGTTGTGGCCATATATATAGAAACTCCAACAAACCCTTTGATGGACATTACTGATATAGCAGAGGTAGCTAAGCTGGCTAAGGAACATGGTTTATTGACAATTGTAGACAATACTTTTATGACCCCTTATTTACAAAGGCCTATTGAATTAGGGGCTGACATAGTGGTTCACAGTGGAACAAAGTATCTTGGAGGCCACAGTGATACAGTATCAGGCCTTGCTGTAGTCAATAGCAAGGATTTGGCGGAAAGGCTTCACTTTATACAAAATGCTACAGGTGGTGTGCTGCCACCCTTTGACTCTTTCCTTATGATCAGGGGAATAAAGACCCTGGCGGTTAGAATGGATAGACACAATTCAAATGCAAAGATTATAGCGGAATACTTGAGAAGCAGGGCAGAGGTGGCTAAGGTATATTACCCCGGTTTTGAAGATCATCCGGGACACTCTGTCCAGAGTAAGCAGGCTAAGGGTTACGGTGGAATGATAGCCTTTGTTCTAAAAGAAGGGTACAGCTATAAGAAGTTTATTGAAGGCTTACAGTTTATTACCTTTGGAGAGAGCTTAGGAGGAGTAGAGTCCTTAATAAGTCATCCGGCAACTATGACTCATGCTTCTATTCCATATGAAATAAGGCAGAAGGTAGGAATAGTAGACAATTTGATAAGGCTATCTGTAGGAATAGAAAATGCGGAGGATCTGATAGAGGATATAAACAAGGCAATTGAGCTGGCTAAGGAAGAGTAATATATGGTAGAGGGTGTTGGTGATGAAATATATAAATGATTTAAGAGAGCTGATAGGGAATACTCCTCTCATAAAGCTAAATAATATGGGAGTTAAGTCAGGTGTAAATATATTTGCTAAACTTGAAAACCATAACCCGGGGGGCAGTGTGAAGGACAGAATAGGTGTTTATATGATAGAAGGGGCAGAAAGAGAAGGAAGGCTTAAACCGGGCTATACCATTGTAGAGGCAACTGCAGGAAATACAGGTATAGGGGTGGCCTTTGCAGCCTTAAATAGAGGTTATAATATAATCTTTGTAGTTCCGGAGAAGTTTTCTGTGGAAAAGCAAGCCTTGATGAGAGCCTTGGGGGCAAAGATAGTGAACACTCCCAGGGAACTGGGGATGCTGGGAGCAGTAGCTAAGGCCAAGGAACTTTTGTCCTCTATCGAGAATTCCATTGCTTTGGAGCAGTTTGAAAATGAAGCTAATCCCAGAGCCCACTATGAAACTACCGGTCCTGAAATATATGAGGCCCTGGAGGGGAAAATTGATTATTTTGTAGCGGGAGCCGGAAGCGGTGGTACCTATACCGGGGTAATGAAGTACCTGAGAGAAAAACTTCCAACGGTAAGGGGCGTTCTGGCAGATCCAATAGGTTCAACTATGGGAGGGGGGCCGGAGGGCTGCTATAAGGTTGAAGGAATTGGCAATAATTTTATTCCAAATACTATGGATATGAGCTTGGTTGATGAGGTAATAAAGGTCAAGGATGAAGAGGCCTTTAATATGGTAAAAGAGCTGGCACTTAAGGAAGGCATCATAGTTGGCAGCTCCTCAGGAGCAGCTATGGCAGCGGCCTTGAAGCTGGCAGAAAGTGTAGAAGGGGGAAACATTGTCACCGTATTTCCTGATAGAGGGGACCGATACTTTAGTAAGGGGATCTACTAGTTGCATATATTTAGCTAAGAGGCTGAATCTCAAGAATAACTTTCAAATGTAAACTGTCCACTTTCAACTAAATTTTTGTGTGGTCTAAAAGGTATGAATAAAATATTGAGAATGACATAATAATATAACTGGAAATTTTATATATAAAGGGAGTGTTTTTTTGGGAGTTAATAATGCAATGACTGCGGATTTTTTGAGATCAGCCTATGGCGGGGAAAGTATGGCTCATATGAGGTATCTCATATGGGGAGATGCTGCTGATAAAGATGGTTATCCTAATATAGGAAGACTATTTAGGGCAGTAGCATATGCAGAGTGGGCACATGCTAAAAATCACTTCAATGTATTAAAAAATGAAGCTGGTGCTCACACTGTTACAGCAGGCGCTGAATTCGGCAACACAAACATAGTAGAAAACCTACAGGGCGCAATAGATGGAGAATTACACGAAGTAAAGCAAATGTATCCTGTATATCTTGAAGCTGCAAAGTTCCAGAATGAAAAGGATGCAGAAAAGGCCTTCCGTTATGCATTAGAAGCAGAAAAGATTCATGCCAGGATGTTCCAAGATGCTCAGGACCTGGCAAGGGAAGGTAAGGACATGGGCGATGAAAAGATATATATATGTCCAATATGCGGCTATACGGAAATTGGTGCAAACGTTGAAAAGTGTCCCGTTTGCGGCGTTAAGAGAGAAATGTTCAAAGAATTCTAAAGATAAAAAGCTTCCCTTCCCATTTGTATGGGTGGGGAAGCTTTTTTCAGTGGCAAGGTGGCGTTTTATCTGAAAGCTTTTGGTATAAACAAAAGGACCTGTTGCCAGCACAAAGCTACGCCAAGCTGCATATCCTAATTATGTAACGGAAAGGAATTCAAGTATTCCATAAGGAGTGTATTATGATGACCGGAAGGGTTTTAAATTATTATGCAGAAGGTAATACTGCCAGAGGATTTTATAGTCTATATGAATCAAACCTTCAGGGATTAGATAAAATCTTCGTACTAAAGGGTGGGCCAGGTACAGGAAAATCAACATTAATAAAAAACCTTGCTAAGGAATGGAATGAAAAAGGATATGATGTAGAGGTTTTGCATTGTTCAAGAGAGAATGGTTCCATTGATGGAGTGATAATTCCCGAACTTAAGGTTGCAGTAGTCAATGGGAACGAACCTTGTGCAATTGTAGCAAAACTGCCGGGCCTCATAGAGCAGTATATAGATATGAGTGAGGCTTTAGATATTGAAAAACTTAAGAAACATAAGAAGGATATGATAAAGTTAACAGAAGAGACTGATGAAAAGTATAAGTTGGCTTATTCAAAATTCAGTGAGGCACTAAAAATACACGATGAATGGGAAAAAATCTATATCAGTAACATGGATTTTGCAAAGGCAAATGCAATTACTGCAGATATAATCGAAAGAATTTTAAAGGATGTACGTTTTGATAAGAAAGCAGTTGTAAAACACAGATTCTTCGGTGGAGCTACACCAAAGGGAACTACTGACTTTGTACCGGAAATTACGAAAGAAATGCCAAAGAGATATTTTATAAAGGGACGTCCCGGAAGCGGCAAGTCCTCTATGCTTAAGAAGCTTGCAGCAACTGCAGAAGAGAGAGGAATAGATGTAGAGGTATATCATTGCGGATTTGATCCTCACAGCCTTGACATGCTGATTTTCAGGGAACTAGGTGTGGTTATTTTTGACAGCACCTCACCTCATGAATACTTCCCCGGCAGAGATAATGACGAGATAGTTGATATGTATGAAGCCACAATTGCACCCGGAACTGATGAAAAATATGCAGCCAAATTAGCTGATATAATAAAAAGGTACAAGAAAAGAGTCAAAGAAGGAATTGCGGCATTGGCAGAGGCAAAGGAAATTCATGATAGCCTGGAGGAGTACTACAGGTATGCAATGGATTTCAGTAAAATAGAAGCGATCAAGGTAAAAATCAACAATTATATAGAAAGCATAAAGTAATTAATAATGAGTAATGAGTAATGAATAATGATGGATGAAATTCAGCGCAGCTGAATTTCTACAAAAATATTATTTTAAAGATTTTTCGTAGAGAAACGAAGAAAAATCCTCCATAATTACTAATTACTCATTACTAATTAATAATTTATAAAATTGCGGTATGCCGCAATTTTCTTCACAGGACTCTTTTGGCAGTAACAAAGCGGCTTTCCCAATAGGAAGTAGATATATCTGTTATCTTAACTACATCCCCTGCTTTTGGACTGTGGATCATTTTATTCTCGCCTATATATATTCCGACATGATTTATATTGGAGGTTCCTTCAAAAGAATAGAAAACCAAATCTCCCGGCTGAAGGTTTGCACGTGATACGGTAGTTCCCTGTTTAGCCTGATCAGCTGAAATTCGGTTTAAGTCAACTCCAACCATCTTATATACATATTGGGTAAGGCCGGAACAATCAAAGCCACCTTCTTGAAGAGACTCACCACCCCAAACATAGGGAGTGCCTAACAAGGATTTTGCTTTTGAAATTACGGTGTTGATTTTTGTCTCTCGATCATTGACCTGGGGGGTAGTTGTTTGTTGTTCTGTTAGCTTTAAGTAAGTACCACTGACCCATCCCGTTCTGCCATCAGAGAGCTGAATTTTATACCAGCCGTTACTTTCACCAATAACCTTTACGTTATTTCCCTGCCATAGTGTATGCATTACGGAGTAGCTTGTGCTTGGACCTGTACGTACATTAAGCTTGCTGGCAGTTACTATTCCAGTGGTGTCAAGGGCTTTTTCTGAAGCCTGCTGAGAGTTGCTTGCATTAAGTTCCGCAGCTTGAACCTTTGTGGAAGCGGCAAAGGGAATAGAGGCAACCACCATGGTGCCAAGGACAAGTTTTACAGTATTTACTTTAATATCAGAAAATTTTTCTTTTACAAACTTTCTAATCTTATCATCCAGATTTAATAGATTTTCTTTAAAGCTTTCTCCTAACTCACTTGAAAATTCAGTGGAGTTTTGATTCAGATTTATGACAAGTGTATAGCTACCATTATCTTCAACCAGCTTATAATCGGTATACCAATCCATTGACTGTGCCTCCTCATACTGTGTATTACGGATTTCCTATTTTTAGCACCTTTATATTATTGATGAAAAATACTCACACTATTAATGTATATATATATGGTTTCCCAAAAGAATAAAAATAAGTAGAGGGATTGAAAAAACATAATGGTATTGCTGAAAAGAAAATTTCTTTATGCTATAATTTTATAGGAATATATGCTAATGTTATTTTTGATAAATGTTTTAAAATTTTGATTGAAGGGGTGTAACGTGGATTTTGGTAAGTTAATTAAGAAAGAAAAGGATGCTATTGATTTACAGCATGAAGATTATGAAAATGAACATAAGAAGGACAAATCTATAGAAAGTACCATAAAGGAATATGCTGTCTCCATAGTGATATGTGTTATAATGGCCCTTATTATAAGGAACTTTATCATTGCCAGAGCTGATGTAGATGGGCAATCTATGTACCCCACTTTAAGCAATAGGGATGTTGTATTTGTAGAAAAAATTAGTACCCTGTGGGATAAATACAGTAGAGGAAGTATAGTTATCTTTCAAACTCATAATGCCAGAAATGACATATATATTAAGAGAGTTATAGCTATAGCCGGCGATGAAATAGAAGTAAAAGGCGGCAAGGTCTATGTCAATGGTGAAGAGGCTAAGGAGGATTATCTCCCGGAAGGTACATTCACTGAGCCCGAAAGGTTTTTGCTGGAGAACAAAAAATACAAAGTTCCGGAGGGCTGTATATTTGTAATGGGAGACAACCGGAGCAACAGCATAGACAGCAGAAGCTTTGGCCCTGTTAAGGTAGAGGATGTAAAGGGCAGGGCAGTGATGAGATTTTTACCAATAAAGGCTATGAAAATTTTATAAAAATATAATAAAGCTAACTGATAGGTTAGCTTTATATTTTAGAGGTGAAAACATGGAGAAGAGTTTTGAAGAACAAGTTAATGAAATGAAAAAGGTATTCTATATCCAGCAGCAATACCGCTTTGTGCTAAAACAAACCTCTGCCAAGGAGAGAATAGTTAAATTAAAAAGGCTCATGAAAGTGATCCTGGAAAATAGTGAAGCTATTCAGGAAGCAATCTATAAGGACTTTAGAAAACCTCATGAGGAAAGCTTGCTAACAGAAATACTTCCCGTAATTTCCAGCATTAAGTATACCATGAGAAAGCTTTCAAAATGGATGAAGCCAAAAAGAGTAAAAACTCCTATTTCGCATTTGGGAAGTAAAAGCCTTATAAGAAGAGAGCCGAGAGGGGTATCATTGATACTTTCGCCCTGGAACTTTCCATTTCAATTGGCCATTGATCCCCTTGTATATGCCGTTGCTGCAGGAAATTGTGTCATATTAAAGCCTTCTGAATTCAGTCCCAATACTACGGCCATAATAAAAAGAGTTGTTGAAAGTGTCTTTGAGCAAAAAGAGGCAGCGGTATTTGAGGGGGATTACAGGACTGCAGAAAGATTACTTGAACTGCCTTTTGATAATATTTTCTTTACCGGAAGCCCGGCAGTAGGCAAAAAGGTTATGGCTGCAGCAGCCAAGAATTTAACCACCGTTACCTTGGAACTTGGAGGAAAGTCACCGGTAATCATACATTCCTCAGCAGACATGGAGGATGCTGCTAAAAAGATTGTTTGGGGCAAGACAGTAAATGCCGGACAGATATGTGTGGCTCCAGATTACTTGTTCATACCAAGGGAGAAAGAAACAGAATTTATTTCTCTGTTTAAGAAGTATGTAAATAGATTTTATGGCGACATGAGTGAGAAGGAAAGTCAAAAGTATACCAGCATAATTAATAAAAGGCACTTTGACAGAATCAAGGCTATGGTAGAGGATGCTGTAAAAAAAGGTGCGTCAATTCCCGTTGGTGGGGACTTTTATGAAGACGCCAATATTATTACCCCTACATTACTTACCGGGGTTCCATGGGATTCGGATATTATGGAGGAAGAGATTTTTGGACCTGTACTACCGATTATTCCCTATGACAATCTTGATGAGGTATATTCTTACATAAATTCAAAGCCAAAGCCTTTAGCTCTATATGTTTTTGCTAAGGATAAAAGAACGGTTAAAGATGTAATGAACAATACTGAATCCGGTGATATAGCTGTAAATAATGTTGTGATTCATGTATCTAATACCAATTTACCCTTTGGTGGTTTTAATAACAGTGGAATTGGAAAGACACATGGCTACCACGGCTTTATGGCCTTCACCCACGAAAGGTCTGTCTTTGAGCAGGGACGGATAAATACGGTAGAAACCTTCTATCCTCCATACAAGAGCAGCACAAAGGGATTGATAAAAAGAATGATGAAGTATATTTAAAAATGGTTCTTGATTAAGCTATATGACTCTGTTATAGAAAAGTGTTGGTGGAAAAGTATAACCTAAAAATTTGCCCATCAATCTTTTGTTAAAATATTTAGGCATGCCATCGCATGCCTAAAAAAGTATATAAAAGATTTTTCGTAGAGAAGCGGAGAAAAATCCTCATTCATTTTTAATTCTTAATTTCTAAAACAATTTACTAATTTCTTATAAGTGAGATAACCGTTTGTTTATATATCTCTGGCAACGCCGCTTTTTCTGGCAGCTTCGCTGACGGCCTTGGCAACCTTCATTTGAACATCCTTGTCAAAGGCTCTTGGGATTATATTTTCCTCAGACAGGTATTCTGTAGGAATTGAATCTGCTATAGCATAAGCCGCAGCTACCTTCATCTCCTCATTTATATCCTTGGCCCTTACATCCAAAGCACCTCTGAAAATTCCAGGGAAGGCAAGTACATTGTTTATCTGATTAGGAAAATCAGATCTTCCGGTTCCGATAATTCTTGCCCCAGCTCTTGCAGCATCCTCAGGGAAAATTTCCGGGGTTGGATTTGCCATTGCAAAGATAATGGCATCCTTATTCATACTTCTGACCATAGCTTCTGTAACAGTATTGGGAGCAGATACACCTATGAATACATCTGCATCTTTTATCACATCAGCCAGTGAGCCAGTAAGCCTTTCCGGATTTGTAAGCTCTGCTATGGCGTCTTTAGAAGCATCTATATGCTCCATTCCTTTATAAAGGGCACCCTTTCTATCACACATTATTATGTTCTTAACACCGGAAGAAAGAAGCAGTTTTGCAATTGCAACACCGGCAGCACCGGCTCCGTTCATAACTATTTTTATATCTTCTAATTTCTTATCTACTATTTTAAGTGCATTTATAAGGGCGGCCAGGGTAACTACAGCAGTTCCGTGCTGGTCGTCATGAAATACCGGTATATCAAGTCTTTCTTTTAGTTTTCTTTCGATTTCAAAACATCTTGGAGCAGATATATCTTCCAGATTTATTCCTCCAAAGGATAGGGAAATGTTGGCGATAGTCTCTACAATTTCATCGGTATCCTTGGAGTTTATAACTATTGGAAATGCATCTACATCACCAAAGGTCTTGAAGAGTACTGCCTTACCTTCCATAACCGGCAAGGATGCCAGCGGACCGATGTCGCCTAACCCCAATACGGCGGTACCATCGGAAACTACAGCTATGGTGTTCCATCTTCGTGTATACCTATAGGCTAGTTCAGGATTCTTTTCTATCTCCAGGCATGGCTGTGCTACTCCAGGAGTATAGGCAAGGCTCAAATCCTTAGAGTCTTTAACTTCAATTCTGGATACTATTTCTATTTTCCCTCTTTTTTCATCGTGAAATTTTAAAGCTTCATCATAAATTGACACAAATAATCCCCCCTTGTATAAGTCTATTTCTGTTTACTGGTTTCTGACTTTTTTTGTTTAAAATATATCAGAGCGTAATTAATAAGTGCGATAAAAGCGCTTATAACAGCAATAACTAACATGTAGTCCCCTAAATTTTCATCCAAGGACAAAATAAATACTGATAAGTAAAAAAGAAGGGTTGAGGCCTTTCCAAATATATTAGATGGGATAACGGTATTTTTAGAAAATAAAAACATTCCGGATATAATCATGAAAACTTCCTTCAGAGCGATTACAACTACAATCCAAACCGGAGCATAATCCTTTATGGCCAAACAAACTAACACTGTGAGCAGCATAAGTTTATCAGCTAATGGGTCCAAAACCATCCCCCATTTGGTAACTAAATTATATTTTCTTGCTATGTAACCATCCAGGACATCAGTGGCACCTGCCACCAAAAAAATAGTTATAGAAGTTATAAGGCTGTTTTCCATAGATGAAAAGAAAACTAATACAAAAACCGGAATCAAAAAAAGTCTAAAAAGTGTAAGTATATTGGGTAAATTCATAAAACTACCGGTCTAAGTCCGGCTGTCACCTCCTTGATTAATGTGACCACTGCCTTATATGTGCAGTTGATTGAAATTATAACAAAAGTAATATGTTTTTTATTGAACCATTTCTTAGAGCACACAATATAATCATATCACATTATTGAAAGTAAAAAAAGGAAAAGTAATGGAGAGTAGTGACCTTATCTATAATTAAAGATAGTATTGGGGTTTTAATTGAAGGAGTAAAAGTGCTACCATCATCCCGGGATTTTCCGAATTATAAAACGAATTATTTAGATAATGTTCGTTAATTATGTTGACTATCCTTTTTTGCTTTGATAATATTGTTAATGGAGATAGTCATTACATGATAAAAGTTCCAATTATTTCATTCTTTTGTGTTAATGATATATTGCATGGATTTAATAAAAAAAATTTCAAAAAATAAACATGAAAATCAATTAAGTTTAAAAAACAGTTAAAGGTAAGGATTGGAGGAAATTATATGTCATCATTTATAGTTTTAGGTGCTCAGTGGGGTGATGAAGGAAAGGGTAAAATGACAGATTACCTTGCAGAAGGCGCCGATGTGGTTGTGAGATTTCAAGGTGGAAATAACGCCGGCCATACTGTGGTGGTAGGAGAAAAGGAATATAAGCTTCATCTTATACCTTCGGGTATCCTATATGGAGATAAATTAAACGTAATTGGTAATGGAGTGGTGCTTGACCCCAAGGCGCTTTTTGGAGAGATAGATTATCTGCAGGGACTTGGAGTGGAGGTAACGCCAAAGAATTTGATAGTAAGTGACAGAGCTCAAGTGATTATGCCCTATCATAAAGTGTTAGATGCACTAAAGGAAAAGGCCAGAGGGAAGAATGACATTGGAACTACCGGTAAGGGTATTGGACCATGCTATACGGATAAGGCTGAGAGAAGCGGTATAAGGGTATGTGATCTTATAAATCCTACAGTGTTCAGAGAAAAGCTTGAAGCAAATATTGAAGCTAAGAACCAGTATATAACTAAGGTTCTTGGTGGTGAAACTCTTGATTTTGAAAGCATATACCAGGAATATAGGGAATTAGCCGAGAGGTTAAGACCTTATGTAGAAGATATATCGGTTAGAGTTTACGACTTAATAAAGGCTGGGAAGAAGGTACTTTTCGAAGGTGCCCAGGGTATGCTTTTGGATATAGACTATGGAACCTATCCCTATGTAACCTCTTCAAATACCATTGCCGGAGGAGTTTGTACAGGTGCTGGAATAGGACCAACAATGATAAATAGCGCCATAGGAATAGCCAAGGCCTATACTACAAGAGTAGGTAAGGGCCCATTCCCAACAGAGTTAGATAATAAAATTGGTGAGTGGATAAGAACTAAGGGACATGAGTATGGGGTAACAACCGGAAGATCAAGGAGATGCGGATGGCTTGATCTTGTTATTTTAAAGACCAGTGCCAGAGTAAATGGCTTGACCAGCTTTGCAGTGACAAAGATTGATACTCTTGCAGGTTTGGAAAAGATAAAGGTATGTGTAGGCTACAAATTTAACGGTAAGGTTATAGAATACTTCCCTGCAAGTCTGGAAGACTTGGCAGCCTGTGAACCAATCTATGAGGAATTCGACGGCTGGGATGACAGCGTAGCAGATGCAAGAAGTTATGATGAGCTTCCTGAAAACGCCAAGAAGTATTTGAAGAGAATAGAAGAGTTTACAGGTGTAAAAATAGCAATCATATCTGTGGGTCCAAAGAGAGATCAAACTATGGCAGTTGGGGACATTTAGTGGGTTGAAATTATAAATTCTGTTAGTTATAATAATCCTAAGACAAAGCAATGGTTTGCTATGAATGCTTGTCAAATTCACAAAGAAAGGTTGATGGCGATGATAACTAAGGATACTACTATCGGAGAAGTTGTTAGAACTTATCCTGACAAAATCGATATACTTATGGACTTCGGTATGGGATGCGTAGGATGTCCTGCATCACAGGCTGAAACTATAGAACAGGCAGCAATGGTTCATGGATTAGATCTAGAAGACCTTCTTGCAGCACTAAACAAATAATGGGTAAAACACAAAAAAGAGACTCTGAACAAAAATTCAGAGTCTTTTTTATAAATTGAGTCATTGCATTTTAATTGTTAAAATGATAATGTAATTATAAATGTTACTGGAAATTTTATCAAGAACATATTTAATATTGACTAAACATAATAGGGGGTGAGTGTTTAGGGTTCAGCCACCTTAAACGTACTATGAGAAAAAAAGAAATGTCCAAAGAATATGAAATTCACTATTATGAGGTAGATTTTAGAAAGCAGATGAAGATAACAAGTCTAATAGACTTTTTGGGAGATATAGCAACAGACCAAAGTGAGAAGCTGGGAATAGGAATGGATTATCTTTTCTCCAAGGGCTTAGGTTGGGTTCTGTATAAGTGGGATATAAAGGTATACAGCTACCCGCATTATGGAGAGAAGATAGTAATAAAGACCATACCCTATGGGTTCAGACGGTTTTATGCCTATAGAATATTTGAAATATATAATCAGTCCCGACAGTTAATTGCAGAGGCAAAGTCCATATGGTTTTTAGTAAACATAGAGAAGAAGAAACCTGTACGGATAGAAACCAATATGTATGAGGCTTACGGCATAGCCGAAGACTGTAAGGATACCTTGCAAATAGAAGACATATCAAAACCGGAGAACATACAGGAAGAAAAAATCTTCAATGTAAGATACAGCGATATTGATACCAATAAGCATGTCAATAATTCTAAGTATGTATCCTGGGCTATAGAAGTCGTACCCTTAGACCTTGTGCTAAATTACTCTCTGAAAGGCATCAAGGTGACCTATCAGAAGGAGACTAAATATGGTGAAGCTGTAAGTTCTAAGGTACAGATAAACAACATTGAAGATAGAGTTGTATGTAACCACAGCATAGAGGACAGGGAGGGTAATATTCTTGCCCTATTAGAAACAAGATGGGAGAAGGTATAAGCTGTGAATACCCATGTGGATTGTATTGCCTGTGTAGCTTATTCAAAATATCATTCATCTTTCTCTGTAAATGCGATATGATAATGAATAAACTTAGTGCCGGAAGGTATGCTAACATGTTTATAGCGGAATAAATGGGTAATGAGCAATGAATAATGAGTAATTTTTGTAGAAATTCAGCTCCGCTGAATTTCATCCATAATCACTCATCACTCATTACTCATTACTCACTGAAACTTCCACCTCGAAGCAGCTGGGGCTTAATTGAGTCTCCGAACCGAGATAGAGGAATTCTTATTACCGGAATTTCTGAGGCAACCGGTGCGATTTCGTTGAAACGGAAAAACAATACCAGGTCCTGATCATCTATATAGAAGGGCTGGTCGTCAGCTATACCCTTAAAGGACTGTATGGCACCGGGGAAGTATTTTTGAGGATTTGTGCCCAGCTCCTTCACTATCTCTGTGTTAATTAAAGCTTTCGCATTAACCCCGGGCTTGAATAAGTCTGCTACAGATAAGGATTTTCCGGTGTTGATATCATAATTATAGGTTGTCCGTATATAGTAGCTTCTTCCGTTGATATACTGCTCATATATTAGGGAAAGGCTTATTATATTGTTTTTGTTGTATGTTACAGCGTAAATGTTGGAAATCCGGTAGGGATCTATTTTTTTATTGGCTGCTTTTGCTGCTTGGGCATTTTCATCTGCAGCTTGCTCCATTTGACTATTAAATTCCATGATGTCATTTTCAAAATTTGAATTTATATGCTTTAGTATATTTGGAGCTATAGAACCCTGGATTATAGGAATTCTGAGCTCCACCTTGATTTTTTCGTTACTGGTTTTAATGTTCTTGGTAACTACATTGATAGGGTTATTTGGTGAATCCATACGGTAAATTTCGGTGCCATAAGGACAAATATGGCGGTAGTAATCATAATAAAACATTAAGCCTGCCTCCTCATATATTAGGTTGGCAATGTGGTGCCATAACCTTCCTATTTACAATATGCAGAAGCAGGCTTACAGGTACATATTTATTTTACACAATTGCGGGCAGCAACTACGCCGGAGCTCCAGGCCCACTGCAGGTTATAGCCGCCACAATCACCATCTACATCTAGTATCTCACCGGCGAAATATAAATTTTTATGAAGTTTAGATTGCAATGTCCTTGAATCAACTTCAGTGGTGTCCACACCGCCGGCAGTCACCTGTGCGTTGGCGAAGGAATTAGTGCCGCAGACCACGAACTTCCAGCTTTGAAGATGTTCCAGCAGTGACTTTTTTTCCTTCCAGGAAACTTCCCAAAGCGGTTTGTGAATATTCACGATACCGGATTCCTTTAATATTATTGGTATAAGCTTTTTATTTATGATGCCAATGAAGGCATTCATTAAACTTCTGTGGCCAAAGAGAGCCTTGTGATTTTCAATAAAATTATCTAAGTCGTAAGCATCCAGGTTTGGAAACATATTAATCCTTATTTCAACCTTTTTTCCGCCCTCAAGGTTTACGGAAGCAATACGGCTAAGCTGCAAGATTGGAGGGCCGGAGATGCCATAGTCAGTAAAAAGTATTTCACCGAACTCCTTTCTGAGTACTTCCCCTTCGACTATTATTTCGGCAAAACCATCAAACTTTATGCCGGAGAGGGCCTTTAAATTTTTGTAGTCTAGTTTAAGCTGAACTAAGGCCGGATGGATGGGGAGTATTCTATGGCCAAGTGCTTTTGCTAAACTGTATCCGGAGCCATCAGAACCAGTAGCGGCAGCAGATTTTCCGCCAGTACAGAGAATTAATCTTTCGCATTGATATACAATATCACCTTCAGAGGATTTCGCTGTAACTTTAAAGCCGGATTTAAATGGCTTAATATCGGACACTTTATTCCCGGTATAGACGGGAATGTTCCTTTCTTCTAAGGCCATTCTAAAAATATCCAACACAGAGGAAGCCTGCAGAGAAAGGGGATACATCTTACCGCCTTCTAAAGTGGTCAGAGGCAACCCCAGCATGGCAAACAAGTCTACCGTATCACTTACTGTGAACTCCCTTAGTACCGGCAGAAAAAAGTCTGTATTATTGCTGTGGTAGGGAATGGGGTAGTGAGGCTCACCGGTCTTTTTTCTTTCTATATATGTCTGCAAAGTAGAATCTATAGTATTATTTGAAATATTACATCTGCCGTTTCCGGTAGTTAATATCTTTTTACCAATTCTATCGGTACCTTCAATAATAGCAACGTCTGCTCCATAATCTTTTGCAGTAATGGCAGCAGTAATTCCAGCAGCACCACCGCCTAATACCAATATCTGATGTTTCAAACTTAATCATCTCCATATCCTTTAGTATTCTAATATTTTATCATAATTTTTATAAGTGAGGAATCAGTAGAAGTTATCTAATAATTTATACATCAGTAAACAGTACCTGGGCATATTATAAACTATAGAGGTTAAAAAATATACTCTAAAAGGAGAAAGCCGATATGAACCGTAGGGAATATTTACTGGACAGCAATATAGTCATAAAGCTCTGGAACAAGCAGCCTCATCTCCTTGATAAAATTGACGATGCCGAAGGAATAGATTATAAGGTGGCTAAAAATATAGCCGGAGAGCTATCTGTAAAGGAATATAGGGAATTTAACGGTATGCCTATTCTTACAGATAAGTTTCTTAAACTTATTGATCATATAATTGAAGTTGATGAAAGTATCTATGAGCAAGATTTTACCGGTATATTTTCCTTCAGGTATGATAAAAATAAGAATATTTACTATATAGATGATAATAAGCTGTCAGCCAATGATTTCAGCCTCATAGCTACCTGTAAAAAATATGAACAATATGTTCTGGTAACTGATGATAAAAGAATGTATAATAGTGCTAAGACTTTATTAGGACCATCTAGGGTATTAAGCTATAAAGATTTTCTGACGGAAATAGGTAAGAAAATAGAATTGTAGCAGGGATCTCTATTGTATAATATCAAGCAAATATGATGAACAATACGGAGGGATAATAAGAAAATGAATGCATCAGAATTTATGAAATTTAAAAATTGGGCAGTAGCCGGAGATGTTTTAAACAATCAGAAGTATGCCTACAAAATAAAGATGAGTCTTGAGAATGCAGGGTTTAATGTAAGCGGCATGAAGCCGGGGGTTTCAGCAAAAGGTGTTTACCAGAGCCTTAAGGAAGTTCCTCATGCTATCGATGTACTGGATTTATGTATAAATCCCAGGGATGGAATAAAGGTTGTTAAGGAAGCTAAAGAATTAGGCATAGATAAAATACTGATACAGCCAGGGGCTGAAAGTACAGAAATACTAGAGTTTTGCAGGGAAAACGGCATCAATGCAATAGAGGGTTGTGCGCTTGTAGAACTAAGAAAAATTTTTTGATAAAAATGTTGAAAAAAGTTGTTGACACTATTAAAGTTTTCTTGTATTATAGTCTATGTCGGGTCGCGAGGCCCGTACAACAAGTGAAAATGGCTCCTTGGTCAAGCGGTTAAGACACCACCCTTTCACGGTGGTAACAGGGGTTCGATTCCCCTAGGAGTCACCATTAATGTGGGCGCATAGCTCAGCTGGGAGAGCATCTGCCTTACAAGCAGAGGGTCACAGGTTCGATCCCTGTTGTGCCCACCACATTATGGCCCAGTGGCTCAGTTGGTTAGAGTGCCGGCCTGTCACGCCGGAGGTCGAGGGTTCGAGTCCCTTCTGGGTCGCCACATTTGACTCAAAGTAGATGATGGTTTGAAAATCCGGATACTTTGTTCATATATTCTTATTGGCTCCTTGGTCAAGCGGTTAAGACACCACCCTTTCACGGTGGTAACAGGGGTTCGATTCCCCTAGGAGTCACCATTATGTGGGCGCATAGCTCAGCTGGGAGAGCATCTGCCTTACAAGCAGAGGGTCACAGGTTCGATCCCTGTTGTGCCCACCACATAATATGGCCCAGTGGCTCAGTTGGTTAGAGTGCCGGCCTGTCACGCCGGAGGTCGAGGGTTCGAGTCCCTTCTGGGTCGCCATATGCTGGCATAGCTCAATAGGCAGAGCAGCTGACTTGTAATCAGCAGGTTGTTGGTTCGATTCCGATTGCCAGCTCCATTAAAACCTTGGATTTGATTCCAAGGTTTTTTTACATTTTTATTTATATTAAAAGTAAAAAAGCTTGGACTAAAATTTTTTCAGATGCATATAAAATAAGTAGTGAAAAACAAATCAATTATTGTTGAAAAGTGTCTTTGATACTATAATATATGGTAAGGAATTAATTTTACTATGATTTTATGGAGGCTGAGAATGAACTGTAATATTTGTAATAATGAATTCAAATATATAGATGGGCTTAAGTTCTGTCCATATTGCGGCAGTAAGCTTACAATGAAGTTTATAGCCTCTGAAGAGAAAATGGACACACCTGGCGAAGAAGAGGACAAAGTTCAGGCAGAAGAAACCTATGTTGACGGTGTAGAAATAGAAATTGACCAAGATATGGAGGAAACTGGGGATATAGGGCAAGGTTCTGCTGGTCAAAAGGCAAAAATACATGATACTTTGGAGATGCCACCTATAACAGATGAGGTAATAGAGCGGGAAAAGAAGGCTAGAAAGTCATTAAAAAGATCTAAAGTCCTAACTGGAATAAGGAATGCTATCTCTAGCAAATTGTTTGTCATACCCTTTTTTGCCTTAATTGTTTTAGGGGTATCCGGTTTTTTGGCCTATAACTATCTGCTGAATACCAAGGTTGAGGATGCCCAGGTAAAGGCTGACCTGATTGGTAAGACTATAATTCTGCCTAAAGGGACCAATTTCGAAATAGAAAGAGGTTTCCTGAAGGAGATGACTGTAGTTAACAGAGTTTATAATAAGGAACAGGGCGTTGAGTACATTGATATATCTACTGTTTTAAACAACAACTCTTTAGAAGTGAAAGGCTCTCTTCAAGTAGCATATAAAAGGGAAGGAAGAAATCAGTGGAAGCTGATGGATGAGATAACACTAAAGAACGATATAACAGTTAAGGCTGTTGCAGGCATGGAAGAAACAAAACTGCTTCAGGAAATCAAGCAACAAAAGGTAATAGCGGCGGGCGAAGAGGTAGGATTAAGTGAAGGAATAGTTAATAGCTTAAAGATTTTACAAAGGACTCCTGACTTTGAAGCAGGAAAGGAAGAGGTGCTTGCGGAGGTCATTATTGATGGTGGAGTGCTGCAGGCAAAGGGAAATGTAGTTATTAGCCTGAGCTTTGACAATGAAGTATGGACCGTAGATGGGATTAAAAATGAAGCTGATAAGCAATTTGAGGTTGCTATATCAGAGACACTTTCAGAAGATCTTATATTGGAGCAGATTCAAAATAAGGGCCTTGAGGAGTATGTAGCTCACAACTCAGTATTTGGTGGTAAAAGCTTTTTAGTAAAAGACAAGTTTTCCAAGTCTATGACTATACAGAGCAAAGAATTGGATGACAGCAAGAAAAAGTTGACGGTCACTTTGAAGAGGGAAAATACTGCAGGAATGCTGAATTCTACTTTGGCAGCTACCTATGTATTTAATGTTTCCTTAAAGGGACTGACCTATGTTAGTAATTCTAAGTCCACTGTGGAGGATGTTTCGGTGACTGCCCTATCCAGAGATGCAATAGCAGCTTCCCTGTCCGGGGCCGAGGTAGAGGGCAGAAGTGACTTTTTCTGGTGGTCAGATAACCATAAGCTTACGGAAACTGAAGCAAATACCTTTAAGCTCGATGAAATACTGTCAAAAACCAGATATAAGAATATAAACTATGTCTATGGAAGCTTAACCTATGACAATGAGACAGTTTCTGTAGTGGCTCTTTACTATCTCTTATATGATAATTCCAAGGGATATGTATGGAAGCTGGATAGTGTAATTAGCTCAGAATCAAGTAAATACAGGTACTACAGCAAAGAAACCATAAGGCAATGAGTAAATAAAAAAACTGCATTAAGATGCAGTTTTTTTATTTCAGTGAGTGTAAGTTTTTTGTTACTCTTATGTCTTCGCCGTAAAATTTACATAAGTTGAAATTACCCAAAAGCCTGGAGGTAATTCTTTCAGAGTAAATTGATACAAGCTCCTTTAGGGAGTAATTGGTTGATACCAGTATTTTTTTCTGTCTTAATAGGCGCTTATTTAGGATGTTGAACAGTTCTGTCTTTGAAAAGTCATTGATCTGTTCCGTGCCTAAGTCATCTATTATTAATAAGTCACAGTCTAGGAGCTGTTGCTCTAGGGTTTCGTCGTTTTCAAAACGTATTTTTCTAAGGTTTTGAATTAGCTCTTCTGCAGTTTTGTATACAACAAAATAGCCCTTATCCAAAAGCTCCTTTGCGATGCAGTGAGAAAGAAAGGTCTTACCGGTGCCGGAATTACCATAGAATAACAGGTTATCCTTCGTAGAGGAGAAGTTCTTTATAAAACTCAAAACCTTTGAAAGGATTTTTTCTATATTCTTACGGGGGCTTTCCGGTTCATCTCCTATTCTTTTGGCAGAGTAATATTCCATATTAAAGTTATCAAAGTTGTTTTCCCTCAGTATTTCGCTGAGCTCGGAGTCCTTGTAGTGTAATTTAACAAGCTTTTGTCTGTAGCAGGAACACTTGGCGGAACCGATATAACCTGTATCCTTGCACTTATTGCAGCGGTAATGCAGGGAGAGATAATCCTGGCTGTACCCATTAGAAACCAGGAGCTCAGTCTTTTTCATCCTAAGGTCAGTGATTTTTTCTTTTAACTCTTTTATATACTCTTCTCTATTTTCAATGGTTCTTAGTGCGCTCATTGAAAGTTCTACACAGAGTTTTCCGATGAGTCTTTCTAAGTCTAATACTTCTGGAAGTTTTTCTTCGATTTCAGCTCTACGCTTCTGAAGAGCTGCATTTTCTTCATCTCTAATAATTTCATACATCCGAATTATATCGGAATGGTATCCCTTTAGCATTACTTATCCCACCCTAACAGTTTCTTTTCCAAAGAGTCATAGTCATATACCCTTTGCTCAAAGTTGTTAAAGTTATCATTTTGAGACTTATGGGGTACGGCTTTCTTGAAGGTACTCTTTCGATCCTTGGTTTGAATATCTTGTATAGTCTTTAAACCGTCTTTATACCAGCTGGATAAAATTGCATCGATATATTTAAAATCTGCCCGGTTTAAACGTTCAAAACAAATATCGCAGGCCTTCTGGATTACTTCTACAGGGAAGGCATAGCTATTCACCCATTTATCTAGCATATCTTCCTGAGGCTTCATTATTTCCCCATCTTTTATGCCAAGGTAAGATAAGATCTTCTTATATTTTACCCACTTATCTTCATGTTTTTTGATGAAGGCTTGTGCCTGCTCTATAGTCTTTATATTATTATCGTGCCAGGCTAAAGCAACCTTTTCTATGTACCTGTAATCACACTTTCCTTTGGAGGCGCAGTACTCAATCAGCAGTAAGATTATCTCCGGACTAAAGGAAAGATCCCGCTGCCAGCTTATATATGTAGACATTTCCTTAGAGGCCAAGGGTCTTGATACCAGTTTCTCAATTTCATGGAGCATATCTTTTGTGGAGTTATTGGTCAGCTCCTCTAAAAGGTTAACTTCGTTACCAGTCTTTTGGGAATCCTCTGTTAAGTCTACAAATTCTATATTGAAGTTGCCCATTTTGTCGATGGGTGTAAATTTAACTACCCCTTCTTCGTTCCAGTAGTTCCAGGCATTCATGATATCAGATTCCAACAGATGAAGAGTGGAGGCCATCAACGAGGAATTAACACCTAACTCTCCATGGATACAATATTTTAATGCTAATAAATATACCTTAACAAATTCCCCTCGGGCTCTAGGCATATACTTTTCAATGAATACATTGCTGACCGGTGTATAGTCTGATGAAGACTTCTTAAACATAAAGGTACTCATACCTAACCGCCCTTTCATATTAGATTCAGACACAGTCTTTTGTGTCAATTATATTATAGCAGAGGTGATTAAGTACCTCAACCAAGAAAAATTATCATAAAAGGAATAAAAAAAATATTTGTGGGAAAATTAAGAAAGTCTACCTAATTTATTGGAAAGGATGCGTGAAGGTGAATAGTAAAAGAGGTATAAGCAAGCTGGCAAAGGTCATAGTCTGTGCCAGTGTTGTGGGAAGCATAGGATTCTACAATCTACTGGCTCCCAATGCTTATGAAGTATATGTCAACGGACGCGCAGTGGCCTGCGTAAAAGACATGAATGCTGCAGAGACAATGGTAAACAAAGTATATAGTGAATTGGTTAATAGATTTAAAGGTATAAAGATAGATAAGGATACCGTTTATTTAAGTGTTATCGCAAATACTGAGGCAATGAGCAGTGAAGAGGATATAAGAAATAACATTATAAATGCCCTGAACACAAAGGTCAAAGCTGTAGAAATGAGAGTGGACGGAAATCTTGTGGCTATATTGGCCAGCAAAGAGGAAGGGCAAAAGGTGGTGAGTTTATTAAGCACTCACTATTCCAACAAGGCTGCACAGGATAACAAAAAATTTCCCGGTATAAGCAGCAAGATAGAATATAAGGAAATAGAGGTTAATCTCAGTCAGGTAGATGTGGTTGAAGATACGGTAAAGAAATTGATAGAAAATACTGACAAAGGTACATCACCGGCGGTTAAAATAGCCTATGCAAGCAAAGATGGAAAAACTGTCAGCGCCAATAGGCAAAAGACCATATCTATGGCTGTTCCCTCCAGGGGGAGTATAAGTTCCAACTTTGGTCTTCGGTGGGGAAGAATGCATGAGGGTATAGATATAGCAGCCAACACCGGTGATCCCATTTATGCAGCTATGGATGGGAAAGTTATTTATTCAGGCTGGGCCAGCGGCTATGGAAAAATGATAAAGATACAGCATGAAGATAATATTCAAACCATATATGGTCACTGCAGCAAACTAAGGGCAGCTGTAGGGGATACTGTAAAGAAGGGCCAATTGATCGGGGACGTAGGCAGCACAGGAAACAGTACGGGCCCGCATCTTCATTTCGAAGTCATAATTAACGGAAAACCTGTAAATCCATACCCATACATATACAAAAATTAGACTTTATAAAATCAATAAAGTTGCCCTTTGAGGCAACTTTATTCTATGGCAATAATTTATGGATATCTACGATACCGGATCCCTGAAGCCAACGGGATATATTTATCATTGTAGAGGAGACTTTCAATAGGGAGCAGATATCTTTAAAGGTTAGAGATGAATTGTTTTCAAAAAGCATGGCACATATTCCGCTTATATAAGCAGCAGTGCAGGAAGTGCCGGTAAAGGTTGTATAGGCTCTTTCCAGGTTATGGGGAAAAAGTCTTACGCCGTTTCTTTCCGGAATATAGTTAACATTTGTATTTAGTGAGCATATATCCACACAGGCGGCAGCAACATTTGGCTTATCTACTTTACCTACAGGGCCGCTGGAAGAGTGGACGTAGGAAGTTATGTTTGATGATGTAGTATCCAAGCCGCCTACTGTGATACAATTGCTCAATGCAGCGATGCCGGTGATGCTTCCTTCTTCATTGCCCATGGAACCCGAAGGAACTACAGGAATAATTCCCAGAGCCAACAATTTATCAAAGGATTTAGAGAAGAGCTTTAAAACATAAGGATCATTCTCCATTATTTCAAAAGGAAGACAAGCAACCCTTATGTTATATTCTTCATAGTCCCGGGATATAATTTCAAGGGCATACAGAATATCCGATATAAGGCCTCGGCCTAGGGAATTAAAGGCTTTTATTACATATAAATTACTGTTTTCAGCCACACCTCTGTACATGCCTTTCGAAGAGTAACCGCTGCCGCAAAGCAGCCCGGCGATAAAGGTGCCGTGACCGTGATCGTCATAAGGATACTTATACTTGCCAAAGAGGTCCACAAATTTTTTAATCCTATTATTTGGTTTTTGCAAATCTTGATGGGGATAAACTCCGCTGTCAATAAGGGCTATGCCCACACCTTTTCCCGTAAGGTTATATTTTCCTTTAAGGCTTACACCATTGGCAGACAATACGCTGCTGCCGCAGAGAAAAGCGTAGCTGTCTTCTGTGATATGTTCTACCTCAGGAAGCTCTGTCAATCTTTCTATTGCCATAGGAGTTAAAGTGGCACATATAAAATTCAAACAGGGTATGGAACAATGTATATTTCCTTTTAGAGATTTGATCTTTTTCTCAGTACTTTCTGTAAGGGTCCTACAATAGACATTGACTCTATATTTTTTATAAAGTTTATTATCCAAGGAATACTTTAATCTATAATCTATCTTATTTTTAGTCAAAAACATGTATATCTCCTTCCATACGTTAAAAAGGGCTACCATTATAGTATATGAAGGAGCTGATAAATGTTATCACAGGGCTGAAGAATTTTATTTCAGCCTTTCCATTTGAAAATAATAATGCCAACCACCATTACCAAAACACCAATAATTTTGGTTGTTCCAAATTGCACTTTTGTGCTTTCGAAGAGTCCGAAAGCATCTATAATTGCAGCGGCAGTGAGCTGAGCTACCAGGATGGTTGAAATGGCGTAGGTAGGCCCGAGAAATTCTATTCCCTTCATTACGGTGAAGATAATTACAACTCCAAGTACACCACCTAAAAGATATAATTTGTTTACATCCTTAATATTCTTCAGACTACCGTCTCGTACAAAGAGTACAACTAAAAGAGTTATTAAAAAAGCGGTACCTTGGACTGTTAGGTTGGTTTGCCAGCAGCCTATCTTTGCGCCCAGTCTTGTATTAAAAACTCCCTGTAAACTCATGGCCACGCCGGCAACTATTGCAAATATCAGACCAGACATAACTTTATCACCTCAAGGTTATTTTTCTCCAAAACACAATAATAAATGCCCGCTTAGTAATAAAAATTCTGTGAATTAGAATTTATATTACTAAACGGGCTTTTAAGTGATAACTGTAAAATGGATTAATATCCGTTTTCTTGTCTTGAGTGATTTTTGTGATTTTTCTCTAAGTAAGCATTTTCTATATCGCGATCTGTAAAACCAAGAGCTATGCCTAGACTTATGAAATCATCGAATAAAGTCAAGTATTGGTCATGAGATAAGCAAATTACAAAATCATTTAGGTCTATATATAAATTAAGAAATTGTTCTGTGAGACTGGAGTTAACAGTTTTAGGTTCTAAATTTATATCCACAAAATTTTTATCTAGGCCTATAGATAATATGAAGTGAAGACAATCCACATATTCTTCTAAAATTACTTCTTATGAAGAAGGTTCTTTATCGCTCCAATATTTAAAACACCGTGTTTCGTTTGCTAATTCTCCGATTTCAACTTGAAGTGCCAGAATCTTTTTTTGTAAAAGGTTCTCTGCTTGTAGATTATGCTGAGATACTATTTTTAAATCCAATTCCTTTTGCAATGCAAAGAGTCGTTGTAAATTCATATAAAGGCTTCCTTTCCTTGAGATAGTCTAAACATGCTCTCTAGTATAGTTAGATTTGTGTCTTTATAAATTTCTCATATTTAATTTTATAATCCACCATATCTATTTTAACGAATTACTATTAAAATTTAAAGTTTCAGTAAACGGTTTCGAGAAAAAATAATTAAAAATTTTTAAAAATTGTCGAAAAAGCTACTGAAATAAAAGAAAGAATATTACAAGCAATAAAATACTTGCAATATTCTCCAAAGTTTGCATATATTAATAATCCCTGAGGTTATAAGTCCTAACAACCATTTCTTTCTTATTGTTGATTGGTTTCCAAAGTTCAATTCTATCAATTTTAGCAAGCTTATAGAAGCCTATTTTTTTAGCCCGGCTGCAGGCAGCTGCATACTCGTTCTTGCTCCATTCTCTTGTGGCGAAATTAGTATTGGCGAGAGAAATGTGCAAGTCCCAGTCCTGTATGTTTTCCCGGACATCGAAGCCGTGGAGCTTTAGGGTATCGTTGATTACCCGAGTCAAACGGCGAATATAGCCCTTATTTTCAATTTTAAGGTTTACGGACTTATACGGCTCATCAAAACAGATAACGTCGCAAACCTCCACCTTAAACTTCTTATAGGGCTTAAAAATTTTGAGAAGGATTTCATCCAGTTTATTAATATCAGGATCGCCTACTATTTCAAGAGTGATGTGCAGCATAGGTGGATTTTTATACAGTTTATACTTCTTGCCTATGCTCCTTTGTAATTCTTCAATTTCCTTGTAGGAATCGTTATCAAATAACGCCACTAAATAATATCTCATTGCTACCCCCATAGTCTAAGTAAAATTAAAATCCTTCACAATAATTATATCATACTTTATATTTTATATGTTTTCAATAAATACTGCCGATATTGTAAAAAAAATCTGCTTAACTTTATATTAACTTATGCTATAATATAACTTATGATAGTGTAATTATGATAAAATGAGTGTTTTATGCTTGAAAATAGATTTAATATGTGGATTTTTTGAGTAAGGATGGTTAAAATAATGGAAAAATTAGTTGTACATGGCGGTAATCCATTAAATGGAACAATAGAAGTAAGCGGTGCAAAAAATGCAGCGGTAGCTATAATTCCTGCGGCTATAATGGCCAGCAGCGGAGTAAGTAACATAGATAATATACCTGACATAGAGGATGTTCGTTGCCTAGAGAGAATATTGGAATCTTTAGGCTGCAAAATAAAGAGATGGAACAATTCTGCAGTTATAGACAGTACTTGTATGACCAGTGTGGATGCTTGCACAGATGATGTAAGAAAGATGAGGGCTTCTTATTATCTTATCGGAGCAATGTTAGGACGATTTAAAGAAGCAAAGGTTGAGCTCCCTGGGGGATGTTCTATTGGAGTTAGGCCCATAGATCAGCATATTAAAGGCTTTGAAGCACTGGGAGCTGAAGTGAAAATTGAGCATGGAGCTGTTTGTGTAAAAGCTGAGAAGCTCGTTGGAGCCAATATATTTTTTGACGTAGTAAGTGTAGGGGCTACCATCAACGTTATGCTGGCTGCTGCTTTAGCAGAAGGTACAACTATTCTTGAAAATGTAGCCAGGGAACCTCACGTAGTAGACGTTGCAAACTTCCTGAACACTATGGGAGCAAATATAAAGGGCGCGGGTACCGATGTTATAAGAATTACCGGTGTAAAAGAACTTCATGGCTGTGATTACAGTGTAATTCCTGATCAAATTGAAGCGGGAACTTTCATGATTGCAGCAGCTGCTTGTGGAGGAAGAGTCAAAATAGACAATATTATTCCAAAGCATCTTGAATCCATTACTGCAAAGCTTATTGAAATGGGAGCAGAAGTAATAGAGGATGAGGATAGTATTACTGTAGTGTCAAAGGGACGTTTAAAGGCTGTAAATTTAAAGACATTGCCATATCCCGGCTTCCCTACAGATGTTCAGCAGCCAATGAGCGCACTTTTGTGTATTGCAGAGGGACGCAGCATAATAAATGAAAGCATATGGGAATGTAGATATAAGCATGTAGATGAGCTGAAAAAGATGGGTGCAGATATAAAGGTTGAAGGAAGAGCCGCCATTATAGATGGAGTCAGCAAATTGACCGGAGCAGTGGTAAAAGCCACAGATTTGAGGGCTGGAGCTGCCATGGTAATAGCCGGACTGATTGCTGAGGGGGTAAGTGAAATACATAACCTTGATCATATTGATAGAGGATATCCAAAAATTGAGGAAAAATTCAGAGCCCTTGGTGCTCATATAGATAGAGTAGAAGAATAGTCAAATAAACCAATGGAAGTAAGGGAGGAGAATTGATGGTATTTAGTTCTTTGTACAGCGGCAGCAGCGGTAATTCTATATTCATATCCTCCGATAATGCAAAAGTATTGATAGATGCAGGAATGCCTGGAAAAAGTATAGAAGGTGCACTAAGGGAAATTGGTGAAAGACCGGAAGAAATTGATGCTATTTTTGTCACCCATGAACATAGTGACCATATAAAAGGGGTTGGTATTTTATCGAGAAAGTATAATATACCTATATATACAAATGAACTAACATGGAAGGGTATGGCTAAGGCTATAGGAAATATAAAGGAACATAATATTAAGATTATGGATACAGCGGTATCAATTAAGGATATAGATGTTGAAAGATTTGATATACCACATGATGCCGCTGGTCCATCTGGATACTCTCTCTTATCTGGAGGTAAGAAAGTATGTATAGCAACGGACTTAGGGTATTTCTCTGAGGATGTGAAAAGAAATATTATGGATGCAGATATATTGTTGCTTGAGAGTAATCACGATGTTGAAATGCTTAAATTTGGACCTTATCCTTATGAGTTAAAGAGAAGGATACTAAGCGACATAGGTCATTTGTCTAATGAGGCCTGTGGTTATGCAATAACAGAGATTGTCACTGACAAGCAAAAGAGAATAGTGCTGGGACATTTAAGTAATACTAACAACTATCCTGAGCTGGCTTATGCGACAGTTACCAATATCTTAAACGATAACAAGATAAATGTTGGTAAAGATATTATACTTACTATGGCAGACAGAAGTAAGCCAAGCAGTTATATTAAAATATAGGCTAGGCCATATGAAAAGAGGGAAGCTATGAAAAAGTTATTAGTTTTTATAACAACCATTTCTATTATGTCTTCCGCTGCTATAACTATAGGCTGTGAGAAGCAGGAAAAAGTTAGCAAGGGTAATAAGGAAAAGTTAGAAAATGTGCAATTGCAAAATGAGAAGGATAATTATATAGACCTTGATGTCTATTTTGATGCGTCTAAGGACGAAAACACAATAGACATTGCAAAGGAAGAATTGCTTATAAACAAAGAGGAGCTTATGGGTGAACTCGTAATAAATCAGCTTATAAAGGGTCCTTCCATAGAAAGCAAGCTAAAACCCATACTTCCGAAAGATACAAGGCTTATAAGTTTTTCTATAAAGGATGGTATTGCAATTATTAACTTTAGTAAAGAGGCTATGGTTGCTATGTCCCCGGGCAAGGAAGAGGCTTGTCTAAAAAGTATAGCTAAATCTATAACTCAGCTGGATTCCATTGAAAAAATTAGAATTCTGGTAGAAAACCAAAACGTAGATAGTCTAGGTGGGAACTTTAATATATCAAAGACTTTCTCACCAGAAGATATAGCCAGCTTAAGAATTACCAAGGAAGAGAACTAACTTGTTGAAAAGCTTTTAAAACTTTATTATAATTATTTTAATGACTACATATATAATGCAAAGGAGAATAAAATTATGAGCCTTTATAAAGATTGGACCGATATGGTTGTTGATTATGTAAAACAAAGAGGAGAAGATGCTTTCTGGAAAGAGTATGGCGACATGGAAACACGAGTGTACACAGAAGTTCTTGCTAACCATAAGGAACCATTAAAGGGAAGCATTAGACAATTAGCTGAAAGATTCAAGACAACACCGGAATTTTTTATGGGGTTTGTAGATGGGATAAATGACAGCCTTGTGGAAGGCTTTGATCTAGAAAATTTGGACATTGATCAAGAACTTACTTTTAATATAGATTTTGAAAAGTTATATTTTAATATGTTAGACGCAAAGGCAGATTACTTATATACTTTACCTCAGTGGGATGGAATCTTCTCTCCCGAAAAGAGAAAAGAAATCCAGAGAAAATGGAAGGATTCCAAGACAGTAGTGAAGGAAGTTAAAATAGGAAGAAATGATCCGTGTCCATGTGGAAGCGGAAAGAAATACAAGAAGTGCTGTGCTAACAAGGTTGAATCCGAAGTGGCAGCGGAGTAGCTATTAATAATTAAGAAAGCCATTCAGCTCTATGCTGAATGGCTATAATTTTAAATTAAAAGGGGCTGTTGTATATTTGAAATAAATTGCGTTGTGACGCAATTTTCTATAGAATCTCTAGTCATTAATAGCTACTTTAGTACGTATACCTTGACGTACTTCACTGCCCAACGTTTAGCTTCTGCAAGAGTATCAAAATACACATCGATTTTTTCTCCCTTTATGCCGGTGCCGGTGTCTGCTGCGATGGCAAAGCCGTAACCTTCTACAAAGAGCTTTGTGCCATAGGGAATTAGATCAGGGTCCACAGCTATGGTGCTGTAGCCTTGGGGATCTCTAACTGCCAAACGGCCTGATGCCGTATAGGTCTTGCCAACACCTCTTACTGCCCAGTAGGCAGTAGCCCTGGCGGTAAATACCTTTGAATATGGAAGAACTTCTCCCCCTCTTGATACAGGCATTGAGGGGTAAGTGCCCTCTACAACAATCTTGTCTACAGGAGCTTGGGCTATTGTTTCGCTTATCTGGGTCCTTGAGACCTCAACGCCGTTTTCATAGACTACGTCGAAAGTAGTCTGCTTTTCACCCACTTTTCCCTCTTGGACTACCTTCTTTTTAGTATTGGCCATTGAGCTATCCTTTTTTACTACAGTCTTGAACTCAATGGGAGTTGATACTGTAACGTTTTTATTCTCAACTCTGATAACGCTGACTGCTAAGCCTTCCCACAACTTTGTATCCAAAGCCGGAGTTACCTTGTCTTTTTCCTTTAAGCTTATTCCTTCAACTGAAAATACTGCCTTAATATCCTCTTCAGCGGAAAGAATGTCCAATGTTTTTCCATCAACTTCAACTTTTATATTCACTGCACGCTTTATTGCTATAGTGTCTTCGTCCTTAATTTCTGTAGTTAGGTCAGGAGAAATTTTATCTTTAGGTCCCAAGGTTATTTCCTTATCGGCTAATGCTTCACTGACAGTAGCCTTATATGTAACGTAGTTTGTGGGCACTCCGTCTATAAGTACTGTTATATTTTTTCTTTTAGTCAGTATCACAGTAGTTAGAACACCTATAAGAAGAAGAAATACAACAGGGGCTACTAACTTTTTCGATAGTTTCACCTTCTTAAATTGCAACTTTGTATTTATGATGAAAACCTCCCTTATCACAAACCTATCAAAATGATAACGTTATTTTAAGGTTTTGTCAAACTTAGGCAAGAATACAATATAATAAACTCCCTATTGGAAGGATATGTCCGATAGGGAGTTTTATGTTTAACCATGCTGCTATAGACTGTAAGATATGACTTTAATTTGATATTATACTCTGTATATTGACATAGACACTGAGTAGAAACATAATAGAGTAATAAAAGAATGTAAAGTAAGGGAGTTGCTGTATTTGAATATATCATTGATTACTGTAGGAAAAGTTAAAGAAAGGTACCTGAGAGATGCCATAGAGGAGTATGCAAAACGCCTATCAAGGTATTGCAGGCTTGAGATAATAGAAGTTCCTGATGAGAAGATTCCGGAAAATGCTTCGGAGAAGGAGGAACAGATCATTAAGGAAAAGGAAGGAGACTTAATATTAAAGTATATAAAGGATAATATGTTCGTTATTACCATGGAAATACAGGGGAAGCAGCCTTCCTCAGAGGAACTGGCCGCACAAATAAAGGACTTGGGAGTACGGGGAGAAAGCAACTTAGCCTTTGTCATCGGTGGTTCATTAGGGTTGGCTAAGTCAGTTCAGCAACGATCTGATTATAAGATGTCTTTTTCCAGAATGACTTTTCCTCATCAGTTGTTTAGAGTAATGTTATTGGAACAGATCTATCGGGCTTTCAGGATAATTAACGGTGAGCCGTACCATAAGTGACGTAGACTTTTTAGTAAAATTAATAATTAACTTCAATTCAAAAGTAAGAGTTTAAATAGATAAAGGTAAGTGTATCATATAGGAAGTGTAGGTGAATTTTTATCGTTTTTTTGCAAAGGTAAATTCCACTCATTGGAAAAGTTTTAACTTAAGCGCCAACAGTAATCCCTGCTTGAGTAGGTTAATATTTTAATAAACTCGCATTCACATAATCTCATTTGGTTTGATGAGTTCTGAATCCAACTTTGCGAGCGTTTTAGCGCCGTAAAGGAAGCTGAATACCGAGTATTGAGACTGGTTATTCAGCTTTTTTCTTGAATAAGAATTAATGTGACTCATCATCAATGAGATATCCTTCTGTTGAAATAAGTTGAAGCTCTGGCCTTTAGGAACAATTCTGCGAATCAATTCATGGTTGTTTTACGCAGCACCTTTCTGGTATGGCGCTGAAGGGTCGCAGTAGAAGATGCGTGTTATGCGGTTTCTCACATAGATATGTATTGCTGCAAGTTAAACGATGAATACAGTTGTTAAAAGGTCTACCGTAAGAACCTGTTCGCTTGAACATGATATGATTTTTAACCTCTTTGGAAATGGTTGTACAATCTCGATCAAGCTCTCTGGCTATTGCTTTGAAAGAAAGGGAGGCTTTAAGCATTATTTCAATAGAGACTCTTTCCTCTAATGTAAAATGTTTAAATTTAGCCATTATGTCAGCCAGGACATATTAAGGGTGCTCTTACTTTTTTATCCTACACTATTTCCAGTTCCGGCGGAAGGGCTTTGTGAGAAAAAAATAGTACCTTTCGGTACTTTATCATTGCTAAAAACATTACTACCATGATAAGTGTAAAATACTTACTGTAGTAGATTTTTGTTTTGTAGAATAATATATAAATTTGATGAACTGAATTAATGTTAAAATAATGTAAAAAGGTGTACAATTAAATTGTAGAATTATGTTTGTTTATGGTGGTGAAAAATATAATGAAAATAATTTTGAGTAGAAAAGGCTTTGATTCTGAGGCAGGAGGATATCCAAGCCCTTTGTTTATAGATGAAAAATATCATGTATCGTTACCTATACCAGAAGACATAGATGGAAACTCTATTGATACAGGGATAACTTACAGTGATATTTATTTGAAAGAAGGAAATACGTATGCAGATGTCATGGATTCATTAGGCATTAAAGGTTTTGAAAAGAGATATGTGCATTTAGATCCAGATGTAAATGCTAGTACTAAGAAAAATCGTGATGCTGACTGGAGAGGAATATTTGGGCAATGTAGTACATCACAATCGCATTTAGCAAATCAAAAGGTTGAAGAAGGAGATTTGTTTTTATTTTTTGGATGGTTCAAAGATGTAAAGAAAATAAATGGCAAATATACATTTGTAAATAAAACAGATAAACAAGTTATATGGGGATACCTTCAAGTAGGTAAAATTGAGAGTATTTCAAAACAAGAAAACTATGAGGAATGGAAACTTAGTCATCCTCATTATTATGATAGGAATAGGACAAAAAATACGGCATATATTGCTAGTGAAAAATTAAGTTTTAACAGTACATTGCCAGGCTATGGTTGGCTTAATTACGATGAATCATTAGTGTTAACTTGTGGTGGGCAGAGTAATAGATCACTATGGAAGCTACCACGTTTTTTTCATCCGCAGTTTAATACAAAAATGACATTTCACAAAAAACTAATTAGTCCCAAAGGGAATCCAATTTGGCAATTAAAAGATGATTATTGTCTATTGCAGACTGTTGGAAGAGGACAAGAGTTTGTGATAAGTGGCAATTCAGAGGTAGAAGAATGGGCTAAAAATTTAATAACTAGCAATTTCATTATATAGTATTAGAATTATAAATTTTAGAGGAGAGAATCTTATGCCTTGCTCAGATAAGATTCCTGAAAATATGAAAATTAAAGATAGGAAATAAGTTAATCCCAGTAAAGTTTAGTAAATTGCCTTACTGGGATATTTTAATGCTATTTTTCAAGTTATTAAAGGTACTAAAACTTTGACGCTTACTTTTCATTAATAATGACATCTTATTAAAACTTTATTATTGTAAAAATCTATGCAAAATAAAAAATCTCGCATAGATAAAGCTCCTGCGAGTTGTGACGGTACAGGAATTATTCCCTCCGTCAAAGTTAAATATCAAAATACTTTATACTTGTCAATACAATTTTATTTGTGCATTCGAGAATAAAGTTGTTAAATATTGACAATATTGTAAATAAAGAATTATAATTTACTTATAAGATGGATATATTTGTATAGGTTTGTATTGTATAAAGGTGATTGTTATGTCTTAACAAAGTAATGTAGTCAAATATAATAGCAGGATGAGTACATAGAATGAATGTTTATTTGATTTTAAAATAAATACCGGATATGATTTTGTGTAATACTACGAGATAAGCAAGAGTTTAAATCGTTTACAAAAGAAGATAATAAAAAGGATTTACGGGAATATAAAGATAAATGTTACAATATTTTAGACAGTGTTGAGAAAATATATACGAATTTAGCAAATAGATAACCAAGTCGAATAATGACTTGGTTTCTTGTTTACTGTTATAATATTTAGTAATAATATAATAAAATAAACTATTCCATTCCAAGAGAGGTTAAAAGTATGGATATAAAAGAAGTAATATCAAAAGGTGAAAAAATAGATGTTGAGTTCAAAAGCTGGAAAAAGATAAAAGACAAAAAGGAACTTATGAAAATTATTACAAAAGAAGCGGTAGCATTGGCAAATACTAAAGGTGGAATGATTTTAATTGGCGTAGAAGATAATGGGGAAATTACAGGATGTGACAATTATGATATACAAAATATTATGGAAAGTATTTATGATAGAACTATACCAAAATTATTTGCTGACATTGAAGAAGTCTTTGTAGAAAACAATACAATATTAATAATATATGTATCTAAAGGGAGTACATTATATGCTACTTCTGCCGGAGAAGTGTATAAAAGGTTGGGTAAAAATACAAAACCAATGTTTCCAGAAGAATTTCCTATAATGCAATCGGGGAAAGTAAACAATGATTTTTCAAATGTTATTATAGAAGATTCCAGCGAGGAAGATATTGATAATTTAGAAGTTTATAAAATAAAAGAAAAACTAAAAATAAGAGATCCAGAGTCTACTTTACCATTAATGGATGATAAATCTTTTTTAAAAGATTTGCATCTCATTAAGGAGAAGGATAATAAGATAAAATTAACTGTTGCAGGTATGCTTTTCGTTGGAAAAGAAAGTTCTATAAACAGAACTATACCTCAAGCTGAAATAATATATCTGCATTATAGTGATATTAATAAGACAGAATACGATAAGAGAATAGATTTGAAAGTACCTATTATATCGGCATTGGATAGATTAACAGAAATAATAGAGAGTAGTAATTATATAACAAATATACAAATAGGTTTATTTAGACTTGAAGTTAAAGATTTTCCTAAAAATGTATTCCAAGAAGCCATTTTAAATGCGATTTGCCATAGAGATTATTAAAGCAATGGAGCTATTTATGTAAAACACTATTCTAATAAAATTGTAATTGAAAATCCTGGAGGATTTCCTGAAGGTATAAATGAAAATAACATAATAACACATCCATCTATTCCAAGAAATAAACTCATCGCAGAAACATTGCAGAAGTTAAAATATGTTCAAAGATCAGGACAAGGTGTAGATATAATATTTAGAGACATGATTTTTTTTGGAAAACCATTACCTACATATAGTACGTATAGTGAAGCAGTTACATTAACATTAAAAAGTAATCTTGAAGACAAAAATTTTACTAAATTCTTAATCGAAGAACAAGATAAAAATCAAATAATATTTAGTACAAGTCAAATAATGATATTAAAATATTTAAAAGATAATGGAACTATAACTTTAAAAGATGCATCTAAACATGCTCAATTATCTTTAGAAGATACTCAAGGAGTTTTGAATGAACTTATAAATTATGGATATGTAGAAAGAAATGGATTTAAAAAATATATTCTTACAGAAAAAGTGTATTACAGTTTAGGCGATGATGTTGGATATATAAAAGATAAGGAAATAGAATATATTAGAGCTAAAGATATGATAATTCAATATCTCAAAAAAAATAATTCTATCAACAATACTAAAGTTAGAGAATTATGCGGATGCAGTGAAAGATAAGCAAAATATTATTTAGATAAAATGATGGAAGAAGCGTTGTTAGAACCTAAAGGTGAGAAGAGATACAGGGTATATTTACTGAAAAAATAAAATAAATCTATCAACATTCTATCAACAATTTTTTATTTTTGTTGATAGAGTGTTGATAGAAAATTAACCTGATACTTACCATATGCAAAAAATATGAAATGAATTTTTAGTGGGGATTTGTATATTAACTGTTTTTAGCAATGATGAAGTACCGAAAGGTACTGTTTTTTCTCACAATGCCCTTCCGCCGGAACTGGAAATAGTGTAGGATAAAAAAGTAAGAGCACCCTCAATATGTCCTGGCTGACATAAATATGAATGAGAGAGTTCCACCTAAGCAAGATGATAATATTATATTTATTCAAGGATGTCAACATCTATTCTGACTTGATGGACTAGATAGGCCTGGTACAGAGGACTACATACTAACTCATCTTAAAGTTGCAGGTTCAGGAACACCATTGTTTACTGATGAAGCTATCAATGAGATATTTCAGTATACTGCAGGGATACCTAGAAAAATAAACAATCTTTGTGAGAAATGCTTGTTGGAAGGATATATTCATGAGAAAAAACTTATTGATGATATTTTAGTAAAGAGAGTTATAAAGAATGAGTTTGAATAATATCTACGCTGCCATTTAGGCAGCATTTTTTTAAATAAAATTCCGCTAGGAGCATCCATAGATTTGTGTAAATCAAATCTATGGATGGTACCAAGCGTATCTTGTCTAATTTACAAATAAAGTAATTAAATATTTTCTATTGATTTCCTAACAAAAAAATGTATAATTATATATTGTGAGTTTAGTAAATCTAAACTTTAAATTTATTATAATGTGGATTAGTATTTATAAACTTATGGCTTAATATAATTTTAAGAGGTGGAGTATGCAAATTGGAGAGAAGATTAAAAGGTTAAGGATTGAAAAGCAGCTTACCCAAGAAGAATTAGCAAATAGATGTGAACTGTCAAAAGGATTTATATCCCAATTAGAAAGAGACTTAACTTCGCCTTCTATAGCAACTTTAAAGGATATATTAGATGCCCTGGGAACAAATTTAAACGAGTTCTTCAGAGAGGAACGGGAAGAAAAAGTAGTTTTTGGGAAGGATGACATGTTTGAGAAATCCGATGAGAAACTAAGATATAATTTGACTTGGCTAGTATCAAATGCACAGAAAAACTCTATGGAGCCAATTCTCATTACCCTTGAACCTGGCGGTCGATATATTGAAGAGGAACCCCATGAAGGTGAGGAATTCGGCTATGTGCTGGCAGGCTCAATAATTCTTCACTTAGGAAGTAAAAAATATAAGGTTAAGAAGGGAGAAAGCTTCTGCTACAAGCCTAATATTAACCACTATATATCCAATATTGGAAATAGTACAGCAAAGGTTATCTGGGTGAGTACGCCCCCGTCCTTTTAAAGTTCATGAAAGAGGTGTTAAATTTGCAGGATTCTAATAAGGATATAATTATTGATCTTAAAAATATAACAAAAAAGTATGGTAACAATACCGTACTAGAAAATTTGAATTTGTATATAAGAAGAAATGAATTTATAACATTACTGGGTCCCAGTGGCTGCGGAAAGACTACAACCTTAAACATAATTGCTGGTTTTGAAGAGCCAAATGAAGGAGACTTGGTATTCGAGGGTAAAGTTATTAATGAACTCCCACCTCATAAAAGACAAATAAATACCGTGTTTCAAAGATATGCACTCTTTACCCATATGAATGTATATGAAAATGTAGCTTTCGGGCTTAGAATAAAAAAGCTATCTGAGAAAGAAATAAAGGAAAAGGTAAAGAATATGCTTAAGCTAGTTGATCTTGAAGGCTATGAAAAAAGGTCAACGGATTCCCTAAGTGGTGGTCAACAGCAAAGAGTAGCCATAGCCAGGGCTTTAGTAAATGAGCCCAAAGTTCTGCTTCTGGATGAGCCGCTGGCAGCCCTGGATTTGAAGCTTAGAAAGGAAATGCAGCTTGAACTTAAAAGAATACAAAAAAGCCTGGGTATAACCTTTATTTTTGTTACTCATGACCAAGAGGAAGCTCTGACCATGTCAGATACTATTGTTGTTATGAATAAAGGAAAGATACAGCAAATAGGTACACCGCAAGATATTTATAATGAACCTAAAAATAAGTTTGTAGCAAGGTTCATCGGAGAAAGTAATATTGTTGACGGCATAATGCATGAAGACTATAGAGTTTCTTTTGAAGGAAGAGAATTTGGGTGTGTAGATAAGGGCTTTGACAAGGACGAAAATGTAGATGTTGTAATAAGACCTGAGGATATCAAGCTTGCAGAATTTGGTCAAGGTATGCTTAACGGTGTAGTTACTTCTGTTATTTTTAAAGGGGTTCATTATGAAATCGAGGTACAAGCAAACAATAAAAAATGGCTCATACACAATACTAAGCATGTTATGGTTGATGAAAAAATTGGCATGAACATATATCCGGAGGATATCCATATCATGAGAAAGGCTAGGGGCATGGGATGAAAAAAAGTAAGTCAATAGCTCAGTATCCGTATATTGTATGGAGTATAATTTTTATTGTTGTTCCTCTGTTTCTTGTACTTTACTTTAGCCTTACCAACAGCAATGGTGATTTTACCCTGGGAAATTATAAGAAGCTCTTTGATTCCAATTATATGAGTGTATTTTTGAATTCAATTAAGCTGGCAAGTATATCTACTATATTATGCCTTATTTTAGGATATCCAGTGGCATATATTCTCTCAAAAGTGGACCAAAAATACAGAACTTTACTCATGTTGCTTTTAGTTATTCCCATGTGGATGAACTTTCTTTTAAGAACCTATGCATGGATGTCCATTATAGGAAAGAATGGAATAATAAATAGTATTCTTAAGGCTATAGGCCTTCCAACTATGAATATTTTATATACCGATGCCGCTGTTATTCTTGGTATGATATATAATTTTTTACCCTTTATGATCATACCTATATATACAGTGCTTATAAAGATGGATGAAAATGTTATAAAGGCTGCTGCTGATTTGGGAGCTAACAAGTCTGTAATTTTTAGAAGGATAATTTTTCCCTTAAGTATACCAGGAGTTATGTCCGGCATAACAATGGTTTTTATGCCTGCAGTTTCAACCTTCGTAATATCAAAGCTCCTTGGAGGGGGACAGTACATGCTTATAGGTAACCTGATTGAGCTTCAGTTTACCACTGTTGGAGACAGGTATTTTGGATCTGCCATATCGATTTTGATGATGATAATTATACTTATATCAATGGCTATACTTTCAAGATACGAAGATAAGGAAGAGAAGGAAGGCGGTGGAATACTATGGTAGGGAAATGGACTAAAAGAATTTATCTATCATTGGCATATATTTTCCTATATGCTCCCATAATATTTCTGATAGTTTTTTCCTTCAACTCCGGGAAAAATTCATCAAGCTGGGATGGTTTTTCTCTAAAATGGTATAGCTCTCTTTTTCATAACGGCAGAATTTTAAGGGCCCTGTACTATACTGTACTTGTAGCGGTTGTTTCATCCCTAATTTCAACAGTACTGGGAACCATAAGCGCTATAGGTATAGACAAAATGACTGGCTGGAAGAAAAAAGCCATACTCAATATTAATTATCTGCCGGTATTGAATCCGGATATAGTTACTGCAATCTCCTTAATGACTTTATTTATATTTTTTAGATTAACCTTTGGATTTAAAACACTTATAATAGCCCATGTGGTTTTTTCCACTCCCTATGTTATAGTGTCTGTACTTCCAAAGCTTAAGCAAATGCCCGACGACTTGGTTAAGGCAGCCCAGGATCTAGGGGCAACACCTTTCTATACATTAAGGAGGGTTATATTACCGCAAATAATGCCCGGTATTTTTGCCGGTTTTCTGATTTCCTTTACAATGTCCATAGATGACTTTGTAATAAGCTTTTTTAATACAGGTTCTGGAATTACAAACCTATCCATTGAAATTTATTCAATGGCCAGAAGAGGCGTAAGTCCTGAGATAAACGCCCTATCCACTTTGATGTTTGTATCCATTTTTATACTTTTATTTATTGCAAATGGGAAAGATCTCATTAAAAATGAAAGAAAGAGAGGTAGTGTAAATGACTAGGCTAAAAAAATTTGTATCCTTAGCAATGGCTGCTATGATATCAACAGCAATATTTGCTGGCTGTAGTAGTGACAAAAACCAGGTTACCATCAATGTGTTTAACTGGGGAGAGTATATTGATGAAGATATCCTAGAGGATTTTACAAAGGAAACAGGTATAAAGGTTAACTATGAAACTTTTGCTACCAATGAAGAAATGTATGAGAAGGTAAAGGCAGGCACAACAACCTACGACCTTATTGTACCATCTGACTATATGCTTGAGAGAATGATTAAGGAAGATCTTGTTCAGGACATTAACTTTAGTAATTTACCTAATTTCAAAAATATAGATGAAAAGTATAAAAACCAGGCTCATGACCCTGAAAATAAATATTCAGTACCTTATATGTGGGGAACCATAGGTATCATATACGATAAAACTAAGATAACCGACAATATAGACAGCTGGAATGCTCTCTGGGACAGCAAATATAAGAATGATATCTTTATGTCCGACGACATGAGAAACTCAATTGGAATATCCCTAAAGAGACTTGGTTATTCCTTAAACTCCACAAATGAAGATGAACTTAATAAGGCTACAGAAGAGTTGATAAAGCAGCGTAATGATTTAAATGCTGTATATATTGGAGACCAGGTTAAAGATGCATTAAGAAGCGGTGAAAAGAATATAGCTGTTATATATTCCGGTGATGCATTCGTACTAAAAGAGGAAGAACCAGATAGATTTGAGTATGTAATACCTAAAGAAGGTACAAACCTATGGTTTGACGTTTGGGCTATTCCTAAAACTGCAAAGCATAAGGAAGAAGCAGAAAAGTTCTTAAACTATCTTCTTGACGCCGAGGTAAATAAGAAGAATGTTGATTATATTGGCTATGCTACACCAAACAAGGCAACTTTTGAGATGCTTGATGAGGAAGTAAAGAACGATAAGGCTGCTTATCCGGATGAAGAGATACTTCAAAAATCAGAGGTTTATATAGACCTTGGAGATTTTAGAAAATTATATAATGATGCTTGGCTTAAGATTACTTCAAGATAATACTTCTTTTTATATATTACCTTATGCGGTGCGGTGCAGGCTATGAACTTTGGAACTTCCATATTTAAAGGAATATTGCAGAAAAAATGAATTAATATCACATTAGATAAATAAGTTCAAGAAAAATGAAATCTTGACCAAAACCTATTGAAGTTTCAGGTTTTGGTCAAGATTTTTTATATTTAAAATCATAACTTGCAATATACCTGTATATTTTTGACGAAGAACTTTCTCCCCCAAAATAAAAAAACATTTCATATTAATGGCTGACTAACTGTATAAATGTATTAATGCAAAACTATACATTTATAAGAATCTAAGGGGGAACACGTAAAATGAGAATATTAGTAACAGGGGGAGCAGGTTTTATAGGTTCACATATAGCGGACGAGCTTATAAATCGTGGACATGAAGTAGGAATTATAGATAATATGAGCCACGGTAGAGAGGAAAATATTAATAAGGAAGCTAGATTTTATAAGATTGACATAAGGGATAGAAATATTCCAGAGGTTTTTCAGGAGTTTAAGCCGGAGGTGCTGTGCCATCAGGCTGCTCAAATAAAGGTTCCGGTTTCCGTGAAAGATCCCTTGCTGGATGCAGATATAAATATTATGGGGACTATAAATCTTCTGGAGGCATGCAGGAGCTGTGGGGTAAAGAAAGTCATATATCCGGCCTCCGCAGCAATCTTCGGTAACCCTCAATACTTACCCATAGATGAGGACCATCCACTAAATATGATAAGTGGATATGGTATATCCAAGCATACTGTGGAGCACTACCTAAAGGTCTATGAAAGCTTGTATGGCATCAAATATACGGTGTTAAGATATTCAAATGTATATGGACCAAGGCAGGATTCTACCGGAGAGGGCGGCGTGGTTGCAATCTTTTCTGAAAAATTCTGTGAGGGACAAGATGTAGAAATCTTTGGCGATGGAGAGCAGACCAGAGACTTTGTATATGTGGCGGATGTAGCGGCAGCAAATGTTATGGCCCTTTGGGGACTAGATAATGAAATTTACAACGTATGCACCGGTACAAAAATATCGGTAAATGATCTATTCAGATTATTTAAGGAACTGACCGGTAAAGGTGTACAAGCTAAATATCTGTCACCAAGAGCAGGAGAAATAATACACAGCTATATGACCTATGAAAAGATAAAAAAACACATTGGCTGGACTCCAAAGGTGGACATAAAAGAAGGTCTAAGGCGAACATTAGAGTACTACCAGCAGTGATAATACTGTAAGAACAGGAGGATGATAATGGATGGTAAAAACTAAATATCTTACAAAGGTTATCATGGATAATGGGAAAGTCTATGGTTTTAATGAATCTCTAGATATTTTTTTAAAACGAATTTATGACAATAGAACCTCAAGGATTATTCCTACCTTATTAAAGGGAAAAGACTTTTACTTAAATACAGAGCATATAGCTTCTATAGAAGAGATACAAGAACTGGTAGAAGATGAGAAATTGCCAAGCTGGGAGATAGAAAAAATGTCCTTTGAGTTAAGGAAACTGCTGGAAGAAGATTGTGAGTAGGAGGTAAAAGGGTTGAAAAACAGTAATACACCGGAAATAGAATTAATAGAGATAATAAAAATAATAAAGAAGAGATTTTACGTATTTATCATTATTCTTATTCCGATAATGCTATTGGTTAATTATTATTATGACAGTAGAATAACTCCTTCCTATATTACAAGGATAGGCTTGATTATTGGAAATCCTATTGGAGAAGATTATGAATATGATATCTATGCCGTCAGATCTTATGAAAACTTGATGGATACCTATAGTGCATTGGCGAAGACCAGCATTGTAGCTGAAAATGCAGCAAAGAGGCTGAATAATGCTATTCACCCAAATGTTATACAAGCCAGTATTGTGGCTCAGCCCCAAAAGGGAACACAATTTATGTACATAAATCTTACCTGGGACAATCCTCAGCAGATTAAGGGAATATTAACAGCGATCAGTGATGCCTTTATAGAAGAAGCTAAAAAAATCTATCCTACTGTTAACATCAACATTATAGAAAATATAAAGGATCCTTATATGATAATGCCGGAAAGAAAGAAGTATATCATGATGGGACTGGCAGGAGGCTTTGTACTTTCCATTCTTATAATATTTGGCATAGATTTTTTTGATAACACCATAAAAACAGAGGAAGATGTAGAGGAGTTTTTAGAAACAACTGTATATACCCAGATACCTAATGACAAAAAGAATCTAGGCATAATTACAGAGAAGTATTTGAAAAATTTAAATTACGGTGTTGTGGAAGCCTATAGAAGTCTCAGAACCAATATAGAGTTTGCTTCAGCCAGTGGTATTGTGCGGAGCCTGGTAATTACCAGTTCAAGGCCTGGGGAAGGCAAAAGTACTACCGCAGCTATGCTGGCAGCCGTAATGGCTAAGGCCGGGAAGAAGACCATTCTCATAGATTGCGATCTTAGAAAGCCCATGGTACATAAAATTTTTAATATATCCAACTCACTGGGACTATCTAATTTTCTTGCAGTAGGATCAAAGCTTAAGGACATAATTCATAAAAGTGAAATAGAGAATTTATACATATTAACCTCCGGAGTTATACCCTCAAACCCGCCGGAATTACTGACTTCTGTAAAAATGAAGGGTTTTGTAGAGGTGTTAAAAAGCTATTTTGATGTAATTATATTTGATACTCCACCGGTAGGGCTCGTTTCCGATGCTCAAATAATAGCTCAATATGCAGATGGTACTATCTTTGTAGTGGCAGCGGGAGAGACCCCAAAAGAAGAGGCCGCAAAATCTAAGAAACTTATAGATAGTGTAAATGGCAGAATACTCGGTGTGGCACTTAATAAAGTAAAGAATATCACTGTGTATAGCAGATACAACTATTATTACGGAACAGTTAAACAAAAGGGCTTAAAAACATTCTTTAGACCATCACGGCATAATACAGAAACATCAAAAATATAATTTATAGGAAATCAATAAAGTATAAATAATACGTGTCTATTAAAAGGGAGGGAACTTATGGATAGATTGAGTAATTGTAGAATAGCTGCACTATTGATATTAGACACATTTCTAATAAATGCCTCCTATGCTTTGACTCTATACTTCCGGTTCTCTTCTGATATACCACCAGAATATATAGAAATATATTTAAAAAATATAGTAGTAATCAACATTATTTACCTTACTGTTTTTTATTTGTTCAAGCTATATAAGAGTCTTTGGATTTACGCCGGCATAGATGAGTTCTTACTATCTATTGGGGGCTGTATAGCAGCAAGTACCTTAGTCACGCTCTACGAGTTAGTAGCAGGTTTTAAGCTTCCGTTTAAAATGAGTCTATTGAACGCCATGATCAATGTAGTACTTATAGTGGGCTTTAGAATGTCCTTCAGAATTTACAGGAGACTAATAATACAGTTTGGAAATCTTAATAAGAAGGACTTCAAAAAGGTTTTAATAGTAGGAGCGGGCTCTGCCGGTGTAATAACAATTAACGAAATGAAAAAGCGGCCGGAGATGAAATATCTTCCGGTAGGCTTTATAGATGATAACCTTCAGAAGATAGGTAAAATAGTAGCTGGAGTTAAGGTGCTGGACAGCACCAGAAATATTAAGAAAATAGCCAGGGAGAAACAGGTTGAGGAAATTATTATTACAATACCCTCCTTAGATGTTGAAGGAAAAAGAAAGCTTATTGAGTTATGTAAGGAGACAGGGTGCAAGGTAAAACTGCTGCCCAGCCTCCATGAACTTATTGATGAAAAAGTTACGCTGAATCATATCCGGGAGGTAGAGGTAGAAGATCTTCTGGGAAGGGAACCTGTAACCCTGGATACAGATGGAATAAAAGAATATATAATTGGGAAAACAGTATTGGTAACGGGAGGGGGAGGCTCCATTGGCTCAGAATTATGCAGACAGATTATCAAGTTTTATCCCAAGCAATTACTGATAATAGATTCCTACGAAAACAATGCCTACGACTTATACAATGAGATAATCTTCAAAAATAAGAGTGTTAACATAAAGGTCATCATAACTAATGTTACAGACAAAAAGAGGCTGGAAAAGATCTTTACAGAATTCAAGCCTAACCTTGTATTCCATGCTGCTGCCCACAAGCATGTTCCCCTCATGGAGGATAACCCCACAGAGGCCATAAAAAATAATGTATTTGGAACTTTCAATGTAGCTGAATGTGCAGACAAATATGGAGCAGAAAAATTTGTACTGATTTCTACGGACAAGGCGGTAAATCCTACTAATATAATGGGAGCCTCCAAAAGGATTTGCGAGATGATAGTGCAGGCCATGGATACCAAAAGTGCTACAGAATTTGTAGCGGTGCGCTTTGGCAACGTATTGGGCAGCAACGGCTCGGTAATACCTCTTTTCAAAAGACAGATTGCACAGGGAGGACCTGTTACGGTAACAAATAAATATATAACCCGATATTTCATGACTATTACGGAGGCTGCTCAATTGGTACTTCAGGCCGGAGCCTATGCAGAGGGCGGGGAGATATTTGTACTGGATATGGGCAAGGCTGTAAAAATATACGATCTTGCCTGTGATCTGATAAGATTATCAGGCTTTGAACCACATAAGGATATAAAAATAGAAGTCACCGGACTAAGACCGGGCGAAAAGCTATACGAAGAGTTACTTTTGGCAGAGGAAGGACTTAATGAAACCAGACATAAAAAGATATTTATAGGAAGGCCAACCTTCAATAATCTGGAGGTTTTAAAGAAGGGTTTTGATGAACTGAGGTTTATCATTGAGCAAGGAAGCAGAGAAGACTTGTTTAGGAAGGTTGAAGAATTGGTACCGACCTATAGGAGATATCCTGAACATTCTGAAAGAACAGAAGAATTAGCAGCAACACTAAAAACAGAAGATATGAATTAGTAAATTCTTCTATGGAGGTAAACCATGTCAAACAATAAAAAACTATATTTAGCTTCCCCTCATATGGGAGGAATGGAAGCACAATTTATAAAGGAAGCCTTCGATACAAACTGGATTGCTCCTCTAGGTCCTAATGTAGACGCCTTTGAACGGGAAGTGGCAGAAACTGTAGGGGTTAAGGCCACTGCGGCCTTGTCATCCGGTACTGCTGCCATACATATGGCTCTGAAGGTTCTTGGTATAGGGAGAGGGGATATAGTATTTTGTTCCTCGCTAACCTTTGCCGCCAGTTGTAATCCAATAATATACGAGGGGGCAGAGCCTGTATTTATTGACTCCGAGCCCGAAACCTGGAATATGTCACCTAATGCTCTGGAGAGAGCTATGGAGGACTACTCAAGAGAAGGCAGACTGCCCAAGGCGGTAATAGTAGTAAACCTCTATGGCCAGAGTGCAGATATGGATCCCATAGCAGATATCTGCAAAAGGTATAAGGTGCCAATAATTGAAGATGCAGCTGAATCTCTGGGGGCAGATTATAAAGGTATAAAAAGCGGAACTATAGGAGATTTTGGTATTTATTCCTTCAACGGAAATAAGATAATAACTACCTCTGGCGGGGGCATGCTGGTTTCCAACAATGAAGAGGCAATTAAAAAGGTAAAATTTTGGGCTACTCAGTCAAGGGATGCTGCAAGGCACTATCAACATAGTGAATTGGGCTATAACTATAGACTAAGTAATATACTGGCCGGAATAGGGCGAGGACAGCTGAGAGTGCTGGTGCAAAGAATTGCTGAAAAGAAAAATATTTATGAGACCTATAAAAAGGAATTCAATAAAATAAAGGACATTGAGATGATGCCCATATCTAATAATGGACAACCGAACTATTGGCTTTCTGTTATTACATTAAATAAAGATAGTAATGTAAAACCCATAGACATAATACTGGAACTGGAAAAGTATAATATAGAATCCAGACCAGTGTGGAAACCGATGCATCTACAGCCAATGTTTATAGGCTATAGCTTCTACACACACCATGGTTTAGAGAACAGCGTTTCAGAGGATATTTTTAACAGAGGAGTATGTCTGCCATCAGATACAAAGATGACAGAAGAGGATATATATAGGGTGATCAATATCATTAATAAGCTGTTTATTTTAAAAGGGTTTGAAGGTGAAAAAATCCATGTGGATGAAAAGGTGTCTTGATATAGCACTGAGTTTAATTGGAATAATAATTTTACTACCTGTACTAATAATTGTGGGCACAATGGTTTTCTTTAATTTAGGAAAACCAATTCTTTTTGTCCAAGAGAGGGTTGGAAAAGGGAACAAAATATTTAAAATGTATAAGTTCCGAACAATGCTGGACAAGAAAGATAAGAAGGGTGACCTCTTATCCGATGAAGAACGCCTGACTAGCTTCGGAAGAGTATTAAGAAGCACAAGCCTCGATGAGCTGCCTGAGCTAATTAATGTGCTGAAGGGAGATATGAGCTTAGTAGGACCAAGGCCCCTGCTGGTGGAGTATCTTCCTATATATAATGAGCGTCAGAGAAAGAGACATGAGGTGTTGCCGGGAATAACTGGCTGGGCGCAGATTAACGGGCGAAACAGCATAAGCTGGGCCAATAAGCTTGAGCTGGATGTATGGTATGTGGAGCACTGGTCCTTGTGGCTGGATATAAAAATCTTATTTAAAACAATTTATAAGGTGTTTAAAAGGGCAGGTATAAGCCAAGTGAATAATGTTACCGCAGAGAAGTTTAATGGTCTAAATTAGTGGGAGAGATATTAATGAAGGACATATTAATAGTAGGTGCCGGTGGTGTGGGAAAAGAAACGGCCTTACTCATTGAACAGATAAATGAAGTAAAGCCAACTTGGAGGCTCCTTGGGTTCCTTGATGACAATAAGAGCCTCCAGGGCACAGAAATAAACGGATATAAGGTTCTGGGCAGTATAGATGAAATTGAGAGTTTTAGCAATGTGTATGCTGTCTGTGCCATTGCCTCTTATAATGTAAAGAAGAAGATCGTGGAGAAACTCAGTAAGACAAATATAAGCTTTGCAGCTATAGTTCATCCTTCAATAAGTATACACAGAACCTGCAGTATAGGAGAAGACGTGATAATTTATTCCGGTGTAACTATGACAAGCAATGTGAAAATCGGAAATCATGTAATACTAAGCCCAGGCTGCGGTATTGGACATGAAGCGGTGATAGAAGATTACAGCTCAATATTGTGGGATGTAAATATCTCCGGCAATGTACATATTGGGACAGGCTGTTTCCTTGGAACGGGATCTACAGTAATTCAAAACATTAGGCTTGGAAGAGAAGCTATAATTGGGGCAGGGGCTGTAGTAATCAAGGATGTACCAGAAGGTTGTACTGCAGTTGGAGTGCCGGCTCGGATTGTGAAGGGGATAGGTTGTTGAGGTTGGTGCTAGGAAAGTTACTTAGGTGGTGTAGTTTGTGAAAAAAGTCTTATATGTGACTACTGTGAGTAGAACTATCAATGCCTTTTTGATACCCCATATCAATCATCTTATTGATATGGGGTATCAGGTAGATTGTGCTTGCAGTATAGATAAACCAATTAATTCTGGTTTGTTTAATTCAGATGTTAGGATATTTGAAGTATCTTATCAGAGGGTACCTTTTAGCAGTAAAAACTTTAGAGCATTAAGGCAGATAGAGGAACTATATAAAAATGAAAAGTACGATGTAATTCATGTGCATACTCCAGTTGCGGCTTTTTTTACACGATTGTTAAAACGCAGGTTCCCGGAGGCAAAAATAATATATACCTGCCATGGGTTTCATTTCTATAAAGGAGCAAGTATTGATAAATGGATTATGTATTATAACGCTGAAAAGCTAATGGCTAAGTACACTGATAGGATTATTGTTATAAATGAAGAAGATTTTAAAAATGCTAAGAAACTGGGGTTTCAGGAAGAGAATATTTTCAAGATAAACGGTGTGGGGATTGAGGAGATTACAAAAGTTCAGATTGTGAGTGATATCAGAGAAGAGGTTGGAATAAGTAAAAAGGATTTTGTTATAACCGTAGTTGCAGAAGTTAATAAAAATAAAAATCAGATACAGTTGTTAAAGGCTATGAGAAAATTGGTTCATAGGCATGCAGATATAAAAGTACTGCTAGTGGGGGAAGGAAATATGCAAAGGGCAATTAAGAAAAAAATTGACAAGTATAAATTAAACCATAATGTGTTTATGGTAGGACATCGCACAGATGTATACAGCATAATGAGTCAGTCTGATGTCATTGGTCTGTTCTCTAAGAGAGAGGGACTTCCCAGATGCCTTATGGAGGCTATGAGTTTAGGAAAGCCCCTATTGGTGACGGACAACAGAGGAAGCAGGGAACTAGTAATTCCAAATATGAATGGACTTATAGTTAAAGTAGGGGATATAAAAGAAACATGTAGAGCTATAAGCAAGTTGTATGAAGATGAGAAATCAAGAATCTCAATGGGAAGTTGTTCAAAGTCTATAATAAAGAGGTTTACTTTAGATAGTATACTAAAACAACTTGAAGATGTGTACTCCACTATTTGAGATAATTTTTACTCTTACTATAAAAAGCCAACTAGTTAGGAGGTATAAATGAAACCTTTATTAACTGTAATAATACCAGTACATAATGCAGAAAAGTATCTGTGTCAATGTATAGAAAGTGTTTTAGTTCAGACCTTATCAAATATAGAAGTTGTAGCAGTAGATGATGGTTCCACAGATGACAGCGGCAAAATACTATACATGTATGCTTTAAAAGATACAAGGCTGAAAGTTATACATATGGAAAACCTAGGTGTGGCTGAGGCAAGAAATGAGGGCATGAAACATATACGAGGGGAGTATGTTACCTTTGTTGATTCAGATGACTGGATAGATACTGATATGTATGAAGAAATGCTCAAGATTGCAAAAAAACAGGACATTGATATAGTAATGTGCGGATATATAAGGGAGTTTGAAAATCATTCTAAGATAAAAAACATGGGCCTTGAGGATGGATTAATCATGTATAAAGAAGAAATAAGCAAATACTTTATGCGGCAAATGGTTGGACCTATTAAGGGGGAACCATATATCACTGAAAATCTTGATATGCATAGTGTGGTATGGAACAAAATTTATAAAACAGAAATTGTAAAAAATATAGAGTTCTGTTCATTAAAAGAGATTGGCAGCTGTGAGGATTTATTATTTAATCTAACTACCTTTTCTAAAGCCAATTCTATAGCATATATTAACAAGAGTTTTTACCACTACAGAAAAGTCCTAATAAGTTCAGTATCAAATGCATACAGGCCTAACCTTTTAGAAAAGAGGATGAATTTAATAGAAAAAATCCGTAAAGTAATTGATACAAACATTTCACAAGAAACGTATTATGAAGCCTTAAATAATAGAATATGTTTAGGAATAATGGGAATGGGGCTAAACATAGTATCTTCTGGGAATAGAATGGGTATATTTACCAAGTTAAGGCAGGTTAATGAGCTACTTTCAAATGAAGACATAGTAAAGGCTTTTCAACAATTCGATACTACAAGTCTGGACATACACTGGAAGCTATTTTATTACTTTGCAAAAGCGAGAAATGGTATTTGCTATTTAATAATGTTGAGGGCTATAAAGTTTATGATTAAATTTAGCCCTTAACTAAAGGAGGATATAAGGTGAGTGTTATAAGAATACTTCAGGTGGTTACAATTATGAACCGCGGTGGGGCAGAAACCCTACTTATGAACCTATATAGAAAAATAGACCGTAAAAAGATTCAGTTTGATTTTTTAACCCATCGCTTGGAAAAAGGAGACTATGACGATGAAATAACTGCTATGGGCGGTAAAGTATATTATTTGCCGTCAATCAGGCCTCAGCGATATGGAAAATATTTTAAAGAGTTAGATGAGTTTTTTCTCAAGCATCCGGAATATAAAATAGTCCATTCACATATTAATGAAAATACGGGTTTTGTTCTAAGAGCAGCAAAGAAAGCGGGAGTACCAGTTAGAATAGCTCACAGTCATTTAGGCAGTCTTCCACTAGACTATAAGCTTCCGTTTAGATATTATGGAAGACATTATTTAAAAGATAATTGTACTAACTACTTTGCATGTTCAAAGGATGCTGGAAGGTGGTTGTTTGGACATGCTATTAAAAAGGGTGAAAAGATTACTGTTTTAAAGAATGGAGTGGACTGTGAAGAATTTAAATTTAGTTCAGAAGTAAGAGCAAGTTTAAGAAAAGAACTAGGCGTAGAAGATAGATTTGTCATAGGACATGTGGGCCGATTCGAGAAACAAAAGAACCATACCTTTATAATTAATGTATTCAAAGAAGTAACCAAGATAAGATCCGATGCGGTATTGCTGTTAATTGGTACAGGAAAATTGAAAGAAAGTATTGAGAGGAAAGTAAGAGTTTTGGGGTTAGAAGATTCAGTAAAATTCTTAGGAGTCAGAAAGGATATTCCACAATTAATGCAGGCTTTTGATGTGTTTTTCTTTCCTTCACTTTTCGAAGGGCTGCCGGTAGCTTTGGTAGAGGCCCAAACAGCCGGTTTAAAGTGTATAGTTTCTGATTGCATCACTAGAGAGTCAGAAGTAGGAAAAAACAGACTGCATTTTATAGGATTGGATAAAGACAAACACTATTGGGCAAAAGAGATTGCCAATTTAGAATCTAAGCATGAGGATACAAGGATGGCAGTTAGAAAACGAGGCTTTGATATAAATATAATAGCCAAAAAAATGCAGCGATTCTACAGTGATCAGCATAATAGGTATGCAGAAGCAGCCATGGGGAGGTGAGATAATATGAAGCCTTTACTCACTGTATTTACTCCCACCTATAATCGGGCATACATACTTGGACGGTGCTATGAAAGCTTGAAAAAGCAAACCTGTAAAGAGTTTACATGGCTGATTATTGATGACGGGTCAACAGATGAAACAAAGAATCTGGTAGAAAAATGGATAGCCGGGGGAGAAGTTAATATAAGGTATTACTATCAACAGAATCAGGGAATGCATGGTGCCCACAATACAGCTTATGAGCTTATTGATACAGAACTAAATGTCTGTATTGACTCTGATGACTATATGCCTAAGGATGCAGTGGAAAAGATAGCTGAGTTTTGGCGTAGAAATGGTAGTTCAGAAGTTAGTGGAATTATCGCACTAGACTGCTACACTGATGGACAAGTAATAGGTACCCACTTACCAAAGGGTGTAAAGAAATGCAAGACCTTTGACTTGTACTATAAATATGGTGCCAAGGGGGATAAAAAGTTTATTTATAGATCAGATCTTACGAAACAGTTTCCTTATCCAATATTTGAAGGTGAGAAGTATGTTAGCTTGGCTTATAAGTATTGCATGATTGACCTAGATTATGAAATGCTTCTTATGAATGAAGTAGTTTGCTGTGTGGAATATTTGAATGACGGTTCTTCAAAGAATATGTTTAGGCAATATATAAACAATCCTAAGGGTTTTACATTCTGGCGTAAGGAAGCGATGAAAATGCCGCTAGGAGGATTAGGCTATAAATATAGACAGGCCATCCATTATGTATCTTCCAGCTTAATCTTAAAAAATAAGTATTTTTTAAAAGAATCTCCAAGGAAGTTGCTAACGATCTTGGCAGTTTTACCTGGAATCATTCTCTATAAATATATAATTGCTAACACGGGAAAACAGCTTAGGCTTAGAACCTCTAGCAGAAAGGTTGAGGGAAATGCCAATGGATAATGGGAAGGAAAAGGTATATAGGGTTTTACATATAATTGGCGGGATGAATATGGGCGGAGCAGAGACTATGTTAATGCATTTATATAGAAAGATTGACAAAAATACTCTGCAATTTGATTTTGTGTCTTTTACTGAAAAGGAATGCCACTATGATAGAGAAATACAAGAGTTAGGAGGAAGAATTTTCTATGTTCATCCTCCTAAGTATACAGGTGTTATAAAGTTTGTAAGGGATATTTATAAAATAATAAAGAAACAAGGACCATATCAAGCTGTACATGCACATACCTTATTTAATGCTGGTCTTACTCTTCTAGCCGCCAGATTAGCTGGAGTGAAAATAAGAATTTGTCACTCACACAATACTTCAGGTGATGAAGGGCGCTTATTAAGCAGAAAAATATATTTTGCAATTATGAGATTGCTGATAAAGATAAATACTACTAAAGCAGTTGCCTGTACTCATGCTGCAGGTGAGTTTTTATTTGGAAATAGATTGGACAAAAAAAGAAGATATACAGTGCTGTACAATGCAGTGGATTTAAGACCTTACTTAAGGGTCAAAGATGAAGAAATAATAAGTTTACGGGAAAGTTTAGATATTACTAATAACACATTGGTGATAGGGCATGTTGGAAGATTTGGAGAGCAAAAAAATCATAAATTTTTAATAAAGGCAGCTGAATACCTTAGAGATAAAGGGGTGGATTTTAAATTGCTCCTTATAGGACAAGGCGACTTGAAAGCAAAAATGGAGCAGCTGACAACAGAAAAAGGACTAAATAAAAACATAGAATTTCTGGGACTTCAAACAAACATACCATTATTCATGAAGTTCTTTGATGTGTTTTTGTTTCCATTTTTATATGAAGGGTTGGGAATAGTTTTGATTGAAGCACAGGCAGCGGGTACACCCTGTGTTATTTCTGATACTATACCGAAGGAATGTGATATGGGACTCGGACTTGTTAAAATGGTGCCTTTGAATGAAAATATGGAGATATGGTATCAGCAAATCATTGAAAGTAGCAGGCAAAAAAGGGCAGGAACAGAAGTTGCAGTAGATTATATAGTTAAGAAGGGATATAGCCTTGATAGTACGGTGAAGTTACTTAAAAACTTATATGAATTAGAGGACAACACATAAGATTTTAATTTTGATGAAGAGGTAAAGTGATGAAAGAGATCTATTTAGTTTCAATGTTTTTGATTTATATAACATCACTTTTTATGAGCAATAATAAAGTTAAGCCCCGTAAGGTCTATAAGCTAACTGCAATTATTGTTTTTGTTGTTCTATTTATAATATCTGGTTTCAGGTCTACAGCAAGTATTGGTGATACATATTTTTACTCTCATTCATATAGATTACTGGTAGAGAATCCATATTTGAACATTTCAAGTAAGGATTATGGTTTTAATATATTTATGTATCTATTAACCAGACTTAGTTCAGATCCGCAGATTCTATTAATAGTTACATCTTTTATAACAAATGCCTATATAACTTTGACGCTTTATAAACATAGTAAGCCCTTTGAACTGGGTGTTTTTCTATACTTTGGAACAGTTATGTTTTACATTACAATGAACGGTATTAGACAGTCAATGGTAGCTGCAATACTCTTTTGGGCTAGTAAATATATATTAAAAAGAGATTGGAAAAAATATTTTCCCATTGTAATTATACTATCCGGTTTTCATTCATCAGCAATTATATTTCTCCTTATTTACTTTTTGTGCACAAGAGAAGCCTGGGGGAGAGAGTTTTGGGTAACACTAGGAGCTTCACTATTACTGGTAATTATGTTTAGACCTATGTTAAATGTAGCAGTTAAGGCAATAGAAAGTACTTCCTATAGTGACTATGGAAAGGATATGATGACTAATACCACAAGTGTCAATCCTATTAGAGTATTGGTAACACTAGTTCCTCTTGTTGTGGCCTATATGGTTAAGGATAAAATAAAGAAGTCATGGCCAGAAGGAAATATGTTTATCTTTATGTCACTATTTAATTTTATCTTTATGCTGTCTGGTACCCAATATCTTTTCTTCTATAGAATGTGCATATACTTTGACCTATATAATCTTGTGCTTTTACCTAAGTTGCTTGACTATTATGATAAGAAGACAAGAGCCATCTTATATGGCAGTATACTGATATTATACTCTATATTTTGTTGGTATCAAATTAGCGGGTGGGATGATTACTACAGAAATATACTATTCACTTAGTTTTGATAAGGTGGTTAATATGAAGAAAGTTTTGATAGCATCCTTTGACATGGAAGTAGGCGGGGTTGAGAGAAGCCTGATAAGCCTGTTAGAAAGTTTCGACTACACAAAATACAATATTAATTTAATGCTGTATAGGCATCAGGGTGAATTTATGAGTATGTTGCCAAAGGAAGTTAACCTGGTAAAGGAAGTAGCAGAGTATGCAACCTTTAGGAGGCCAATATCAGAGATAGTTAAGAACAAACAATATGGTATAGCTGTAGCCAGAATTCTTGCAAAATATATTGGACTTATTGCAGCGAAAGCTAAGGGGTTTAAAGAACTGGGCTTAATACCAATGCAACTCGGGTGGAAGTACACTATGCCTTTTCTTCCTAAACTAGATAAAGAATATGACGTTGCAATAAGTTATTTGTGGCCTCATTATTTTATAGCAGATAAGGTTAAAGGGAAGAAAAAGATAGCTTGGATACATACTGACTATTCCTACCTGGAAATTGATAATAAGATGGACTATAAGATGTGGGATAAATTTGATTGGATTGTAGCAGTATCGGAGGATTGTAAAAGGTCATTTTTGTCAAGATACCCGCAATTTAGTAACAAGACTATAGTAGTAGAGAATATTACAGCGGTAAATTTTATTAAGAGTATGGCAGAAAAAGATTGCAGTGCTGAAATAAGGGTGGATGATAAGTGTACAAAGTTAATAACGGTAGCAAGGTTAGCTTACGCTAAAGGAATAGATGATGCTGTAAGAGCATGTAGAAAGCTGGTAGATGATGGCTATGACATAAGGTGGTATGTAGTAGGCTATGGCAGCGAGGAAACTGCAGTTAGAAAACTGATTGAGGAACTAAAGCTAGAAGACAGGTTTATTATACTGGGCAAAAAGTTAAATCCATATCCTTATATTAGGGCTTGTGACATATATGTTCAACCCTCTAGATATGAAGGAAAGGCGGTTACTGTCACGGAGGCTCAGGTGTTAGAAAAGCCGGTGCTGATTACCAGGTATAGTACTGCTAATAGCCAAGTGAGACATGAATATGATGGTATTATAACAGATTTAGGTGTTGAAGGGTTAGTTTTAGGAGTTAAAAAGTTGCTTGATAATCCTGAGCTCCAGATCAGACTTAAGAAAAACACTGCAAAAGTAAATTATAATAATAGTTTTGAAATAGAAAAGTTGTACAAGCTATTGGGCTAGGTGCTGTATATTTTATGGAAAGGGGGGAGTTTCTTGAGGTTACTAAGGACAACGAAGAAGGTATTGTCAATTCTTAAGAAGGAGATTAAGCAAAGGGGATTCTATCATTTTTTAATAATGTATAAGTCAAATTTATCTGCAGTATTAAGAGGGCTGTTATATCAGCTGCTTTATATGAAGAATATCAAGTCAAGGATATTCTTTATTGGTTCTAGGAGCAGATTTGATATTTATAACAGTAAATCAAAGATTACAATAGGAGACTTTGTGTATATAAGAAAAAATTCAACATTAAGGGTTGATTTCTACGGTCAATTAAATATTGGAGATAAAGTAGCTATAAATGATAATTGTAATATCAGCTGTATACATAAGATTTCCATAGGAAGTTATACAAAGATTGGACAAAATGTCTGCATATATGACCATGATCATAACTACAGAAAGCGTGGAGATGACAGACTTCTTACCGGTGAGGTTGTTATAGGAAAAAATGTTTGGATAGGCTCAAATGTAGTTATCTTAAGAGGGAGTATAATTGGGGATAATGCTGTCATAGCTGCAGGAAGTGTTGTTAAGGGAAAAGTACCGGGAAATTCCCTATACCTAAACAAAAGGCACAGTGAGATTATCCAATATGACCAGGAAAGGCTGGTTGTCCTTTAAGGTTCTGCTTGACTAATATATATGAGATTTTTGAAAAGGAGATATTCTTTTGAAAAAGGTACTGTTTTTAATAGAAAGCTTATCCGGCGGGGGCGCTGAACGTGTTCTAACTGATTTAGTGAAGAATATTGATAAATCAAAATTTGATGTCACAGTAACAACAGTGGTTGATACCGGTGTATATGTGGGGGAAGTTAAAAAGGCGTGCAGCTACAACAGCTTTCTTCCGGCACAGTGCTGCACTGCGTCTGGAATGCTTAAGCAATTGCTATATAATTTTAAGTATAAGTTAATATATACTTTCCCAGCATCTATTGTATACAGATGCTTTATAAGAGACAAATATGATGTTGAAGTTGCTTTTGTAGAGGGATTTGTCACTAAAGTGATAGCTGCTTCAAATAATAAAAAGAGTTTAAAACTTGCATGGGTTCATGTTGATCCTATTAACAGAGACTACGCCGACCATTATTTTAGTAGTTATCAGCAGCATGTAAATGCCTACAATAAATTTGATAAGATCTTATGTGTTTCAAAAGATGTAGCGGATGCATTTAATCAAAAGTTCAAACTAAAAGAGAAGGCCCTTGTTCAATATAATCCCATTGACAGAGAAGCTATATTACAAAAGGCTACTGAAAAAATTGACATAAAGAAGGATAAAGTAACCCTTGTGACAGTAGGAAGATTAACAGAGCAAAAGGGATATGATAGACTATTGAAAATTTGCAAGAGACTAAAAGATAATGGATTTGACTTTAAACTTTGGATATTAGGTGAGGGTGAACAAAGAAGTTCATTGGAGAGCTACATTAAAGAAAATAAACTGGACGAAATTGTGAAATTGTTAGGCTTTCACTCAAATCCATATCCCTACATTAAGATGGCAGATATTTTCGTTTGCTCTTCCAGAACGGAGGGGTTTAGCACGGTAGCTACAGAGGCCATAATATTGGGAAAGCCAGTAGTTGCCACTGATTGTGCCGGAATGAGAGAACTATTAGGAGAAAATGAGCATGGAATAGTAGTGGAAAATAATTGTGAGGCGCTATATAAAGCTTTGAAGGAAGTATTATCAGATAAAGATATACTTAAAAAAATAGAGTGCAAGGCAAAGAATAGAAGTAAGTATTTTAATATTAATACGAATATAAAGAAAATTGAAGATATACTGGAGAGTAATTGATATGTACAAATATAAGGTAACAGTATTTACTCCAACCTATAATAGAGGGTATATAATTGAAAAATTATACAACTCACTTAAATGTCAAACTTATTCAGACTTTGAATGGCTGGTTATAGATGATGGTTCAAATGATAATACAACTGACTTGTTAAAAAAATGGCTTAAAGAAGAAAATAAATTTGAGATCAGATATTATAGAACCCCAAACGGTGGTAAGCAGCGTGCTATAAATAAGGCCTTGGAATTAGTACAGGGAGAATATATTTTTATAGTTGACTCGGATGATGTTATCTGTGACAAGGCAATTGAAAAAGTACATAACTGGCTAACTACAATTGAAGGAAAAGTGGACTTTGCCGGGGTTTCAGGTTTGAGAGGAGATAGAAGAGGTAAGCCTATAGGGGGTAAGCCAAAATTCTATAATAATTCTGAGTTTGTGGATGCCACCAACCTTGAAAGAGATAAGTACAACTTACAGGCGGATATGGCAGAAGTATATAAGGTTGATGTGCTAAAGAAGTATCCCTTTACTGTTTTTGAAGGAGAAACCTTCGTGCCTGAGGCTGTTGTATGGAACCAAATTGCCCTTGATGAGTACAAGCTTCGTTGGTTTAATGAGGTTATTTACATTTGCGAATACCTGGAAGATGGACTGACTAAGAGCTCATGGAAGCTGCTAAGAAGAAATCCAATAGGGTATGCATACTTCTTTAATCATAGTCTAAAGTATACCAAGGGATTCAGACAGAGGTATCACATAGCCTGTCAACATATTGTTTATTCCATTATTGGAAAGCAATATAAGTACATATTTAAAAGTGAAGACATATTATTGACTCTTTTAGCCTTGCCTATAGGAATTCCATTATCAATTAGACGGTTAAGCCAATTAATAAAAAATACATAGATTATAGAATATGTGCTACTAAAGAAACTAAAAGGTGGTGAATAGATATAAAACGGATAATGTTTTTAATAGAATCATTAGTGGTGGGCGGAGCAGAAAAGGTGCTTATTGACCTGGTCAATAATTTGGATAAGAGCAAGTATGATATTACGGTTATATCCATATATAATAATAGCATTTACAAAGATTATCAGATTCAATTTAAGAATTTGTTTTCAAGCCATATAAAGTATACCTTTTTATGTGATACTGCAAATGAGCAGAGATATAAAATGTTTAATAGATTATTAAATAGGCTGCCTGCAAAAATATTTTACAAGTTATATATTAAAGGAAAGTATGATATTGAAGTAGCTTTTTCTGAGGGACTGCCTACTAAGGTAATTACTGGATCAAACAATAAGGCATCATTAAAATATGCTTGGCTTCATACAGATACAAGTAATCTATTAAAGGAAATAAATAAAGGACAAATAGAGTCGTTAAAAAGGACATACCTCAAGTATGACCGGTTAATTGCAGTATCAAAATCTGTGGCCAGTTCATTTAAAAAAGAAATGAATATTAGCATCCCTGTAAATGTACTATATAATCCAATAGATCAGAATTCAATTATATCAAAGTCTAAAGAACAAATTGAAGATATAACCAAATATAAAAGTTTTACCATAGTCTCTGTGGGCAGATTAGTTAAGGTAAAGGGCTATGATAGATTACTAGGTACGGCAAAGAGATTAAGAGATGAGGGGTTATTATTTAAGATGTGGATAATAGGTGAGGGCGAGGAACGAGCTAATCTTGAGCAATACATTTTAAATAATAACCTTTTAGAATGCGTTAGTTTATTAGGTTTTAAGTCAAATCCTTATAAGTATATCAGACAAGCAGACTTATTTGTATGCTCATCAAGAGCAGAGGGACTAAGCACTGTAGTAACAGAGGCCCTTATATTAGGAAAGCCAGTGGTAGCAACTGATTGCGCAGGAATGCTGGAATTATTAGGGGAAAATGAATACGGTATTATTACTGAAAATAGTGAAGAGGGATTATATAGAGCTTTAAAGTCACTTTTGTTAAACAAAGAAAGGTATAATCATTATAAAAAACAAGCTATAATACGGGGCAATTATTTTAGCATGGATAGACTGATAGCTGCAATGGAAGAAGCACTATAAATTTAGAAACCGGAATTTAGGAACATTTTATTGTCTGCCTGAAGTTATTGAGCAGGATATTAATGAGGTGAACTATGAGTAAAGTAAAAGTTTTTATGTTTGGCCATACCTCAAATGAAAATCATGGCTGTGAGGCTATTATTAGGAGTACATCAGATTTAATAAATAGAGCTTTTAATAATAAATCTATTAAAGTTGCGTCATTTAACCATGAAAAAGATACAAATATATATATTAAAAATATAGACGGGTATATTTCACACTGTACGGAAATAAAAAAATATACAATACCATGGATAAAGACTGTATATTTTAATAAAGTGTCAAAGGATTTTGAAAAGTCCTATATCATCTCTCAAAGAGAAGCTATTCAGGAAGCAGTAAGTAGTGATATATGTCTATCAGTAGGTGGAGACAACTATTGCTATGGGGAACCGGTTCACCTTTATGCTATGAATCGGGCCATAAAAAGGGCAGGAAAGAGGCTTGTATTATGGGGAGCCTCTATTGATACAGCTGCAATTAGTGACAGGATGGAAGAGGACCTGCGGAGCTTTGATGCACTGTTTATAAGGGAAAGTATAACCTTTAATGAACTTAAAAGAAGGAACATTAATAAAAATCTGTTCTTGTATCCAGATCCAGCATTTACTTTGGAAAAAGAAGAACTTCCATTACCGGGAGGGTGGGTAAGAAATAAAATGATAGGTATTAATGTTAGCCCACTAATAATTAGATATGAGAAGGAATATGGGAAGGTGCTGTTATCTTTTACAGAACTTATAAAATATATAATTAGGTCAACAGATTTTAAAATTGTATTAGTACCTCATGTAACTATAGAAGGAAATAATGACTATGATGTATTAAAAGATTTATATGAAAGGTTTAGGGACAGCGGGAGGATTGTACTCCTAGGCCAAGAATATACAGCGGCACAGTTAAAAGGCTTTATTTCAAGCTGCAGATTCTTTATAGGAACGAGAACCCATGCAACCATAGCGGCGTACTCAAGTTGCGTACCAGCTCTTGCATTGGGTTACAGTGTAAAAGCCAGAGGCATTGCCAGAGATATCTTTGGAGATGAAAAACATTTTGTAATTCCAGTACAACATTTATTGGATCCAAATCAAGTTATTAAAGAATTTGATTTTATACTTACTAATGAAAATTTGATTAGAAATCATCTGGAAAGTTTTATGCCAAAGTATATAAGCAAAGCTGAAGCAGCAATGTTAAAACTGAAGGAAATAATAAAAATAGGTAAGGATGAGGGAAGATGAGGGAACGATTATCTGTAAATATGATAGCTAATATGATGTCCTTTGCCGTATCTTTATTGGTAGCTATGTGGCTTACTCCTTTTATAATCCGCTCATTAGGTTCAGAAGCTTACGGCTTTATTCCGCTGACTCAACAGCTAGTTAATTATATGTCGGTTATAACAATTGCCTTAAACGGTATGGTATCCAGGTTTTTTACATTCTCTATTAAAGCCGGAGACAAAGATAGTGCAGAAAGATATTTTAATACATCTTTGGTGAATTCCCTTATACTCTCAGTTATTAGTTCCATTGTGCTTCTACTTATTATTATTTATATAAAAAGAATATTAAATGTTCCAGACAGCATCATCTTTGATGTTAGATTAAGTTTATTCTTATATGGAGTCATATTTTTCCTCACGGACATTGGTTCTTCCTTCAGTATGGCATTGTTTTGTGAAAATAGAATGGATATTAGCGGAATGCTGGGAAGTATAAATACTATTTTGCGCTCAATTTTTATTGTAATACTTCTCAATTTTTTTACTGCCAGGTTGTGGTTTGTAAGCCTAGGCTCATTAATAGCTTCAATAATTATATTTACCCTGAATATATACTATTTTAAAAAATTGATGCCCGGTATAAATCTAAATCTGAAAAAGTATGATTTACAAAAGCTTAAAGAATTATTTGGCTCAGGTATATGGAGTTCCATAAATTATGTTGGAGCAGTTCTATTTCTACAGATAGATATGCTTGTGGCCAATTGGGCCCTAGGAGCAAAGGGAGCGGGGGAATATTCCGCATTATTACAGTTATCCAATCTATTAAGAGGTTTTGTTTCCACTATAACCGTTGTTTTCACACCTACTATGATAGCCTTGTTTGCTAAGGGAAAGTTGGAGGAGTTAGTAAACTACTCTAATAAAGCTGTAAAGATCACAGGAATAATTATGGCTTTACCAGTGGGACTAGCTTGTGGGTTAGGTGGCAACTTGATATCTTTATGGCTTGGAGAAGAGTTTAAAGGATATGCGCTTCTATTTTTTCTAATGACAATACATCTTTCGGTAAACCTTTCAGTTCAACCTTTATTTGGAATATTCCAAGCTGCCAACCGGGTAAGAATACCAGCAATTGTAACATTGATAATGGGGGGGGTTAATTTTACTTTAGCAATAATACTAAGCATAACTTTTAAATTAGGAAGCTATGGAATAGTTATTGCAAGCATAGTAATTCTTACAATGAAAAATCTGATATTTACACCATTATACAGTTCAAGAATAACTGGACAATCAAGTAATGTATACTATAAGGGGATAATTTTGCCGGTAATTGGAGTGGGTGCTGTTGTAATAATAAGTACAGTATTTAAAGCTATTATTTCAATTAATACCTGGACCAGGCTATTTATATGTGCTGGTATTATTTCCAGTATCTATCTCTTTGTGGTTTACTTTTTAATTTTGACTGGTGAAGAAAGAAATAAAATTAAGAGTACTGTGTTCAGGAGACTGAAGATGGCTATGCAGGGGTGATAAGATTGCTAACAGCAATTATTAAAATAGTACTATATTTTATGATGTCTGCATTCATAGTGTTATCATTAACCCTAATGATATTAAAAATCTATGATTATTATTTAATAAAAAAGGAAATATGGCTTCGTAAAGGCATTGGTCAATTTAAGACTGAGACAAGCTGGGAGAAGGCTGTAAGGGATATCTGCTGTAAATGGTCAGTTTCTATGCCTAAGGTTCAAGTGTCAGATAACCAGCACTTTGTCTTATTAGAAAAGCTTTCAAGAAGGTTTTATACAAAGGAACTTCAGGCTTGGCAGCGTGGTAGTGTAATGCTGGGGTTAGCAGAATACATTAATGGTAATCCAGAGGAACAAAAGACAAAAGACATATTTAAGGATATAATAAATGTAATTTTTGATGAAAATTACAATTGGAGGGATCAGGTAAGGAACATAGATTATGCTGTACTTGCTTATTCAATTATGAAATTTCCACAGTATGATGATACATTTTATAGGCCCATGGAGAAGGTTGTTAATGTAATATTAGATCATATTGGAGAGGATGGAACTATATTTTATAGAAAAAGTATCCCTACATATCGGTTAGTAGATACACTGGGAATGGTATGTGCATTTTTAGTGAGATTTGGAGAGCTATACAACAGACCAGAACTGGTAAATTTAGCAATTAAGCAAATAGAAGAGTATGTAAAGTATGGTATTCACTCTAATTTGTACATACCAGCCCATGGCTACCATGTAGAGCACAAAATTCCTTTGGGCATCTATGGTTGGGGCCGTGGAGTAGGATGGTATGCCTTAGCTTTACTTGATACTTATAATGAATTACAGGATAAGCATCCAGCAAAAGAATTTATTAAAGAACAAATAGTGTTACTTGCATCTGCAATTGTCAAATTTCAAAGAGAAGATGGTGGATGGGGACACTCATTATTGCTAAAGGATAACATTTATGACTCCTCCGCTACTGCAGTATGTACATATTTTTTAGGAAGTGCTATATGCAAAAAAATCATTAGTTATGAAGTTTACAATAAGTATGTCGAAAGAGGCATTCATAAGCTACAGGCAAGCACAAGAAAAAATGGAATAGTGGATTTTTCGCAAGGAGATACCAAAGGTATTGGGATTTATTCCTTTGTTTTTAGAGAATTACCCTTTACCCAAGGAATTACACTTAGGGCAATCACAGCTGTAAACTCATTAAAATATAGGTGGGGTAACTATGAGGATATTATATCTTACAAATAGGATACCAATACCAGCCCATTATAATGGCTGTACATTAATAAATTATCACGTGCTTAAGTATTTATCAAAAAAACATGAAATTGATCTTGTTACTTTTCATAATGAAGATATTGAATTTACAGAGAAAGCCACAGCAGAACTGTGCAGCAAATTGGTAACTGTAAAAAATGATGAGAGATACAATATTAAAAGAAATAGTAAGTATTCATATTTAGTTAGAACATATCCTGATTTTGCATATGTAAAGTCAAATAATATGGAAAAAGCAATAAAGGATTTATTGTCTTATAATAACTACGATGTTATATACACAGATAAACTAAATTTATGTCAATATACTATGAGATATAAAGAAATTCCCAAGATCATTACTCCTCATGATAGTATGTCATTATTATTGAATACCTATGAAAAAAATACTGCAAATTTGAAGAATAAGTTACTACTAAAAATAGAAAGACGAAAAATGGAGAGATATGAAAAAGAGGTTTACCAGTATTATGATAACTGCATATTTGTATCTCAAAAAGATATAGATTTTGTAAGGAATTTTTATCCTGGTTTTTCAGCAACTACAATAGCGAATGGTGTAGATGTTCATTACTTCTATCCTAATAGTGAAGTGAATGTAGAGCCGGATACTGTTATTTATAGTGGAATTATGGATTATAAGCCTAATGTGGATGCAATGATTTATTTTATTGATAAAATATTACCGAGAGTAAGAGAAAAAATACCAAATGTTAAATTATATATAGTAGGTAAAAATCCAACTAAGGCAATAAGGGACTTAAGTAGGATAAAGAATGTCTTTGTTACTGGATATGTTGATGACATCAGAAAATATCTGTGGATGGGAAACGTATACGTTTCGCCGTTAGTATCCGGAGCAGGTATTAAGAATAAAATACTTGAAGCCATGGCAACAGGTATACCTATAGTAGCAACACCGTTAAGCTGTGATGGGATAGATGTAAAAGATGGACAAGAATTACTAATCAGAAATAATGCAGATGAATTTGCAAAGGGTGTAATTGAACTAATAACTAATAAGAAAGCCCAAATGCTATTGAAAGAAAATGCCAGGAGCAAAATACTTAAAAAATATTCATGGGAGAGTTGTGCTAGGGCTTACGAGCATATATTAATGCTTACTGCCAGCAGGAGAAAGGTCTGAATTGTAGAGTGTGTATTTATAGGGTCCTTAAGAGAATTATAAAGGACCTTATTCTTTTTTGGGATATTCAGATATTACTATGAACCTTCGACACAAATCATATCTGAATTCCATAATATGTAGTAAAAATATTATCTTAACCTGCAGAAGATTAAGGAGGAGAACACTATATGGCAAGCTTAAACTCAAGGCATTTAGACATGAATACCGGTGACAGATTAGTAGTGGATCAAGATTATAATGACTTGACCATTGATGGATATAGCTATAAGTTGCAAAATTTAACTTATGTTCCTGGTGGCGACCTCTCAAAGGCATTAAATATGGAAGTTACCCCAAACTCATACATCATCTTTAACTATAAAAAACTTTCAGATTATGTTGTTGAATTAAATAAATTTGGGGTAAAGAATAATGGTACAAGTCCCGTGGAAACCGCCATTGGAATAAATAATGCTCTTCAGTTTGCTAAGGAAAAGGGTTTTACTAAGGTAATACTACCAAAAGGGGAATACTGCATAAGTGAAAATATTTCTATAATAATGTTGGATAATATGACCTTGGATCTTAATGGATCTACCCTTAAAATTAATCCTAATGGCAAACAAGGCACTACTATGATAAATTTCACTGCATGTAAGAACGCAAGATTAATAAATGGCACCCTGCTGGGAGATAGGTATGAACATGATTATACTACTATAAAGGGATCCCATGAGTGGAATTGTGGTGTAGTTTTCAATGACTGCGAAAACTGTGAAATGGATAACATTACTGTCAGGAGCTTTACCGGTTACGGAGTTTCCTCTTCTCTAGGTAAAAATATATCAAATCTGATAACAGGAGTAACAAAATCTAATCTTGAAATTGGGGGAATAACCGAGGAGGGGATTTTAAACAGTACGGGAGGAACTATTAGAACTATCCAGCCCATGGATATAAGTGGAACGGGAACAGAACTTGAATTGGGATATAATAAAGGATATATGGGATATCCATATATTTATGCCAAAACCTATGATGCGTACTTCTATAATAGAGATATGAATTTTATATCTTCATTTAAGATGTGCAGGCAATACAAAAAGGTCCCTATTCCCCAGGGGGCTGTATATGTGCACTTTGTATTCCATCAAGCTACTGTTCCTACAAAGGGAGACACTGATTTTTATAATACAACTGTATTCCTAACCAATTACAGAAGCCCTTATAGAATAAAGATAACAAATTGTCTAATTGAAGATAATAGATGCCTGGGTATGGGTTTATGCGGAGGAAGAGATTTTCTTATAGAAAATAATATTTTAAAAAATAATAAAGGGGGGGCACCAGGATATGCCATAGATATGGAGGACGGTTGGGAGTACATGGATGGCTATATCTTTAGAGGAAATACTTTCGTGGAAAATGGTGGAGATGTGGTAGTTCCTGCCGGAGATAATATTATTTTTGATAATAACCATTTCACTAGTACTGTTAATATGTATGGAAGAGCAACTAACTATAGATTTAATAATAATAAGTTTGAAAGCACAGGTTTAGGTGTTTATTATGAGTACTCAACAAACACTGTATGTTCAGGTAATATCTATATTAATACCAAGGTTAATATTGTGAAGAAAGACCTGGATGCAAAAATAGCAATTGATAATGAGAGGTTTATTAATACATCTATAAATTCACTGCCACCAGGAGAAGAAATTACAAATTCGTCAATAATAACAGATGCTTCCATGTCAGTGAGATTAGCGGGTGTATATAGAGGATGTACTATAAACTGTCAAAAGGGAGACTATATCTCAGCGCAGCTGTATGATTGCATAGTACAGGGAACAAACTTAAACTGCCAGGGAGAGGTTAGCTTTCAATCATGTCATTTTATCAATACTATCAGCAGTACCACCAGCAATACTAAAGCTATTGTGGCAAGAAAGTGTAAGTTTACTGACAGTAAAATCTTAGTAGCCACATGGGCGGCAGTTTCTGTAGTAGATGTTCAGAATGGTGAGATAAGTATGCTGTCCGGTAATAATTCATTTATAGATATATCTGCTGGCAAAATGCAGAGTCTGATATTTAAGAATAATAAAGTAAATAATCAAATTACCAAGCCGGTCTTTAATATATATGATTCAACTTACAGCCTGCCAAATGGAAAGGCAGTAATAGAAGGAAATAGTTTTACTTTGAGTAAGTATGCCTATGTATTTGATGGTGTAAATATCGGGAGCGGAGTTTTTATATTTACTGCTAAGGATAATCTGGTAGTTGGTGCAGAGCTTTTAAGTTCCAAGTATATTAGCAATCAATTTTTTATCATTTATAATTAAGCTATAATATAAGAAATAGTTAATATAATACAAAAAGTGGTAGTAAGTTTTCTACCACTTTTTATTTCTGTAGGTCTAAAGCTTTTATGAGCCTAAGTCTTCTTTTAAAGGTAAGATCGGACAATAATAAGAAGCTTAACTTATCTATAAAGGAATACCTTTTATTAAAAATACCTGCCAGCAAATGATGTACCCATGCCACCGGCAGCAGTGGTTTACATTTTTTAGCATAACTATAGCTGTGAGATAATACATTTGCTGGGGGAAATATTATTTTAAGGACACTATTTATTTTTACCGGGCTATTTTCACCAAAGACAACGTTTGAATTAAGCAATGTATTTCCAAAGGTCTGGTGCATACTTCGGTTTCCGTGAACCCCACTGGAGAATATATCAGATATAAGTATGTTGATATATTTTTTATCTATCTTATCACAAAAGTCCAGCTCTGAGGGAAGGTCTAAGTGGAATAATTTTTCACATGCCTTTAAGATAGATAAGCAGAACCTTTCAATGTTAGATTCCTTTATAATCTTTTGAAAGTGAGGCCAATCTATACTCCATCTTGCTGCCCTAATAAATTGAGTCACATCACATAATTGCCGCAGGCCAAAGCCGCTGCTTCTCATATGGATAGCCATATGAACGCATAGATGAAGTAGGAAGTCTTCCGGGCATAGACTGAGTACCTGAACTTCATCTATTTGTTTCATCTCTGCTTTCTGCCATACCTCATCTTGAAGCATAGAAGTAGTTCTAAAATAACGGCTGTCAAATAGACTCCAATGAACCTCGATTGGCAGGTACCTTTCATGTTGAAAGCTTATATGTGCCGGAGTTGAATCCTCTGACTCAGTATACCCAAGCCTTGTAAGAAGCTCTCTTACCCTCTGTAAATCTTCTTTGTGTACTAATATGTCTGCATCACACATAGTTCTTTGCTCAGGGCGAGGATAGAGGTTTCTCAGAAAGATTCCTTTAAGGGCTATTACGGGTATACGATTATTGTTAAACTCAAGAAAAACTTTTTTTAACTGGTTAATATGTTGAATTTGTAGAATTCCGCCTACAAAGACATCTTTTCTACAAGAGTCAATTAGCTCTTTATCAATAGATTCCAAGTATTGGATATTATCAATGCCGCAGTATACAAGACCTTGAATATTATGGGCCTTAACTTCTTTAATGAGCCAATGAAGATCTTTCTTACTTATATTTTTAGCAGAAGTCTTTTTGCCTTGTATAGAGAAGGACAAGAAGTCTATTAAATGACTTTGTACACTATTCATAAATATACCTCATTTACTATATTATAAAATTTCAATAGCAGTTTCTGATTTAAGGAGATTTGTGACGTCATGTAAGTGCCCCTTATCAAGCTTAAGCACCATGTTGCATATAGATAAGGCCGATGCCCTGTGAGTTATTATGATAATTGTAGGTTTATAAGGAAGGGTTCTGAGCTCCTGCAGAATGTTTACTTCTGTTTCAGCATCTAAAGCAGAGGTTGCTTCATCTAAAATAAGAATAGGACGTTTACGCAGCAGTGCACGTGCAATGGCAAGCCTTTGAGCTTGTCCTTCAGATATGCCAGTCCCTCTTTCTCCTATTAATGCATTTAGCTTGGCCGGAAATTTCTCAACAAATTCCCAAGCGGAAGATACCTGCAGTGCTTCAATTAATTCATCATCTGTGGCATCATAGTTTCCATATCTTAAATTATCTGAAATACTTCCGGAGAACAGTGTGTTACCTTGAGGAACATAAGATATCAGTTCTCTTGTATCAGGACTTAAACCAATTAGTTTGTTTTCATGGGCTATGAATTTTTTTCCTTGTTGCTCATTAACTAAAGATAATATTAGCCTGATTAATGTGGTTTTTCCTTCACCAGAGGGACCTATAAGTGCAACAGTACTTCCGGAAGGTATATTGAAAGAGATATTTTTAAGTATTGGCACATTTGGAGTGTAGCTAAAACATATATCATTAAACTCAATGGAAGGATGCTTTATGTTATTTAAAAGCGTATTAGGTGCAATAGATTTTTTAGGTTCAAGATTTATGGCTTCAATTTCCATAAGTCTTTCCGCTGAAGCAAAGGCCGTTATTATTTGGGGAAATGAACTGGCCAGTTTAGACATAGGACCTTGAATATTTCCACTTAGCTGCAACAGGGCTGTTAGTGTACCGAAGGACCCTGTACCGGCAGATAATTTAAAGGCTCCCCATAAAAATACAAGGAAATAGTTAAATAGTGAACCTATGAAAAGTATCACATTTGAAACTATACTTATAAAACTACGGGATAAAGCTATTTTTAGTTTCTTCCGCTGAATATGATCAAGACTATCCATGGTGGACCTTTCTAAGCAAAAGGTTTTAACAATCAGACTGTTTTGTAATGTTTCCTGAATAAAGGATCTATAGGTAGACTCTGTTTGCTGAGCCTCAATATGAAGTCTTCGTATTTTTCCGGCAAATACCCTACTTAGAGCTAGTATTACTGGGGCTGCTAATAGACTTATTATTGCCAATTCAGGTGCGTAAAATAATAGTGCAACAAATGAAGTTATCAATAAAACGGTAAAGGATATTATGCTTGGGATTGTACTAACGAATAGGTTTGTCACTATTGTTACATCATCAGTTATTCTGGTAAGAAGATTTCCACTATGGTACTTTGAAGATTCAATCCATAGGCTGTATGTAATGTGATGAAACAAGTTATTTTGGACTTTATTGGTCAAATCCGTTGAGCAATATGTGGTTATATATGAAGTAAGAGAATATAAAACAACTTCAAAGATTAGAACTCCTGCTAATATGAATAAAAGTTTCATTGCGCTGGAGAGTTGGCCTGAAGCTGCTTCATCAATTAAATTTTTCCCAAGCACTGCCTTATAAACATTAAGACCGGACTGTATGGCGCTGAGACCGATAGAGAAAAGTAAAAACAGCTTAAATTGAGAAAAGTGTTTGTAAAGCCACTTGGACTTTATTAGTATGTCTTTCATTAATAATTACTCCCTTTTTTGAATAAATTTAGTATAAGCATGGATATCACACTTGCTTATAGTATATTAGGCAAAGTATATAACTTAGTACATGTTAAACTTAAAATGTTTTTATGAAAGGTACATAATGTTTCATTTATAAAAATATATATAATGTGATGTTAATAACTGCTGTTTAATATACATGAAAAATTGGTGTTAAAACACATACAATTTTTTATTGCTTTACAAGCATAATTATATGAGATAATCTTATGTTTTCAGGAGTGTGAAAATTGTTGAACATTAAAAAAGCTTGCCATTATCTATATAGAGCTTTTGGTTTATTAATAGAATCAGAGTTTGAAATACCGGAATTATTATCAAATGATGAAATCAGTGGCGAAATTATAAATATCAGGCTAGGGTATGTTCCAAGAAAATTGGATAATCCTGTTTATGAAGATCCCTATTATGAAGTTGAAAAAGACAGGTTTATATTTAATATTTCTAACGTGGCAAGATATCTGGTTCAAAGCGGTAATACAATTGTAGTGGAGGCATATGAAAATGCCCATATGCAAGATATCAGAGTTTACTTACTTAGTACAGCCATAGGAGTTCTCCTCTGTCAAAGAGGCATCGTTGCCTTACACAGCAGCACAATAGTTGTGGATCATAAGGCAATTGCCTTCAGTGGAGAATGTGGAGCCGGGAAATCAACTTTATCTTTAGCCTTTAAAAATTGTGGATATGGTTTATTATCTGATGACATATCTGCTATAAAAATTGAGGCTGATAATTTACCCTATGTATATCCTAGTTTTCCACAGCAGAAGTTATGCTCAGATATTCTGGAACAAGAGGCTCTTACTGTTTCAACAGCTAAATTGATCGATAAAGAGAGAGAGAAGTATGCTGTGGAAATTGGAGATTGCTTCATAAAAAAACCAATGTTATTTAGTGCTTTTTATGAATTAACTATCAGTGACAGTGAGCAGCTTGAAGTAGAGGAGCTTTTTGGAACTGAAAAATTAGTGGTGTTGCTGAGAAATATATATGCAAGGTACATAATTAGAGACTTAGGCCTTGATTCCAAGCTGTTAAAAGATAGTCTATGCATACTTAAAAATATACCTTTTTATAGGATTAAGAGGCCGGAAAATAGAAACACAGTACAAGAAATAGTAGACCTTGTACTTAAAAATGTATAGATATGTTTAATATATGGATAAAGGAGATGTAAAGTATGAAGGGAAATATAACCTTGAATCATAACAATATAATAAGCAGAAAAACTGGTATTGATACTACCGATTTAGATAATGACAAAGTAATGATGGATTTAAATAAAGGAAAGTATTATGTTATGAATGAAATTGCTTCAGATATTTGGGAAAGTATTAGCCAGCCTAAAACTGTGCAAGATATTATCAAAGACCTCATGGGTATATATGAGGTGGATGAAGAAGAATGTACTCGATGTACAATTGAGTATCTGATAAAGTTACATCATGAAGAACTTATTTGTGTTAATTAAAAAGCTGCATGCACTTAAAGACATTAACACAGGTTACAGGCTTTTATTGATTGAAGCAATTATCTTATTAGGATATTTCCGGATTGCTGTGCTGGTTTTTCCCTTTAGGAGAGTAAGAAAGATTATTGAAAAGAGCAGAAAGAAAGTTGAAAAAGATTCAGTGGGGACGGGATATGAATTGATCTGGAAAGTTAGATGGGCAGTTAGCCTTGCAAGCAAGTATACACCATGGCAGAGTAAATGCTTAGTTCAAGCAGCCACTGTACATAGGATGCTTAAAAAAAGAAATATAAATAGCACCATATACTTGGGAGTTGGTATAGAAAAGGATAGAAACATATTAGCTCACGCTTGGGTGAAGTACGGGGATGTAACTGTTATTGGTGAAAGCGAAAAAGGTTTTTTTAAAGAAGTGGCCAAGTTATCATGATTGGGAGGGAGAAGTGATGAATGGGAGCCATATGTGGTTTATATAAACTTGAAGATAATAAACAAAGTCATAAAGGCATTAAGATGCTTGAGACACTTTCCATGTATAATTTTGATAAAAGTGACTTTCTGGATAGAGGACAGATTTTTTTCGGTTGTGGAGTTCAAATAAATACTGTCGAATCTAAGTTCGAAATATTACCCTTTTATGATAGCCACGCAGCTTTAGCTATTACAGCAGATGCAATCATTGATAATAGAGATGAATTAATGGATTTATTAAACCTGCGGGCAGGTTCGGAAGTTATTACAGATAGTCAGATAATTTTGGCTGCCTATATGAAGTGGGGGAATAGGTGCTGTGAATATTTAGTGGGAGATTTTGCCTTTGCCATTTGGGATGAAAACAATAGGCGGCTATTTTGTGCCAGGGATCATGTAGGAAAGCGATCTCTTTATTATTGTATGGAAGATAATGTTTTTATGTTTTGTACGGTAATGAGGCCGATTTTAGAGCTGATCAGCAGTGGAAAAACACTTAATGAAAAGTGGATATCGGATTTTCTGACTATTGAGGGTGTGGTTCATGAGATAGATATTCATGAAACAGTATATAAAAACATTTATCAAGTACCTCCGGCACATTATATCACGGTTACAACGGAAGGCTATGCGGTTAAAAGGTATTGGTTCCCGGAAAAGATTAAGTCTTTAGCGTTGAAATCAGATTGTGAATACATAGAAACCTTTAGAAATATATTTCAGTTATCAGTTAAATGCAGACTGAGAAGTGAGGGCAATGTTGCAATTATGTTAAGCGGGGGACTAGATTCATCATCTGTAGCTGCCCTATCAGCCATTGAACTTGGACAAAAAGGAAAGAGCTTAGAAGCCTTTACTTCAGTGCCAATATTAGGATACAGGGATTATCTACCACAAAGTCTCATAGCAGATGAAAGTGAATTTATTGAGGAACTTAAGAAAAAGTATAGTAACATAAATATAAATTATTGCAGAGCAGAAGGGAAAAACTCCATAACAGATATGGATAGATTTATTGAAACTTTCGAGCAGCCATATAAGATGATAGATAATCTCTTTTGGATAGATGATATATTAAGTAAAGCAAAGGATAAAGGCTGCAAGGTGCTGCTAGATGGTCAGCTTGGCAATTTTACAATTTCCTACGGGAATTACATTACTCATATATACACATTATTGAAGAAGTGTAAGTTCATAAGTGTGTATAGAGAAATTAATGGCTATAGTAGATTTTACAGAATTGAAAGAAAGTTATTGTTTAAAAAGATGTTTCTAAGAGTTATAAAATCTATTAAGTTACTTGAAACTTTTACAGTGGGGAAGAGAAAGGAAGAGCCGGTTTTAGCAGCAGTTAATTCAGAATTGTCCAAGGCATGGAAATCTAAGAAGCGGGCTCAAAAGTTGGGTTATAATGTTCATAAAAATAAAATCTATGATTTTAAAGAAATGAGAAATTTTATTACAAACATGGTGTTGTTCTCTCATATGGGAAGTTTAGAGACAAAGCACTCTCTTAGTACCGGACTTATAAAGAGGGATCCCACCAGGGATAAGAGAGTTATAGAATTCTGTTTAAGTCTCCCTCCAAGTCAGTTTGTAAGTGGCGGAAGGGAGAGAATATTAATAAGAAGGGCTATGGAGGGCATATTACCGGACAAAATCAGACTAAATTATAGAGTAAGGGGAAAGCAAAGTGCAGATTGGATTCAAAGGATGGAATCGGAATGGGTAAGTACTTCAGCAGAAATAACAGAAATGCTGCAGGATGATAGTATTAAAAAGTACTTAGATGTAGATAAGCTAGACAAGCTGTTTAAGAAGGTTGGGGAAGATCTCAGCAAGGAGACCTTTGCATATGAGGTGAAAACACTTCTAACTGCATTAGTGTTTTATAAATTTTTAAAGCTATGTGATTAATAATGAGAATTAGTTTTAATGATATTTGAATAATTACATAAATTATCAACATAACATTGAAGCTAATTTATCATAAAAATTTAGATGAAAGGAGAGAGAATTATGAAGTCGTGGAAAAGACCAGAAATTTGGGGCCTAAGCTTCAGGGATACAAAGGGAAATCCTGGTGTCAAGGGTAATGATCAATATATACCTGATTGCATAGAGTTTTTTACTGATTTTATAATACCTACAGGCCCAGTTCCATTTACACCATCTGGAATATGTAACGTTGCTAAAGAGTACACCAATTAATAGTGATTTTATAGTTGTTTAATGAAAAGATTGAGAAGGACTTGCGCCTTCTCGCTTTTTATTTTCATTATTAAATACGTAAACAAACAGGAGTTTTTCCAAAAACAGAGCACTGTAAGCAAATCCGTCCTAGATAGCAAAATAATAAATCAGAAATTCTGCACTGGGCAAAATAATCCTTAAAAATCTAACCTCAAATTACCATCTGGCAATCACAGTATTGTTAAAGGTAGTGCAAATTGTATCAAAGCATATAGCTCCGCTTATAGCCACATAATTGTTAACAAAATCTGCATTAACTTTTACGTTTACTGTGGTGTCTCCAACTTCTGCAGTTATGGATACCATTGGCTTGGCCATGGTTAATACCACTTCTTTGACTGAATTTTCAAATACTCTTAACACAGCATTAATTGATTTGCCATCAAAGGTCCATTGAATTTTAATTGGGCCAAGATCCCATGAGTTCGGAAGATTAGGTATGATTTGCTCTCCTGCCATACGGTAATTGTTACCGGGGGCGTAGGGGCAGTGGAAGCCATGATATTGGCTTGAGTAAAAGCTTGGCTGACAGCACTGAGACATATCATTTTCTCTGTAGTCCATTGGATTATTGTAATATAACATTGCCTTAAGTACACTCCTTCACATAATAAATTTATGGAAAATCATTACAGTAAATAAGATATGATGGAAGGGTGAAAATGATACATGAAAAAAAACAACATAAAAATTTTATTTATTCTGCAACATACATATATTTTATCACTTTGCTAATATATAGTTTGTCAAAATATAAATTCCATGAAAAATGCATTCTTCCGATGCGCTAAAGTATGGGGAGTGCAGAGGATGAACCCCTTTGTCTCCCTCCTCAATACCAAGCCTAAAGTGTACTGAGGGAACCTTTTCCGCAAAGAAACCAAAGTCTTCGCCGGCAAAGGTCTTTATCAGTGGCAATACCTTATCCTTACCAATTAGATCAGCGGTAATACCGGCAAACTTTTCTGTTAAAGCGGTATCGCTTATCAGCGGCGGATATTCAAATTTATAATCCAATTCTACAGTGCAGCCAAACTTTTCTGCACTAAGGGAGGCTGTATTTTTAATATCCTCATATAATTTATTTCTAAGCTCATTATTAAAAGTTCTTACCGTTCCTTTCACTGTACATTGCTCCGGTATCACATTTGCTGCAGTGCCGGCTTGAATGGAGGAGAAGGTAACTACATGGGATTCCAGCGGGTTATTTTCTATTCTGGATTTTATATTCATAGACTGAATCATATCCATGGCAGGGTACATGGGGTTTTTGCAAAGGTGGGGCATAGCTGCATGACCGCCCACTCCCTTGAAGGTCACCATAAATTCGTCTACGGAAGCCATGGAGGGGCCACCGGTAAGTTCGATGGTTCCCACCTTTACGCCAGGCCATACATGGAAGCCCAGCATCTCTGTGACCTTTGGATTTTCCAACACTCCTTCCTTTATCATAGGCAGGGCACCGCCGTCAGTTTCTTCTGCGGGCTGGAAGATAAATTTAACACATTTATCGTAGCCAAGCTTCTTTAGCATATAGGCGGTTCCCAGTACTATGGCCATATGGTAATCGTGACCGCAGGCGTGGGAAACACCGTTTACCGGCAGGGCATCCATGTCTGCTCTTATGGCAAGGCAATCTTCACCGCTGTTTAATACTCCCGCTGCTCCAGTAACTGCATATATTTCTGCTGGTATATCTAAGTCCTTAAGAAAGTCCAATATAATCTTTTGAGTTTTAAATTCTTCATGGGATAGTTCTGCATTGTTATGCAGGGTTTCTCTTAATTTTTTTATTGGTTCAAGGTTAGCTTTTATAAGCTCTTTTAGATTCAAGCTATCACCCCTTAATACTAAATTCCTTTACAACCTCTTCAATTATAGCTAAGGCACTGTCCATATCCTCTGAGGACACATTCAGCGGAGGAAGTAATCTAACAACGTCTGTACCAGCAGTGGCTACCAGGAAACCTTTTTTGAAGCACAGGCTGGCAAAATCCTTAGGGCTTACAGTGAGGCTTATTCCGATAAGCAGGCCCATACCTTTTACCTCTTTAATAACTCCGTATTTGTCCTTTATTTCTGTAAGTTTACTTTTTAGGTAATTGCCCTTTTCTGTAACCTTCGCAACAACACCGCCCTCCACCAGTTCTGTTAAAACTGCTGCTGAAACTGCAGATGCCAAGGGATTTCCGCCGTAGGTGCTGCCGTGATCACCGGCTACAAGTACATCCCGGGCCTTTTCGCTGGCTACAAAGGCTCCGATGGGGAAGCCGCCGCCAAGAGCTTTAGCTAAACATATTACATCAGGAATTACATCAAACTGCTTGTAGGCAAAGAGGGTTCCCAGCCTTCCCATACCACACTGAATTTCATCGAAAATCAATATTGCATCATGTTCATCACATAGTCTTCGTGCTTCTCTTAAGAAATCTATATCTGCGGTATTAATTCCGCCTTCTCCTTGTATAGGTTCCAGTATTAAGGCACATACATTGGCATCAAAGGCCTTTTTTAGGGCTTCTATATCATTAAATGGTACGCTTTTTACTCCTCCTATAAGGGGCTTAAAGCTCTCCTGGTATTTGCCTTGGCCGGTTACCGAAAGAGCCCCCATGCTTCTGCCGTGGAAGGAGTCTTCCATATATATTATTGTATGCTTATCTGGACCACCCTTAAGCTTTCCGTATTTTCTTCCAAGCTTTAGGGCGCCTTCCACTGCCTCGGTACCACTGTTGCATAAAAATACATTCTTATGATCACTGTTTTCAATAAGCTTCTCTGCTACCTTGGTGTGTTCAGTGTTCCAAAAGTAGTTGGATATATGGATGAGCTTTTGGCTCTGCTCTTTAATTGCATTTACAATTACGGGATGACTGTGGCCCAGGCAGTTTACAGCTACGCCGGAAATAAAGTCCAAGTATTCCTTGCCGTTAACATCATAGAGCTTGCAGCCCACTCCCTTTTCAAAGGTTACATCATAACGGCCATAGGTATTCATTAGGTGTTCTCGTGACATTATTCATTACCTCCTCCAGATATAATTTTTGTTCCGCCTTCCGTTAATATATTAAGTAGTAATCCGTGCTTTTTCCGTCCATCTATGAGATGAACCCCTTTTGTTCCTTTATGCAGAGCATCCATACAGCATTCCATCTTTGGAATCATACCACCGAAAATTACTCCTCTATCAATTAGATGATTAACCTCTGCTGCTGTGATAGAAGGTAAAAGAGTAGAAGGATCATTTATATCAGTATAGACACCGTCGATATCCGTCATCACTAAAAACTTATCTGCTTCTAAGGCTCCGCTTATATAGGAGGCAGCATAATCAGCATTAATATTGTAGCTGTTTCCCTCACTGTCGCCGCCTACCGGTGAGATTACAGGTATATAGCCGTTATCCAATAGGTTTAGAATTACTTCCTTATTTATACTTACAACCTCACCTACATAGCCAATATCTACCTTTGCTCCATCGTCCTCTACATAGGTTTTTCTGGCATTTATAAGATTGCTGTCCTTACCGCTTAAGCCTATAGCCTTAAGTCCGTTTATGCTTAAGTTGGAGGTAAGCTTCTTATTCACACTGCCGGATAAGACCATTTCTACGATTTCCATGGTTTCACTGTCTGTAACCCTAAGGCCCTTGACCCATTTATTTTCTACTCCGGCCTTTTGCAGCCATTTTGATATTTCAGGGCCGCCCCCGTGCACAATAACCAGGTTTACACCCATAGCATTTAGCAGCTTTAAATCCTCTATAAAGGCAGATTGCGCTTCTGCATTGTCCATGATACTGCCGCCGTATTTGATAACAAAGGTTTTTCCCTTAAATTCACTCAGTTTTATAAGCGATTCTATATTTAATGATTCCTCTTGATTGCTCATTTTAACCCTCCAGTTAAATACAAATAATATGTGAATAATTATACTCTTGGACATTTTTTTATTCAAGATATTATTGCAATTTAGTAGAGATTGTAGCATAATATCTTCATTCAATATAATTATGATACTATCGAGGTGACGTTATGTTAAATGTTGGTATAATTGGTGCTACCGGATATGCCGGAGAACAGGTGGTTTGGATACTAAGAAATCACAGTGAAGCCAATATAGTGTTTTACGGCTCTCATAACTATACAGGTATCCCTTTTAATGAGATTTATGGGAATTACACAGGCTTTATAAAGGATCGCTGTGTAGATATGGAGGAGGCTATAAGACAGTTAGACAATATAGACGTATTGTTTATTGCCCTGCCTCACGGTAAAGCTTTCGAAGTAACTGAAAAAGCACTAAGTAAGGGGGTTAAGGTTATTGACCTTGGTGCAGACTACAGGCTTAAGTCAAAGGAAGTCTATGAACAATGGTACCAAGTAGAGCATTTGAGTGCTCAATTATTGGAGGAAGCAGTATATGGACTGCCGGAGTTAAATAGGGAAAAGGTTGCAAGCTGCAGACTTTTAGCTAATCCGGGCTGTTACCCCACAGCAACAATATTAGCATTGGCACCTTTATTAAAAAATAAACTGATTGATACAAATTCAATAATAGTGGATGCCAAGTCTGGAGTGTCCGGTGCCGGCAGAAGTGCAAGTATAAATAATTTATTTACAGAGGTCAATGAATTCATAAAGGCTTATGGAGTGGCAAGCCACAGGCACACACCTGAAATTGAACAGGAGCTTAGCAAGGTATACGGAGAAGATGTGCTTATATCTTTTACACCACACCTTGTACCAATGAACAGAGGAATACTATCAACATGCTATGGCAAAATGACAAAAGAGATGACTACAGAAGAAGTGCTTGAATTATATAGGAATTTTTATGCAGGGGAATACTTTGTAAAGGTAGCAGATGGTCTACCGGAAACCCGGTGGGTGAGGGGTTCCAATCTTTGTCACATGGGAGTGAAGGTGGATAAGAGAACAAACAGAGTTATTGTAGTCTCAGCCATCGATAATCTGGTTAAAGGAGCTGCAGGCCAAGCGGTTCAGAATATGAATATCATGTTTGGAATCAAGGAAACAGAAGGCTTAGAGTTCATTGCTATGGCCCCATAAAGCCATGCAAGAAAAAACCATAAAATACCTTAAAAATATTATAAAATAATTATTGCATTTAACATATAATGTTTGTATAATTATCCAGTAAAATAAATTTCAAAGAAATAGATTTTGATTGGGGGTAGATCGATGGACGAAATGACCTTTGTGGTTAGACAGGCGGAGGAGGACGACATTCCTCAAATAATAGAAGTAGCAAAAGAGGCTTTTGCAGCTTATAGAGAAAATGCAGGAATTTTGGATTTGGTAGGTCCACTGGAAGAGACGTATGAAGATCTAAAAAGAGATTTGGAGAATAAATTAATTCTGGTAGCTCTGTTAAACGGTCAACTGGTTGGCAGCGTAAGAGTCCAAATAAATCCTGACAAAACAGCATACCTCAGTAGGTTTGGGGTAAGGGTAGCTAACCAAAATAATGGGGTTGGCAAAGTTTTAATGAATGCAGTGGATAATGCTATGATACAGTTAGGAGTAAAAAACCTTTATCTGCATACGGCATCAAGATTATTTTCACTTGTTAGATTCTATTATGGTAGAGGATTTTATATCGAATCCACCACAAAGGACAGAGGTTATATAAGAGCTCTGCTCTGTAAAGAATACGAAACTCAAAACATCAATGATAATCACTCTGCTGAGTACAGTAATTTAGCAGTAGTATAATATAAATGTAAGCGGGACTTTTTGTTTGACACATTTAGGTGGAAACAGAAGGTCCCGTTGTTGTTACAATATTAAGTGATGTATACAAGGGAAGGAGAATTACGTTGAAGCAAAAAGATAACTATATCAAGTATTTACTAGTAGCCTTTTGTATAATAGCAATTGGAATAGTGACCTATGTACTTTTTTCTTATCCTAATCCAGGGGTAGCAGACCAAGGTGACTTTGATAGGGTGATGGCTGTGTCCGGTTTAGAGCTTACTGACCAAGATAAAAGCAATCCGGACTTTAAGAGATTTTACGACTATACCGTAACAGACTATAAGATTTCCCAGATGGGAGTTTATCAGTTTCTTGTAAGATTTGTATCAACTACCATGGCCTATTTAATCACAATAATAAGTTTTATCTGTAAGCTCTTCGGGCAAGACATCTTTAAAACAGGATATCTAGCGGTGGCCTATGGGGCCATATATATTTTTTCAATGGCTATAATATTGAAATACATAAATGTTAAAAGTAAGATAACTCTTACTGCCTTAGCCCTGATAGGATTGGGTATTTTCCTAGATGGCAATTATCTGATCTGGTTTAACAGCCTATATGGAGAGCCTATGATGATAACGAGCCTGATGCTGTTTATGGCAGCTTGGCTATATTACACCTATCAGAGCAAAACCATAAAAGATGAAAAAAAGAGGTTCAGGGCAATAATATTCTTATTTATTGCAGCCTTTTTGTTCTTAGGTTCTAAAATGCAGGTAATAACCGCTGTACCGGTGATGGCGGTTATGTTGGGAAAGGTGCTGTGGGAAAGCCGCAGACAGTTGAAGGGCAGAACCTTTGTGGTGCTGTGCTTTTGTTACTTTCTTTTGTTAATCTACCCTATACAAATAAATATGGTTAATGGGGCTATCAGTAAGGATACCCAGTACAATTCCGTGTTCTATGGTGTTTTGAAGGGATCAAAGACTCCGGAGCAGGATTTGATAGACCTGGGGCTTAACCCTGAGATGGCTGTAGAGGCAGGGAAGCATGCCTATCTGGACAGCAGTGAGTATGTAAAGTATGTGCCGCGTACAGAGATTACGGAGAAGGAATTCTATAGCAAGATCAGCAATGGAAAGCTGGCAAAGTTTTATTTAACTCACCCGCTGAGGCTTATTCAGGGTATGGAATATACCGCAGGAAAGGCTTTTTATACCAGTACCTCCCTGGGAAAGTACAGTAGAAGTTATAGTGAAGAACCAATCCGGGAATTTAACAGATTTACCCTATGGTCATCCTTTAGAGAGGGAAAATTGCCAAAGAAATTAATTTTTATTGTATTTATCTATTTCTCCGTTTTACTTGTTTCCATATATACTTATATGAAAAATAAAAAAGTTGATGAGATAGTAGAAAAGCTGCATCTGCTCTGGGGTATAATGTTCATAGGTGTACTGCAGTTTCCTATGCCCTATGTGGGCAACGGTGAGGCTGACACCGCAAAGCAATTATACTTATTTAATTTTATTTTTGATATAATACTGGTGGTGTCAGTTTGCTGGTGCCTTAATAAGCTCATATTATCAATCAGTAAGAAAGCTAACAAATAAATTAAAATAGAAGGTCTGAATCAATCATGAATATTAGTTTGAGAAAAAAGCTTTATTCCGGTGTATACAGAAACCTAAAGCCGGAGCCTATAGTAAAACTTAGAACAACGATACTCTTTGCAGTATTGGCCAAAACAATAATATTTTTAGCCTTATTGGAAAGTACTAAGGCTAAAACCCTAAAGTGGAGCAATGTAAGCTTTGAGTTTTGGTATGTTTACCTCTTCTTTGCCCTATTAATATTCTCTTTTGGCTATCTGTTTTCAAAAGGACGGCAAATTAAGTTTTATTTGATTTTTGATATTTTATATACGGTACTATTGGTTGCAGATTTATGGTATTTTAGGGTGAATAGAGATTTTCTTGGTTTAAAGAATATAGTCTCACCAGGAACCTTTAACCCCTTGAAAGGATCTCTGTTCAATGCACAGCCCATAGATATAATATTTGTTCCGGATATTATATTTTTAGTTTTTTGGATCAAGCTAAGAGATATAAGAAATAGCTCGTTAAGGGCTGCTAAAAAATTTGGAATTTCCTTATCTATAGCAATAATAGGAATACTTATATCCTACTGTTTAATAAATGTAGTTGGAACATCTAGCTGGCATAAAAAGCTCTTTAAAAAAGGGTGGACACCTTTAATGTCAGTAAGGGCTCCAGGGCCTATAGGATACCATTTGTACGAGGGCTACACCATTATTAATAGGGCAATGAAACCTACCAGCAGAGAAGATATGGAGGAAATAAAGCAGTGGCTTTCACAAAACAAAGAAGGCCTGCCGGATAACGAGTATAAAGGGATATTTCAAGGTAAAAATGTTATTTTCCTTCAATTGGAGTCCTTTGAGAATTTTATTCTTAACAGAGAAGTCAATGGCAAGGAAATAACACCCTTTATAAATAAGTTAGCAAAAGAGGGCCTATACTTTAATAATATCTACCAACAAAATAATGGTGGAAACAGTATAGACTGCGACCTAATGGTTAATACCTCAATTTTCCCACTGGGGGAGTGCATAACCGCCACAAACTATGGTGAAGTAGTTTATCCTAAATCCTTGGCAAGAATACTTAAGAATGAAGGATATACTACCGTAGCAACCCACGGTGATTATCCTGCCGAGTTCAACTGGACGGAGCTTCACCGGAACGGTTTTGGAGTGGATATAATATGGGATGTATACAAGTATCGTTATGAGGAGAGGGTTGGCTATGGGCTCTCAGACAGAAGTTTTTTAAGTCAGCTGTCGGATAAGATGAAAGAACTACCTGAGCCTTTTTATGTACATGCACCAACCATGTCCAACCACGGTCCTTATAAGATAGATAAAAAGTATAGAGTATTAAATTTACCCAAGGAAATAGATGAAAGCTATCTGGGTGGATATTTTGAAAGTGCCCTGTATACAGATAAACAGGTGGAGATGTTCATTAACAGATTAGATAGGGCAGGAATATTGGATAACACCGTAGTTGTCCTGTATGGTGATCATGCGGGAGTTCACAAGTACTATAATGAGGATATTCAAAAGCTAAGCTTTGACGGAGACTGGTGGAAGGAGTATGACCAAGAGATTCCCCTTATCATTTATGCCAAGGGAATAGAACCTGCAGTCATTGAGACCTATGGCGGCCAAACAGATATAATGCCCACTGTGTTATATATGCTGGGAGTTGAAGATTCAAAGTATAGAGACCATGTCATGGGAAGAATACTAGTAAACACCAATAGAAACTCCGTAGTTATTAAGGGCAACGAAATTAAGGGAGAAGTAAAGTCTGAGGAAGAGAAGGAACACCTATTGAAAAGTTATGACATTGGTAGTAAGATAATAAAAAATGGCGGTGATATAGAATAAAACAAGGGTATCTCAGAATTAACGAGATACCCTTTCAAATTACATGGAAAACACTCCTTCCATATTTCAAAGATCAAGGAAGTTATATGAGTAGTTTATCGGCATACTTGCATAGAAGACATATAGGTGATAATAAAAAGCTTTTCCAGCAGTGGTCTCAAAGATAGTTTTGATTTCTGTACTCTGTAGGGGTTACTCCTGTAAGGGACTTGAAGGTTCTGGTAAAGTGACTCTGATCATAAAAGCCTAGCAGCATAGATATCTCCAAGATACTTTTGGAAGTGCTTAATAGCAGGGTCTTTCCCCTTTCCACCTTTATTTTTCTGGCATACTGCATCAGTGTAATGCCCATTTTTCTTTTGAAGCATTCGGAGGCATAACCTATGGATATCTTTAAGTCCTTTGACAACCGTTCCAGGGATATATGGCTCTCAATATTAATATGGAGATATTGGAGGAGCTTATTTACTACAAAGGTGTCGGTAACTTCTGCGTCATGTATTAGAAGATCCAGATAGGATGAGGCAATTTCCAGTTCAATTTGTTGAAGCTCTTTTATGCTGGCTGCCTTGGCAATTTTGAAGTAGAGCTTGTTATACAGCAGATGAATATTCTGCTTGTAGGTGCCCTTAGCTAAAACCTCTCTTATATATACCACATTCCACATAAACAAGTCATTTTTCTTATGCTCAAAGGAAACTTCCTCTTGAAGCTCCTGCAAATGTTTTTTTCTGATTAAATCTAATATATCTGCTTTGGCGCTGGATTCTATAAGCAATGAAATGGTGGGGTTAAAAAAGTATTTATCCGATATGAAATCATCAAGTATTATAATAATCACCTCATAGAAAGATAATAATATATATGATTTGAATGTAACATCAGTAAAATCTCCAGTCAATACAAGTGGGCGAAAATATGTACAAAAAATATTAACTATATACAAGTGACCGAAGATAGCTTTGATATAATTAACACATAATAAAGATCAAATATAAAAGTAATGGGGGATAGAATTATGAACAAGCACGCCATATTTCATATTACAAATGTTCCATATGCCTATGCGAAGGACAAGGACACACTGACGGTTAGAGTGAGAGCAGCCAGAAATGACTTGACCAGCTGTAAGGTATATTATAAATGCAGATATGATTTTCAGGGCCCCTTTAAAGTAAATGAAATGAAGCTTTTTGCTCAGACTGATCTGTTTGATTATTTTGAAACGGACATTCATGTTGAGAAGAACAGATACAGATACTATTTCGAATTGACAGATAAGAATGGCAGCAGGATATTCTTAGATGAAAGAGGTCTAAGGGAGAAGGAACTGGAGAATAACGAAGCCACAGCTTTCCAGTATGCCTATATCGGCAAGGCTGACGTCTATGAGGAATGCAGGTGGATGCAGGAAGCAGTAGCATATCAAATATTCCCGGACAGGTTTTGTAATGGGGATGAGACCAATGATCCGGAAAATACACTGGAATGGGGGCAGCCTGTTTCATCTACATCAATGTTTGGCGGTGACCTTCAGGGAATTATTGATAAGCTTGATTATTTAAAAGACTTAGGGATAGATCTTATATATCTTACTCCGGTATTTTTATCCACCTCAAATCACAAGTATAATACCGCAGACTACTATGAAATAGACCCTCATTTTGGTACTGTGGACCTTGCAAAGGAACTGGCAGAGAAATGCCATGAGAGGGGTATAAGGATTGTCTTTGATGCGGTATTCAACCACTCCGGCAGTGACTTTTTTGCCTTTGAAGACCTTCTGGAAAAGCAGGAGGACTCTAAATACACTGATTGGTTTTTCCCAGAAGGGTACCCGGTCAGCACCGGAAAGGTAAATTACTATACCTTTTCTAACGAGGTTGCTGCAATGCCTAAGCTTAACACTGCTAATCCTGAAGTTAGGGAATACCTTTTGAATGTTGGGGAGTATTGGGTTAAGGAAGTTGGCATAGACGGCTGGAGGCTGGATGTTTGTGATGAAGTTGATCATAGTTTCTGGAAGGCCTTCAGAAAGAGAATTAAATCTGTCAATAAGGATGCTGTCATAGTGGGTGAGATCATGCACGAAGCCAGTTCTTTCCTGGGTGGGGATGAGCTGGATTCCATTATGAATTATCCCTTCAAGGGAGCAATGGTAGACTTCTTTGCCAAGAGAACTATAGATGAAAAGCAGTTTAATCATATTATAACAGCCAACAGAACTAACTATATGCAAAGCATAACCAGGCAGTTGTGGAATCTCCTAGGCAGCCATGATACAAAGAGATTTTTGACAGAATGTGATGAGAAAGTGGAAAGAATGAAGCTGGCCATAGCCTTTCAGTTCACTTTTATTGGCGTACCATATATATACTATGGAGATGAAATTGGCATGACCGGCGGTGATGATCCCTTGTGCAGAAGCTGCATGATATGGGAAAAGGAAGGACAGAACATAGAGCTGTTAGACCTATATAAAAAGCTCATAGCCCTCAGAAAGAATAATAAGGTATTGGTTTATGGAGACTATAAACCACTGTTATTGGAAGATAATGTAATTGTATTTGAGAGAAGTAATGATGAGGAAACGATGATTATGGCCATAAACAACAATGATGAAGCCAAGGAAATCTTAACCCCTTTTGCGTCAAGGGTAAGGGATGCAATTACTGGGGAAGAGCTTAGCCTTGAAAAGGGACTTAAACTGGATAAGATGAATTATAAAATATTTAAGGTTATAAAATGATATTATTTCTATTTATTTGGGTATTATGATAATATATACATGTGGTCATAGAAGGATGATTTTACGAGGAGGAAATTATGAGAAATAAAAAAGTTATTATTGGCCTTATCATGGCGCTGACACTGTCCGTTCCTGTAGGGGGCTACTTGGTTTATAACAGTGTAACTGTCTCCCGGCAAACTACAATACAGCAGGAGGTAAATTCCAAAGGGGGCGGGAAAAATAAAGCTGAGGATACTGCAAAGGAAGAAATCACACATCCTAGGGAATGGGAGGATGGTGAGGAGCTTAGGCTTACGGAGAACAGAAATGCCTATAAGCTGCAGATAGCTCTTGATGAAAAAGGCAAAAAAATTCTTGGACACCAGAAGATAAAATTCAGAAATAATTACAATACAAGCCTGAAAGATATAGTGTTCCACCTATATCCTGATTCCTACAACACTGCAGAGACAAGGCCAAGTATTGGGGGAACTCCCCCAAAGCTCGCTGAAATAGAGATAGGGGATATAAAGATAGATAGAGTTAACTATAACGGAGAAGCTATGTCCTATAGTGAGGACAATCAAATATTGAAAATAAAACTAAATAAGGAGTTAAAGCCTGGCGAGGTTGGGGAGGTTACCATAGACTTTACCTTAAAGATACCTTATAGCCAGGACAGATTAGGATATTGCAGAAATCAGTATTCTATAACAAACTGGTATCCCATTCTCTCCATATATGATGAAACAGAAGGTTCTTGGGATGAAAACCCATTTCATCCTGTTGGTGAGTCAAACTATAGTGATTGCTCCGATTATATGGTTGAAATCGCAGTTCCAAAAGATGTTGTTGTAATCACCACAGGAGTGCAGATTGCTAAGAAAAATGAAGGCGATTTAAATAAGAACATTTTTGAGGCGGATAATACCAGGGATTTTGTTTTGTTCATGAGTTCTGAATATAAAGTTGTTTCAAAGGAAGTGGATGGAGTTAAGGTAAACAGCTATTATCTGTATGAGGAAAGTACGGCAAAGAGAATGCTTGATCTGGCTTGTAAGTCCTTACAGTATTTTAACGATACCTTTGGCAAATATCCTTATCCGGAATATGATGTTGTAGAATCCTATCTTTCCGGCGGAGCTATGGAATATCCCACTGTAACACAAATGGGGCCATATGGTAAAATGAGTGAGAACTATAATGCAAATGAACTGACTTTCTATGATGAGGCTGTGGTTCATGAGACCGCCCATCAATGGTTTTATTCCACAATAGGTAATAATGAATTTGAAGACCCTATACTGGATGAAAGCTTTACCTCCTATGCTACTGCATTGTTTTTCGAAGACTTATTTGGGAAAGATAACCCACTGGGGGTGAAGGGGTCATTTTTAGATAATTCCTACCGATACACAAGTCCTATATATCGTTCAACGGACAAGTATACTTGGAACGAGTTCAGTGTAATAGTTTATAAAATAGGTCCTGTGGTTTTAGAGGATTTAAGAAGACAAGTAGGCGAAGAAAAGTTTATGGAGATTTTTAGAACCTATTACCAGACCTATAAATTTAAAAATGCAACTCTGGAGGGCTTCTTAAAGATCATAGAAGAAAAGAGCAGTAAGGACATTAGTAATTATATAAGAACAGCCTTTACTTCTGATACCTATTCCACTGATGCACTGAGATTAAGAAATTAGGTCAGTAAATGTATGAGATAACAGAGCTTTAAACTGCAGAGGTATACAGCCTTTGCAGTTTTTGTATGAATTGTTATATTAAAGTTTAAAAATTAAAAGCAATACTTTGGAGGTTTATATGGAAAAGTTACTAAGCACTTTAGGGCTGAGAAAAGAAGCCGTGTTATTTGATTCCAAATTATATATAGTGAAGTCCATAGCGGCTATAGCTGCAGGCTATCTTATTGGTATGGCCCTGCCCATTACAAGGCTTGATATGATTTCCGTTCTGCTAGGAGTTATGTATAATCTTGAACCCATAAATATCATTGGAATAAAAAGCGGAGTGAGTCAGCTGGTTTCTTCCACCATAGGAGCAGCATGTACTGCGGTATTAATCCTGCTTTTGGGGATAAATGTATACACCATAGCTATTTCTATGGCCTTAACCCTATTTGTTTCACTAAAGATTAATTGGAGGATGGTCTCACCGGTTGCCATTTTCACCTGTATATATATGACCCAATATGCCCAATTAAATGCAGCTGGGGAGCCCAGTGTATGGCTAACCTTCAGGTTAAGAATTGCAGCCTTGGGCACAGGGGTAGTAATAGCCATTATCTTTAATTTTATTTTTTCCTTCTTCTACTACAGAAGTTTGGCTTATAAGAGATTAAACTTTGCAAAGCTTCAGCTTATAAATGGACTAGAATATACTCAAAAGCAACTAAAACAGAGCTGCCAAAACAGAAGCAGAGACTATATAAGCATTTTTTCAGCTATCTTTAATGATTTAGACTTAGTATATTCAAACACAACCACAATGATAAAGGAAGCAAGGTACTCCTTCAGGAGGCTTCAAATAGAGAAACTGGAGACAATAGAAAGGATACTCCAATGCTTCAGAGACATCAATCATCTGGCCTATGATATAAACTTCATTCTATGCAGCCATGGAGGAAATCCTGAAGAGGATGAAAAGGCAACCATAATTCTGGAACAGTATGTGAAAGTGCTAAAAAGTCTTGAAATTGAAAATAGTGATATCCCAAAAGAGACCGTAAGCATAGAGGAGCCTGAAGACAAGGATGAAGGGGACGTGAATAAAAGGATATGGTTCAATTTAAGTTCTATTAAAAAATACATTGAGATGGTAAGACAAGAGATAATAAAGCTATAAAAATTTAACTTATGGAGGGTAGATATGGAAGATTATAAATTTACATATGAAGATAAGACCTATGAACTTGGAGAAGATAATCTGGATTATTTTTTGAATGATGAAGAGAAACCTGTCAGTGGTATAGACCTAGCTAAAATAATGACCCTGTTAAATGAAGCTGAGGACGTAAGTTTTTCTTTGGAGTACTATGATAGCCCTTGTGATAATTGCTTAAAGGGCAAGGCTGAAAAGGAAAAGTACTTCAAGTTTTTAGAGTACCACTTTTTCCTATATACAAAGGAAGCAGCCTATGTTACCAGCAATATTGACAAGGGCAGAAAAGAATACTTCACAAGCCTTCTTAACAAGGGCCTTGTTGATGACAGCTATATTGTAAGCATCATGGTTTGCGAAAACTGCGGTAATTATGCCATAGAAATCGAACAATGTGAGGTTTGATAGATTGGAGATGCTATTTTCCTTTAGTACACAATTTTCTAATTGACAGTTGACAATGGACAATTGACAATTAATGTCCATTGTCAATTAAATCTAATTGGTACTTCTGCTCAATTCCAAGAGAGTTTTATTGATGCATATCGCTATCATTGAACATCAAGGGACAAGAGTACTTCTTTCCCTTCAGCAAATCGTACTGAATCAGCTTATACTCCTCAAGTAAGCTTTTCTCCTCTGCTGTAAGTTCCGTTTTTATATTATTATCTGAGTCTACCATTACATCCAGCTTGAGCCCGGGGATGCGGGATTTTATATCCTGAAGCATTGCATAGTAAGGGCTAAGGGGTTGTTCTAACATATCTAATAAGGTCACACCTAAAAATGCAGGACTCATAGTGTTTAAAGCTCTTTTCTCCATGGAAAAATTAGAGTAAATAAACAAAGGAGTTTCTGATTTTAATCTTTCACTCTCATGGGGGTCAGCTTTTGTGAACCCTGCTTCCTCATAAACAGAGGTGCTGAAGGAGGGGAGATGGTCTCCGAAAAATACAACTATAGTAGGCTCAGTAAGCTCTGATAGGGCATCTGTCAAATTCCTCATTGCAAGAGCAGATTGCTTTATTCCCTGAGAGTAGGTTTCCAGTTCCTCTTTTAATTCCCCTTCCAGGCCGGTTATGGTGATAGAATTTGTACCGTGTCTTCCCGCTTGTATAGGAAGATGGTTCTGCATGGTTACAGCATGAATAAACATCGGCGAATCAGTGTTCTGCAACTTGTCCAGTACTTCATCTACCACTGCTTGGTCTGAGACATAGGCGTTCTCGCTTAGTCTGCTGATATGCTTCATATCAGTTTCACCTAAAAAACTATTAAAGCCTAGGGCAGAATAGACACTGTCTCTTGAGTAGAAAACTTTTTTATATGGATGTATGGCCAGGGTATCATAGCCCTTATCCTCCAAGAGGCTCACAATAGAAGGAAAGGCGGATTCCTTGCTTAGTGACTGCTGATAAGGTATAGAGCTCGGTATCAAGTTATACATGGATAGACCGGTAAGGGCTTCGAACTCTACATTGGCAGTATTACCACCAAACTCAGGAGATAAAAGCAAGCCTGAGGAATGTTTTGACATAATCTCGTATAGCTCCTTTATAGGATCTTCACTAAAACTTAGGCTTTCAAGTCTTGTGGGATCCCAAAAAGTTTCATCCATGACAAAGATAATATTTGGCTTTTCACCTTTGGTCAAAACATTTCTTTGCTTATTATACTCATTGGCTTTGAGTTTATATTTTTCAACTATTTGATTTATGGTCTCTTCTGAATAAGCTTCAGGCTCCTCCATAACATTGTTTTCCAGATTGGAGAGAAGGCCAAAGACGAAGCCATTAGTTTCATAATTCTCCGGCTGGTTCCAAAGCACAACCTCTACTCCGGCGCCGGCAGCAAGAACATTTATAAAACCTTCGCTAAAATGTAAGTAGGAATAGATTACAAATATTGATAAGGTAAAGGTAATAACTCTTAATCGAATTGAAACTTTCATCTTAGGAAGTTTTTTATATAAGTACACAAATGTTCCGCAAAGGAGCAAAATACCTATAATATGCAATAAGGAAACACTTCCTCCAATCATTTCAAAAAGGGACTTTATATTTCTTATCTGATAAAAGTCTATTGGATACAAGGGCTCGCCCAACACAGATATCTTCTTACTGTTTGAATATCCTATGGCTACAAGAATAATAAAGGTCACTGTTGAACTATAATATAGATTTCCAATAATAGAAAGCAGGAAGAGCTGAAGGAAGAATATAAAAACAAAGCTAAGCACGAATATACCAATGTTCTGTACTATCCAGTTAGTAACTGCCCATATATTATGAGATAACTGAAAAAATTGTAATATAAAGCAGGCTACCACGGATATTATAAAGGAGAATAATATAGCTTTACTGAAGCTGCCCTTTTTCAATAACTTTGATTTAAGAGATTTAATATTGATAAACATACTTGCCTCCATAACATATAGTTGGGAATCAATACTATTTAATATAGCACAAAACTTTTGAAAGTAAAACATGGTTTATATTTTTTCATGCATTATAATAATATACATATATGTTTAATCCCACCCATTGGAGTTTATTAACCCAATAATTAATATTGTATTGTAGAAAATCAACATGTAAATTCTCAATCGGGCTCTGAGAAAACCAGTATGGATAAAAAATACAGAAATTTATAAATCAATAGATGCTAATTTGGATTTATATGAAAAGTTAATAGAAGTTAAAGAAAACAAGGAAACCTTAGAGACAATTAGGGGGAATAAGTGAAAAAATTTTAAATTAATACGCTGCTTTTGTGGAACACTACCATAAGAATGAACTTATACTGGGAGGTAATTTTTATGGGTAATCATAGAGGCATGTCTGCGTGGCAGTTAGCCATGATGGCTTTGGGAACTGTAGTTGGTGGTTCATTTTTTCTTGGTTCTTCTGTAGCAATAAAAGCTGCAGGTCCTGCTGTACTAATTTCATATGTCTTAGGTGCAGTTCTGGTGTATTTTATATTATATTCATTATCCGAAATGACAGTGGCAAATGCAGCTCCCGGGTCTTTCCGAAGCTTTGCGGGAGATGTATTTGGTCCAGGTGTCAGCTTTGTTGTGGGCTGGGTTTACTGGACAGGACTAATCCTGGCAATGTCCAGTGAAGCCACGGCGGTATCCCTCTTAATCAGAGAATGGTTACCAGATATCTCTATTTCTTTGGTGGGCTCAATGATAATCATAGCTGTAACTTTGATCAACTTACTTGGCGCAGACAATTTAAGTAAGCTGGAAAGCAGTCTGGCTGCTATAAAACTCCTTGCAATTATAGCTTTTATTCTTATGGCCTTATCTATAATCAGTGGAATCATGCCTGGGATTACAAGGGTAGGATTAGGTGAATTAAACCGGGAAATGCTATTTCCTGCAGGGCTTGGAGGTGTTGCAGGAAGTATGCTCATAGTACTGCTTACATATGCCGGATTTGAAACTATCGGATTGGCAGCCTCGGAGGCACAAAACCCCGTTAAGACTGTTCCAAAAGCAATAAACTATACAGTATTTACTTTAGTTGGTTTATATGTAATCTGCATAGCAGTGATAATGCCGTTAGTACCAACTGATGCCCTAAACGAAGAAATCAGTCCCATGGTAGCGGCCTTAAACCGGTGGGGAATTGATTGGGCAGGTACAGTACTTAATATTGTTTTAATCACTGCAATACTATCAACTATGCTGGCAGCTATGTTTGGCTTAGGGAGAATGATACGGTCCTTGGCTTTGGACGGCCAAGCGCCTAAATGGCTTAAAACAATGGAGGATGTACCCAGGAGGGGAATAATTTTTTCCGGAATAGCTATGCTGGTTGGAATGTCTATGAGCCTTATCCTACCGGAGACCGTATATATATTTTTACTAAGCTCCAGTGGCTTTGCCCTCCTGTTTACCTATGCTGTTATTTTAGCAACCCACATCCGCTTCAGGAAAAAATATGGTTGTCCACCTAACGGGAAATGCCAGATGCCAGCTTATCCTTATTCAGATTGGATAGCCTTGACGGGACTTGTAGCCATAATAGTAAGCATGCCTTTAGTTCCTGGTCAAGGATCTGGGCTTATTGCAGGCCTGATAATAGTGGCTGTATACTCGTCTGCATATTTAGTAATGAGAAGTATCAAAAGGGTAAGAAAAAACCATAAAATTAATAACACCGGCATCGGTACACTTTCCAAGATGAGGATGAGCATGGAGGCTTCGGAAGAATTGACAGATAAAAATAGAGAAAGTGATAAAGATAGAAGCCATTAATTGGCTTCATATTTATTTCTCTATAGGAAATTATGTATTTAAGAAATTGTGGATAACTTTGATTATTTAAGTGTATCTGTATTTATCTAGGTGATTGCTATGAATAAGATAACCATAAAAATGATTCTGGAACATAAATGGTATGAATTCAAAGATAAGTTATCATATAGATTGCCTAAAGATATGCGAGAGCATATCTTTAATGTGGTTGAAAAATCTCTTCATTGTGGAGACATTAATAAAGGTTACGCTGAGTACATGTGTTTCAATTGTGGAGAGGGTATTAAAGCAGGGTTTGCTTGTAAAAGTAAGTTCTGTGTGAAATGTGGAAGGCTATACACGCTGAAATGGGTAGAAAAGCAGCAAGAGAATATGCTAAATGTAGTACATAGACATAGTGTATTTACTATACCTGAGGAACTGAGAAATTATTTTTATAAAAGAAGAGAGATGCTTAAAGACCTGATGGACGGAGTCTATCAGGTAATTGACTATTGGTACAAAAAACATAAGGGCAAGAGTTATGAGGTGGGTTTAATAGCGGTAATTCATACTTTTGTACGAGACTTAAAAAGAAATATTTTAAGGATTATAAAACTAGAAAATTAATTAGTACCTTGTACAGGGTATATAAAGATGGTTTTTATGTTAATGCAGATATTAATGACAAGATGTTTTTGCTAAAGAATAGTTATTAATATATAGTGGATCTATCTCAAACACATTCTTGAAAATCAAGATGAAAGAATAGCTACAAGCTATGTCGTGCAATATTGAAATTTGAGAAACTATTGAATTTAACCAATGCTTAGAAACAATATTCTATGTATATATGTTACTATAAATGTTGTTTGGGGTAAATGGAAAGAATTTAACATATTGTGACACGAATGCATGTTTACATGGATTGTTTTGTGGTTATCTTTAACAACAGGAGCTATTATGGTCAATTAAAAAGATTTGAGTACAGAAAAACAGACTGTATTTACGATTTAAATATAATATATTTCCATATTAATCCATTTTGTGATATAATGAATATTATTACTTGTTTATCAATATTGATGGAAACTATTTTGGTAAAAAAGTGTGGCTAAGGTAATAACAATATTAAGGAGTGTTCGTAACCTAATATTAGCTAGAATTATTTTTTACTATAAAACATCAGATTTTTAGTTATCCAAGAAAAGTTAACCATACTTTTATAGCGTTAATGTTTCAATTAGGAAATGAGGGCAATACTAAAAAAGTACCCATTAAAATAAGCGGAACGTACTCGAGAAGGCTCTTCAAATCAGATATATTTGATGGGACAGTTACAATAGATACCAAACATTTTTCAGGTGAGTCTGTAAGAATCAGTACAGATACTAAAGAGTTTTATGGGCTAAATGATGGTTTTGTTCTACATATAAGCTTTGCCATTGGTAAGAATAATAACTGAGAGGTGAAGCCATATGAAAAAAATTGCAATAGGATTAATTATCTTTGGATTCTTTAGTATTATAGAAGCAATAGTAAATGCTGTTAACGGGATGGCTGCTGCAGGGAATCCCGTAGATGAAAAATACATAAGGACAATGAAGCAGGATTTGTTATGCCTTATGATGGCATATCCGGAGTATGTAAAAGACATTGAGGGCGGCGACGTAAATGGTAAAGTGTATATTATAATGAAATCCGGCAAAAAGATTCTTTATGATGATAAAAGAAAGAAAAATCATGAAGAGAAACTTTCAAATCCGGACGTACAGGATATGCTTGAACAGATATATCCTCTTACTGCCACTAAGAAATTAATGGCAGAAAACTTTGATCCTGGACGGGCAAGGGTTTATGATTTACTGGCAGAGGTATATGGAGGAAGTCAAAGTGTAATCAATAAAAATCTTACAAATATAAAGGTTGGATATCACAATTGCCAATTTAATAAAAATAATCAGGCTGCAGAGGCCCTAAGGTCGGTGATGGAAGAACTAATACCTCTTTGCAAAAGTAATGGCAGAATTGAGAATTATGTCTTCCCTTTCAGCGGCAGCTTTAATTACCGAAAAATAGCAGGCACCAATAGACTAAGTCCTCACTCTTTTGGCATTGCCATTGACCTGGCAAGAGACAAAAGGGATTATTGGAAATGGGTATCTCATAAAGAAGGAGAGAAAAGACTATCAAGTTATCCAACAGAGCTGGTAGAATTGTTTGAAAAAAATAATTTCATTTGGGGTGGAAAGTGGTGGCATTTTGATATTTTACATTTTGAGTACAGACCGGAAATAATTATGAAGGCAAAATACTTTGGCAAGGAAAAGGAAGAAAAAGTGATGTGGCATGATGGGGCACCAATTAATGAAGCCGGAGTAAAAGAACTGATAGAAAAAATTGATAATAAACTAAAGCGCAGAGACTCAGCCTGAAAGTTGAGTCGTTTTTTCTTATTATGACATACTAATAATATGGCGGTGCAATAGACCTGGGAAGAAAAATGGTGTTGTAAAGCCCCATTATATAAAATATAATAAACTAAATGGACAATAATTTCCACTAGATTAAGGAGTTGATAAATAGATGATTGTAGATTGGTTTACAGGATTAACACCGGTGCTTCAGGCACTTTTAGCAACACTTTTTACATGGTTTCTGACAGCCTTGGGTGCAGCTATGGTGTTTATCTTTAAAAGTATCAATAAAAATGTTTTGAACGGAATGCTTGGATTTGCAGCAGGAGTTATGATAGCTGCAAGCTTCTGGTCACTGCTTTCACCAGCCATAGAGATGGCAGAACAGGCAGGAAAAACACCGTGGGTACCTGCAGTGACAGGATTTTTGGCAGGAGGAGCGTTCTTACTTTTAGTAGATAAGATCATGCCTCACTTACATATTGGTGCACCGGTAGAAGAGGCGGAGGGAATAAAGACCAGCTGGCAAAGAAGTGTTCTGTTGGTTTTAGCAATTACCCTGCATAATATACCTGAAGGACTAGCTGTTGGAGTTGCCTTCGGCGCTATAGCTGCAGATCTACCTACTGCCTCTTTAGCAGGAGCTGTTGCCTTGGCCATAGGTATAGGAATACAAAACTTTCCTGAGGGAGCGGCAGTTTCAATACCTTTAAGAAGAGAAGGCTTTTCCAGGTTTAAAAGCTTTATATACGGTCAAGCTTCCGGTATCGTAGAGCCTATTGCTGGAGTAATTGGAGCGGTAGCAGTAGTAGAAATCCAGAGCATACTTCCTTATGCCCTTTCCTTTGCTGCGGGAGCAATGATATATGTAGTGGTGGAAGAGTTAATACCTGAGGCACAGGAAGGAAGGCATACGGATATTGCAACCATTGGAGCACTGCTGGGTTTTGCAATAATGATGATACTGGATGTGGCACTGGGATAATACTATTGGTATCTGAATATAGAAACTCAATATAAGAAATAATAAAACTGTAGCGTAAATTTATTACTTAAGGAGATGCATAATATGAGCATGTATACCGGAGTAGTTAAGTGGTTTGATAACGAAAGAGGCTATGGTTTTATTTCTGCCAATAATGGTGATGAGATATTTGTACACAAGAACAGTATCAGAGGGGAAGCTAATGATAAGGAGCTTCATGAAGGAAGCCAAGTAACTTTTGACGTAGTTGAAGAAAAAAAGGGACCTATGGCAATTAATGTACAAAAACTATAATTATTTTTACAAGGCCTTCAAAGGTTACTAATACTTTTGGAGGTCTATATTTATAATTATGCATAATTTTAGTTTGTGAAGAATGTTAAGGAAATTTAAAAATAATTATTGATATTTGATGCAGAGCTGATATAATTAATGTGCTTATCAACATAGAAGAAAGCATAAATTTTCATAATTCTTATTAAAATAATACGCAAGGGTGAAGATGATGAACAACGTAAGAAAGCCATATATATGGGAAGCTCTTATTCCAATTATTGCATTGATTATTTTTCTTTCGGTTACCATAATAAAATTTGAAGGCAGTGCTCAGATTCCTCTTATGTTTGCAGCCTTGATTGCTGGAATCATGGCCATGAGATTGGGATGCAAATGGGAAGTTCTGGAAAAAAGCATTATAGACACAATCAGTATGTCAATGCAAGCTATACTGATTCTTATAATAATAGGAACAGTAATAGGTGCATGGATACTAAGCGGAACTGTTCCTGCTATGATCTTCTACGGATTAAAGGTACTATCGCCGGGAGTATTTCTTGTGGCATCTTGTATCATATGCTGTATAGTTGCACTTGCAACAGGAAGTTCTTGGACAACTGCAGGTACCGTAGGAGTAGCATTACTTGGAGTTGGACAAGGTCTTGGCATCGATACACCTTTGGTAGCTGGAGCTATTATATCCGGTGCATATTTTGGAGATAAGATTTCTCCTCTATCCGAAACAACCAATTTGGCACCGGCTATGGCTGGAGCAAAGCTTTTTGATCATGTGAGACATATGTTATACACCACAACACCAAGTTTGCTCATTTCACTTATGGTTTATGGACTTTTGGGGTTGAAATATGCAAATAAGGAATTAGATTACGTACAGATAAATCAACTTTTAGATGGAATTCAGGAACAATTTACAATAAGTCCTATATTACTAATACCACCAGTGATTGTAATAATACTTGTTGTAAAAAAGGTTCCAGCTATACCGGGATTATTTGCCGGAACGTTACTTGGTGCCATATTTGCAGTAATATTTCAGAATAAGGGGATTGGTGATATATTAAATGCGCTAAACACCGGATATGTATCAGAGACGGGGGTTGAGGCTGTAGATTTACTGCTGACCAGAGGGGGAGCTCAAAGCATGATGAGTACTATATCTCTGATTCTTTGCGCTATGACTTTCGGAGGTATAATGGAAAAGTCTGGATTCCTGCAGGTTATCGTTGAAAAGCTTCTATCCTATGCTAGAAGTACCGGTTCACTAGTATTAGTAACAATACTTTCCTGTATCTTTACAAATATAGTTACCGGAGATCAATATCTCTCAATAGTAATTCCGGGAAAGATGTATAAGGATGAGTATAACAGAAGAGATTTGCATCCCAAGAACTTATCCAGAGCACTTGAAGATTCAGGTACTCTAACATCCCCACTGGTTCCTTGGAATACCTGTGGTATGTTTATGTCAGGAGCACTAGGGGTAGCTACCCTTGCTTACTTGCCTTTCGCTTTCCTGAATTGGATAAACCCCATAGTATCTGTAATTTACGGATATACAGGAATTACAATGACAAAACTTGAAGAAGGAACTGAGGAAACTGTGGTTGCGGCAGAAGCCTCCTAATAATATGATAAACAATAATAAAGTCCAGCCTAACCGGGCTGGACTTTATTATTATGAAAAATATATAATCAGCTCTCTTCCTCATCGTCCACATAGTGTTCGATTTCATCTTCGTTGTAGTAGTCATAATCGTAATCAGAAATGTCGCTACTGTCATAGGGAGCTTCCTCTGCCAGGAAAAGCTTGTCGGTAAAATCATAAATCTTTTCAAGCATTAGTTCACGGTATTCATGAAATTTTATCAGGGGTAGGTCTTCTAAATCTCTAAGTATGTCTTCTAGCAAATCTTCAAGTATTGTAATTTTTCTTTTTAAGTTTGTACTCATAGTACAGCTCCTTCTTTATCTTTACGGTTTATTATATTTAAGTTAGAAAATGGATGCTACTAAAAAATATCATTTAATTACACAAATAGGTATATATGAATGTATGTTTTTTAAAATTTATATTAGGATTATCCATAGAGATATAGTATATATAGATTAGTGTAATACCATGGCTAGCAAATATAATGGCCAATTATCATGGAATGAAGATTAAATATTGCATAATTTAATTTATAGTGATATACTAGCATAGGCTTAGATTGCGTATTTGATTTTAAGATTATAATTGGTTATAGATATATTTGTCCTATAGGCGTTGATTTGAATAAGAATAAGGTTTTTAGAAGATGGTTTTAATTAAAATTACTCTGTAAGAATTAGTTCTTATAGAGTTTTTGTTTGTGGGTATAATATCTTTGATAGCAAAGATATATAAGTGGGCTGAATTATGGTTTTAGAAGCAATATGCGAAAATATTGTTTGAAAGAAGGAATATAAATGGAAGAAAATAAATTTTATGAATTAGGATTATCAAAGGAAGTACTTAGAGCAATAGATGATATGGGCTTTGAAGAGCCGTCAAGTATACAGGCGGAAATTATACCCGTGCTATTGGAGGGGTTTGACGCCATAGGTCAGGCTCAGACCGGTACAGGAAAGACTCTTGCCTTCGGTGCTCCAATTTTAAGTAAGATGAAGAGGATGGATGGTAAGATAAACAGCATAATTCTTACACCTACCAGAGAACTGGCTATTCAGGTAAATGACGAGTTAAACCGCATAGGAAAGTACGTAAGGGTAAAGCTGCTGCCGGTTTACGGAGGCCAGCCTATCGAAAGACAAATCGGTGCCCTTAGAAGAGGCATAGACATAGTTGTAGGAACTCCGGGAAGAGTTTTGGATTTAATCAGAAGAAATGTTATGGATTTAAGCGACATAAAGTTCTTAGTTCTCGACGAAGCTGATGAAATGTTAAATATGGGCTTTATAGATGATATTGAAGAGATCATCAACAGTTGCAGCAAGGAAAGGCAGACCATGCTGTTCTCAGCGACTATGCCTGATGAAATCAGAAAACTAGCCAGGAGATACATGAAGAGTGACACAAAACACATAACAATAGCAAAAAATGCTATGACTGTGTCTACTGTTAAACAGTATTACTATGAGATAAAACAGAAGGATAGGTTTGAATCCTTTTGCAGAATATTGGATGTGGATGAACCCACTTCCGCAATAATCTTCTGCAAAACTAAAAAGGGTGTTGATGAACTGGTAGAAGCCATGCAGGCCAGAGGCTACAATGTTGAAGGCATGCACGGTGATATGAACCAAAATCAGAGACTTAACACTTTAAGAAAGTTCAAAGAGGGAAATATTGAATTTCTGGTTGCTACTGACGTGGCAGCAAGAGGTATAGACGTTGAAAATGTAACTCACGTTATAAACTACGATCTGCCACAGGATATAGAATCCTACGTACACAGAATCGGTAGAACAGGAAGAGCAAACAGGGAGGGAATAGCCTATACTTTGGTTACTGCCAGAGAGTATAGGACCCTTAAACAGATTGAAAAGGTAACAAAGGGTAAGATAAAGAGAAGAGAAATACCTACGGTAGACGACATATTCCTCACAAAGTATAAGAATATGCTGTCAAGAGTGAAAGCTACCCTGGAAAAGGACACATATAAGAAGTTTGTACCTTTAGCAGCAGAGTTGGATGAGGAGTTCAATCTTGTGGATGTTGCTGCTGCTTTAATGGAAATGATATACAGTAAAGAAGTAAGCTACGATTACGAAGAGAATTCTATAGATACGGCCCCAAGCTTCATCAGACTGTTCTTAAGTGTAGGCCGTATGGATAGGGTTGATCCTAAGCTAATACTTAAGTTCTTCAACAACTATGCAGATGTAAACAGAGAAGATGTAGGCAATATTGATATTCTGGATAAGTTTACCTTTGTGGATGTATCTGACGAAGTGGTAGAAGATATCATAAAAAAATGCAATGGACAGAAGCTTTGTGGCCGAAGGATGAGAATCGAGGTTTCAAAACCAAGAATATAAAAGTAGCTATCATAAAAATTAAAGTTGTTGGAAAGTACATTCTAACAACTTTTTTGCATACTGGAAGATATCTTTTTCTATAAATGAAAGGAGTAATTATGAAATTCATAGGATACCGTACCATAAAAACTGCTATTGGCGCTGCTATAGCCATGATGATTGCCAAGGAGCTTGGACTTAAATACTCTGTGGCGGCAGGGGTAATAGCAATCCTGAGTACCCAAAGTACCAGGAGACAGTCTGTACAAATAGCACTTCAGCGGTTAGGTGCATTTTTTTTGGCATTAGCAATATCAACAATCTTATTCCTTGTTTTTGGCTATAATCCATTAGTATTTGGAGTCTTTCTATTAATTTTTATTCCCTTGGCTGTAAGGCTAAAAGTAGCTGAAGGAATAGTTGTTAACTCCGTACTGGTTACCCACCTATTGGTGGAAAACACCGTAGCAGTAGAGTGGCTTTTTAATGAGTTGTCATTAATGCTGGTAGGGGCAGGTACAGCCCTTTTACTTAATCTCTATATGCCCAGTGTAGAAGGTCAGCTTAAAGAGGATCAAAGTTATATCGAGGAGACTATAAAGACAATTCTAATAAATATGGCTCAGGCCTTAAGGAATCAGCATGTAACTATAAGGGAAGAAGAACTATTTAACGGTTTAGAAAGTAGATTGGAAGCCGCAAGAAAGAGGGCCTATAGGAACTCAAACAATTACTTGTTCTCTGAAAGCAACTATTACGTAGAATATATGGAAATGAGGGTACAGCAATTGCATACCCTAAAAAGATTGAGGGGACACTTCCGCCGGTTTTTCATGACCTATGAGCAGACTATAATGATGGCCGAATTTACTGAAAAGGTGGCCAAGGAACTACATGAACAGAATACTGCACTGGGGCTTCTCCAAGACTTAAATTCACTAAGAGAGAGTTACAAGGTAATGAACCTGCCTAGCACCAGGGAAGAGTTTGAGAACAGGGCTATGCTCTATCAATTCATGAATGACCTTGAAGAATTTCTAGCCATTAAATATGAATTTAAAAAGAACCATACTAATTGAAAACTGTGTTTTATCACAGTTTTTAAAATTAATAATTAAAATATAAGAATTAAGAATGGAAGGAAGATTTTACGCTGTTTCTCTGCGGAAAATCTTTTATTTTATAATCTGCTACAATCAGTGAAGAGAGATTAATACACTTTAAAAATTCATATTGTTAGTAACGTTTTCTCTTACAGGTGCTAATTTCCCAATATTTCAGGTAGCCACATTAATCAATAGTAAGTAGATGGTTTTTGCAGGTTTTCTTGCTCTGGATACATTATAATGTATCCATTTTGTCTGTGTGCCCGGCATGGGTGACAGCTTGGCGGTGAAAGTCCGCTATGGGCTTGGTAGTGGGAACCATTAGCCAATGGCAAGGGTGTCCATCGTGAGGTGGAATCTGAAGGAAGCCGGAGGCAAAGTCCTGGCTCGATGAACAAGAAACACATATGAGGCTGATTTGAGGCGGATGAGTTTGCAGAACAAAACAAAATCCAACACTACCCGAACCTCATACAGTAAATGTGGCGAGCATATGGGATGAAGGCGGTCGCTCTTACCCGGGGAGGTCTAACAGATACACCACTAAAGGAATGAAATTTCCTAATGGTAACCTACTCAGTGATGGGTAGCTGAACTGTTAGAAGTCAGCAGAGGTCATAGTACTACGAAATACGCGTTATCGTGGGAAGGACCGAACGTTAGGAGGTTTTGAATTTTGAAGACTTCGAGAGATATTCAAAGATTGCAGAAAACTGAATATACAGGCTACCCTGTTGATAATAGTGTGGAACACGAAGGTAAACAAGGAGTGCATAGAGTATCTCCGGCAGTCCCAGAAGGAAGAACTAATGCACAAGAATACGGAACCCTTGAGAGAATACTCTCAAGGGAAAATATGCAAAGAGCATATAAGAGAGTAGTTGCTAACAAAGGTAGCCACGGAGTGGATGGGATGGCAACCGATGAACTTCGGGATTTCCTAATACGAGAGTGGCCAGAAATAAAATTAGCAATACTACACGGGGAATATAAACCACAACCAGTTAGAAGAGTGGAGATTCCAAAGCCTAATGGAGGAATTCGACTACTTGGGATACCAACTGTGCTCGATAGGCTAATACAACAGGCGATAGCCCAAGAATTAACACTAACATTTGATAAGGGCTTTTCTAATAATAGTTATGGTTTCAGACCAAACAGAAGCGCAAAAGATGCAGTAAAGAAGGCAAATGAATACATAAATGAAGGATACAGATGGGTTGTAGATTTAGACCTTGAAAAATTCTTCGACAAAGTGAATCACGATATTTTGATGAGTCGTGTAGCAAGAAGGGTTAAAGACAAAAGGGTACTGAAGCTAATAAGAGCCTATCTAACATCTGGAGTTATGTTAAATGGAATAAAAGTAAAGAATGAAGAAGGGACACCGCAGGGAGGGCCATTAAGCCCACTTTTAGCAAATATAATCCTTGATGATTTAGATAAAGAATTAGAAAGAAGAGGGCATAAATTTTGCAGATATGCAGATGACTGTAATATATTTGTTAAAAGTGAAAGAGCAGCCCAAAGAGTCAAAGAGAACATAACTGAATATATTGAAAAAGTTCTTAAACTAAAAGTAAATAGGCAGAAAAGCGCAGTTGATAGACCATGGAAAAGGAAATTTCTTGGATTTTCATTCTATTTAATGAAAGGTAAATCTTATATAAGAATAGCAGAAGAAAGCATAAAGAAGTTCAAGAACAAAATAAGGGAAATAACGAGTCGAAGAAATCCTTTAAGCACAGAAGAAAGAATTAACAAACTCAATCCAATAATCATTGGATGGGTAAACTACTTTTCCCTTGCAAAAGGGAAGAAACACATGGAAGAATTAGACCAATGGATAAGAAGAAGATTAAGAATGTGTGAATGGAAACTATGGAAAAAGGTCAGAACAAGGATAAGGAATCTGATAAAATTAGGAATGAGGCCTTATTTTGCAAAAATATATGCCAATACCCGAAAAGGATACTGGCATATAGCAAACAGCCACATCCTATCAACAACTCTAACTAACGAATATTTTAACCAATTAGGTTATAAAAGCCTAATCTCACAGTATTCTAAAATGCATGTAAACTAACGAACCGCCGTATACCAGGCCGGTACGTACGGTGGTGTGAGAGGACGCTGAATAAAATAATTATTCAGCTCCTACTCGATTTGTAGCATAAAAGTACTTAAAACTAGGAAAAGGTCGACTTTTTTATGGATGACTATGCGAAAGCACTGTACTTTAAGTTCATCATAGTATTCATCAGTTCTAAAGAACTGTCATACAATATTTAATTAAGGTCTTACTCCTTCTAATGTTTGTTATTACACAAATATTAATAATGAGAATGGATTAATGAAAATGTTGAAATGAAATTTCAAAAGAAGTGGTCATAGGAAAGCCACTTCTTTTCACTTCATGACTTAAACTTTATTGTTACTGATTTAAGTATGTACTTTGACTACTAATAACCAACGCGATGATCTTCATTATAATATGTCTTTGTTTCATACCCTTCGCCGCATAAGCACTGATATTTATCATGTAAAATATCAGCTATAACTGTACAGTTAAAATTAACACCATTCATATAATGCGGGTGAGTGTATGCTTTTGTGCGATATTCCATATAACTGTCAACTTTGTAATATCTGTGACGACCATCTTCCCAGTAGTAACATGGAACATACATTGGCTTAATGTCTGCTGCCAAGGCACTAAGTGGAGAGCTTAGAATTACAACGCTTGTTAAGAGAAAAGCAAACATTTTTTTAGTGATATTTTTTCTCATTTTATTCATCCCCCTTAAATTGTTATGAAGTGTTTTTCAATATTATAACAATAATATTATAATATTGAAATTATGTAATGTAAATAGTATAATTACAAAATAATGATATTTATGGGGGTGTGTTTATGAAAAGAATGTTATGTTTAATCATTTTTATAATATCTATTATAGGTATGACATCATGTAAAAATGAGCAGATATTTGATATTAATAACTATAATAAAAAAGAATTTGTTGAGTATTTGACATCTGATTATTTCAAGGGGAGATTAACTGGAACTGATGGAAATAGAAATACAGAGGCGTTTTTGAGTGAAGTTATGGAAAAGAAAGGACTTGAGAAACTGAAAGGAAACTCTTTTTATCAAGAGTACTCTCATCAATACTATAAAATGGATAATTCAAATATAAGGCTATCTGCTAAATTGAGTAATGGTGAAATGAAAAATTTTGCATATGGAAAAGATTTTGCTCCTCAAAATTATATTGCTGAGTTGGATCTTACCGCTACAGTAACTTTAAATGCATATGATGAAAATTTTAAAGATAGTTTTGTTATTCTTGAAGATTATTCTAAAGTAAAAGATATTTATGGAAAGTGTAAAGGTATTTTCGTGAAGGAAGACAATTTTAAGTTAAATATAAATGTATCTCAGCAGAACTTTCCTATTGTTCAAATAAGTGATGATGTTTATGATTTTTTCAAGTCAACGGAAGTGAGCAGTGTTGAACTCAAATACTCGTTGGAGCAACAGAATATTCTAGTAAATAATATGATTGGGAAAATATCTGGAACTAATGAAAGAAAAGCTATAGTAGTATCTGCCCATTTTGACCATGTGGGAGTTTTAGACAATATTCTAATTCCCGGTGCAACAGATAATTCTACAGGTATTGCGGTAGTTTTAGATGTGGCGGATAAGTTGAAAAAATATTATGAAGATAGGCAGCCTCAATCAGATATTTTAATCTGCTTGTTTAATGGTGAGGAGTCAGGAAGGCAAGGAAGTACAGCTTTCGTTGATAGCATTAAAGGAGAATATAGCAGTATCTATAACATTAATGTAGACACTGTGGGAATTTCTAAAGATAAAGACTTACTATTAATATGCGGATCAAGTAAAGATAAGGAATTGACCCAATCTATTGATGAACACTTTAGAGGTAGAGGATTTAAATGTGAGGTTGTGGATGAGGGCTATGAAAGTGACCATATTTCATTTTTGAATAACAATATTGCGGCAGTTAATCTTGGTCAGAAGAGCATAGAGAATATACATAGTTCAAATGATAAGGCAGATCTTGTTGACTATGAATATTTAGAGAGGCTAAGTGATGAATTATTTAGTTATATTATTGCTAATGATAAGAATAGTTTTAGTCTCAAAAGCAACAATGACAGTTTCAGAGAGTCACCCTTTACTGAAGAACAGGAAGAAGTAATTGAAAAATCTAAAAAAGAATTAGAGTATGGACAATATAAGTTTATTTCTATTAATGATATAACGATATTAGTAGAAAATAGTTCGCTAAAGTTTTCAAAGATGGACCAATTAAAAGATATATATGACGAGATATATTTACCGGTGAAACTTGGTAGCTATAGCTTTGTATTAGGAGAGATAAAACAAGAAATCAAACCAAGAGAAGGAGAAAACGCAGTAAAGGATAGAGTATATAATATGACATATAATATAAATGACATAGATAGGATAGATCTTACCTATAAGCATAAAGACACTGGAGAGGTTTTAAATATTAAACTATTAGGAGAGAATTCATGGAGTGATAAAGAACATTATATTATTGACCAGACTGTAATACTACCTTCTGACTTCAAAATACTAAGAAATAAAGAAGATAATAATATTACTTCAATATATAAACAAATATATAAGGGAAAAAATGTATTTCATTTAATAATCTCTAAAGGTTTTGAAGAAACTGTAGAGTATCAGGGAGAAAAAATTACAGGAATACGAATCAATTGGTTTGAAGGAGATACAGAAAAGATTAATGTTTTTATAAATGAAAATGAATTAGAAAAAATAGAAGAAGGGTTATGTAAATAGGGGTGAGCATCCATAGATTGCTTAAATCAAATCTATGGATGTTCTTATTTGTATGTGTATCTGGTAAACATGAAAATAATAACTAAAGAATTATATGAGAGGAGAAATAGTTATGAAGGAACTAGATATACCGGATATTGATCTGAAAAAGGAATTAAAGAGATGCAAAAGCATGGAGGACTTAGTTGGCAAGGATGGCTTAATGCAACGGCTTTTCGGTAACATCATTCAACAATTCCTTGAGGCTAATTGGGGAAGCAAATATCCAATAGTTATACAGTCATGGCATAACAATTGGGAAAACTTATCTACATATTTTGATTTCCCACCAGAAATACGTAGGATAATATACACTACGAATGCACTTGAAGGCTTTAATAGACAAATCATCACTAAGTACAATATCAATCTCTACCGTAGGTTTGTTGCTATAAGCTCCTAATACTGTAAAGTAAATTAATGAAAGTATTAATACTAATGCTCTTTTAAACAATATTCTATCCACCTCCATTAATAAAGATTGAATTTATATAATTTTGATTTGTGACATAATTTACCATGTATAATTTACCATTCTTTTTTGCATTTGCTAATACATTTCTTATAGAATAAAATATATTTATGGTATTTTATTGGGAGGGGTAGTATGAGAAGTTTTATAAGGCGAGCAAATGCATTGATTCTAATGCTTACATTGATTATGACACTGTTTGTTGGGGCAGCCTGTAATAGGGAAGAGGTTGCATTAGAAAAGGAAGATGCAAAGGTAACCAGCAGTAATGTGGACGTCAAGAAGAAAGAAAAAAGAGCTGATGTTGAAGAAAAAGAGGAAGCTTCAACGGAAAAGAAATATGGTGATGTTAAGGGCTTTCTTTGGGAACTAAATAAGGATAATACTAAAGTATACATGTATGGCTCTATACATGTGGGCGATAAGAATTTGTATCCTCTGCATCAGGTAGTGGAGGATGCCTTTGAAAGCTCGGATGTGGTGGTTGGAGAAATTGACATGACAAATACAGCTAAGCTTACAGACCAGGCCTTTCAGTTGGTATATACCAATGGAGAAACGGTACTGGACCATCTCTCTGAGGAAGGAAAAAAGAAGATTGATGAGGTTTGTGAGGAGCTTGACTTTAACTATACCCTATTGAAAACTCAAAAAATATGGTCCTTTGGGTCCTTTTTATCAGGGTATCAGATGAAAAAGGCAGGCTATGATGCAAACTATGGCATAGATATGTACTTTATGAATAAGGCGAAGGGTAATAAGAGGATAGAAGAACTGGAAGGTGCAGAGTTCCAGTTTGATATGCTGAACAACTTTACTGACGAAGAGCAGGAAAAGTATTTTATAATGAGCCTGACTAATCTTGAAGAGACCAAAAAAGACTTGGATGAGCTATTTGAAATCTATAAGTCTGGAGATGAATCTGCCATGCTTAAGGCCTTGGGAGAGGAAGATAGGAGTACAAACTACTATAAAAAGATGATATTAGATAGAAATATAAATATGACCTCAAAGATTGAAGGCTATTTAAATACCGGAGATACTTATTTTGTAGTTGCTGGACTGGCTCATTTAATTGGTGAGGACGGTATTGTAAAGATGCTTCAGGATAAGGGGTATACAGTAATAAGAAAATAAAATGCAGAGGACAGGATAATAGGACCTGTTATTAGGAGAAAAACATGCTGAGAAATATTAGATTTTCTACATTCTTTAAAAATTTTTTTTACGTTTCCTTTGGAAACATAACTAGTCAAATTTTAAATTTTGCCATAATGGTGTACGTTGCAAACGTCTTTGGTCCGGGGCAATTTGGTATTATAAGCTTTGTAAATATAGTGGTGATGTATTTCTTTTACCTTGCATCCTTTGGACTGTACGGTCTTGGCGTGATAGAGGCCAGTAAGAATAGGAAGTCCCTAAAGAAGACTGTGGACACAATCGTTAGCCTGAGGATTGTGCTGGCCATAATTGTATTCATTCTGCTGTGCATAGTAACTTTATTTATACAAGAGGATAAAAACTTTAAAATTATGCTGCTTATAAATGGATTAACTATTTTAGGTTCTTCCTTTTATATAGATTGGGTATTTAATGGTATTGAAGAGATGAAATACAGCTCCATCTCTGTAATAATAAAAAATGTTGTTTATTGTATCCTCATCGGTGCCCTTATTGGTTCCGGAATCAGTAGGTCCATATATATTGTGCCAATCAGTTTGGTGATAGCAACCTTTGCTTCCAGCGGATATTTGTTCTGGGCGTATATAAAAAGGCAAAAGCAGCGGTTTAGCTTTAGATTTAATATAAGAGAGTATAAAGCCCTGCTGGGTGAATCCTGGCCCTTCTTTTTTAATGGTATCTTTGCCTTAGTTAATTTAAACATGGATACACTGATGCTGGGAGTTCTAAAAACCAATTATGAAGTAGGACTGTATAACTCCGTTTACAGAATAGCAAGTGCCTTGATTCTGGTTATCAGCTTTTTCTTTACTCCTGTTTATCCTATGCTCATAAGTAACTTTAATGAAGGAAAGCATGAGACATTGACTTTGATTATTAATAAGCTGAGAAAGCTTATGATAACAATTTGCATCCCAATTTTTCTGGGGGCCTTTATATTAAACAAGGAAATAATGAGTACCTTATATAAGGATGACTATTTAATTGCAGCCAATACTTTTACAATATTGATGGTCTATATTGCCATATTGTCCATAAGGGAAATTTACGGCTATGAGCTCAATGCTTGGGGACAGCAGAAGAAGTATATGAAGGCAGTATCCGTATCTGCAGTTTACAATATTATTGGAAATGCTCTGTTGATACCCCATTTTGGAATAGAGGGGGCTGCCATCAATACCTTGATCAGTGAAATCATCAACTACATGCTTATGAAAAAGTATGCCAATGAGGTGCTGAAAATACAATATGAAAATAGATATATATTGAAGATACTGATAAGCGGTATGTGCCTTGCAGCTACAGTCTATTTAATGAAGCTTATCACTGCAAACGCCCTATATATAATTTCTGTAGCCGGAACGGTGTATTTCGCAGCAATATTTTTGACCAAAGCCTTTACCTTAAATGAATTGAAAGAGCTGTTATTAAGGAAATAGTAAATAGAAGGAAAAGGGAGCTTGTGGCAAGTATCAACAACCCGTGACAAGCTCCTTTTATTTTGTGGATAAAATATATGTGCCTGTGTATATTTTTGAGTTGACGGAGGAAGGACTAAATGTTGTCATCATCTATATCATCAGGGTTATCAGCTACGCCGTAAAGTTCTCTACCCTTAATTCCAAGCCTGGCTCTTTCTTGCTCAGCAATTTCACTGATCATAGTTCGCACTTCTTTTGAATGCTTTATTTTTTCAAGAATAAGCTCCTTGTGAGTTTCATCTGCTGTATATAGGATTATTGTACCTACGCCAAATATTTTGTCCCATAAGGTACGCTTAAGTCTGACGTCCAGAACCCTATACATAACAAGTTCGTCTTCTATAGTAGAGAAAAAGCCTTTGTTAACATAAAGTCTATTGTTTTCAAGCCTATATCTTGTAAAGGATAGGGGCAGTCCTAAAAATCTTTTTCTATCTTTCCATTCCATAAAAATCCTCCCTATTAAATTACTAACAGTAAACTATAATCTAATTTTACTTGAATATGCATATTATGTGAAGAAAAAAGTAGGTAAAATAAAGGACCCGCTTAGTTTACGCGGGTCTTCAGAAACATGTTGAAGTTATTTATTATAAATTGAATAATCCTGAGATTGTACTATAATAGGAACTTTAAAACGAAAGCCACTACAAGTCCATACAACAAAAGTGTTACATCCTTAAACTTTCCTGTTAGAACCTTTAGGACTACGTAGCTTACAATACCAAATACTATACCTTCCGCTATGCTGTAGCTGAAAGGCATCATTATAATAGTTAAGAAAGCTGGAATTGCCTCTGTAAAGTCATCCAGATCAATTTCGTTTATCGGTGACATCATAAACAGTCCTACCATAATCAATGCCGGCGCTGTTGCAGCAGCAGGTATCATTAAGAAAAGTGGTGAAAAGAACAGGGCAACTCCAAACATTAATCCGGTAGTCAGTGAAGTAAGTCCAGTTCTTCCGCCAGCAGCAACTCCTGAGGCACTCTCCACAAAGGTTGTCACGGTACTTGTTCCAACTATAGCACCAAAAGTGGTACCTATTGCGTCTGCCATAAGGGCTTGTTTTGCTCTTGGTACATTACCTTTCTCATCCAGCATCTTTGCCTTTGTACATACACCTACCAAGGTACCTACCGTATCAAAGAGGTCTACGAACAGGAATGTAAACACAATCACCAGCATATCAACAGTAAATACATTAGAAAAATCAAACTTAAAAAGTATTGGGGATAAAGATGGCGGCATGGAAATAATACCGAAATTCTCTGGAAGATTAGTTATACCCATAGGTATACCAATTAAGGTTGTAACAGCAATGCCAATAAGTAAGGAACCCTTTATATTTTTAGCAAACAAATATCCGGTAATCAATATACCGATTATAGCTAAAAGACCGGAACCGGAAACAATGTTTCCAATGGTTAAGTTTTTGGCATCGTCAATTATAATAATGCCGGAATTCTTTACACCTATAAAAGCAACAAACAGGCCAATTCCAACGGAAACCGCTTTTTTTATGTTAGAAGGTATAGCGTTTATTATAGCTTCTCTTACATTAAAAAAGGTAAGAAGAATAAAGATTAATCCTTCAATAAGGACTGCGGTTAATGCCATTTGGAAGGAATAGCCCATCATACCTACAACAGTGTAAGCAAAAAAGAAATTCGGGCCCATGCCTGGTGCCAGAGCAAAGGGAAGCTTTGCGTAAAGGGCCATTACCAGGGTAGCTACCAAAGAAGATAGGGCCGTAGCAGTAAAAATTGCACCTTCTGGCATGCCTGCAGCACTGAGCACTGAGGGTTGTACACCTAAGATATATGCCATGGTCATAAAGATAGTTAAGCCCGCTACTACTTCCCTTTTAACATTGGTATTATGCTCTTTTAAGTTGAACATTCTTTCCAGCAATTCTGGACTTTTCTTCTCATTAGTATTTTTCATTTGAATCCTCCTATGTAAGATCTTCTAGGTTTCTTACTATTTAGTTTTTGCATTAATATATTATTATATGAGGTTGTACAAGTCAAGTGAAAACACGAACAATGTTTTAAAAATATATAATATACTTCGTGTCTTAAATGCTTTTAATTTATAGACTATACTCAGTGAAACTATAGTGTTGCAAAGCACACAATTTACTATTTATTTTAATAGGTATTTATATTACAATAATGAATATATTTTCTAATAATATGTTATGTACAAAAGAGGTGGGCGATTTGAGAGATGAAAGTAATAAATTAAGCCATATTTTATCTATTCAATACCATGAAAATGTAGTAAGTACAATTGAATTAGAACAATTCGGAAAGGAAAAGCTCTCCTTTGGAAGAGGACAGGACAATGATATTGTACTTAAGTCAAGTATTGTGTCAAATCAACATGGGTTTATTGTATTTAAGGATGGCAGATGCATAATAGAAGATAATCAAAGCACCAATGGGATAATTATCAACCAGCAAAAGGTTATCAAAGCGGAACTAAAAAATGGTGATATTATCAGAATTGATGACTTGGTTAATAGAAACTCCGAAGGCATAAGCATGGTCTACACTGTTATTCATGGAGAAGGAAACCAGAAGTGGAGAAATTACTTTATTAATGAAGCACAAAGCATAACAATCGGCAGAACAGATGATAACACTATAGCTATAAAACATAGTTCAGTATCCAGAAAGCATGCAGAGATATTTAGAAGGAAAAGCGGATTCTATCTGAAGGATTTAGGAAGTACTAACGGCACCTTTCTCAACGGAGAAGCTATCGGTTCGGAGAAGGCGTTGAAAGAGGGAGACGTCATTTTTATAGGAAATACTAAGTTTATTTTCTATAATGACAAGCTTGTTTATGAAGTCATAACAAAAGGTTTAAGCATTGAGGCCATTGGTATTGGCAAGGTAGTTAAAGAAAACAGGGGGATGTTCAAAGGCAAAGCAGAAAAGCGTTTACTGGATGACATAAATATCAGTATTAAGCCGGGAGAGCTAGTGGCGCTTGTGGGTGGAAGCGGTGCCGGAAAGTCTACCTTTATGGATACGCTAAATGGATTTAGAAGAGCTACTATGGGAACTGTACTTGTTAATGATGATGACTTCTATAATAACTATAACGCTTATAAAAACATATTGGGATATGTGCCACAGCAGGATATAGTATACGACAATCTCAATGTTGAGGAAATGCTTACATATTCAGCCCAGCTTAGAATGCCAAAGGATGCAACCATGGATGAGATAAAAAACAGAGTAGCTGAGGTTATAAAGGATGTAGAATTAGAGGGAAGAGAAACTGTTGTCATAAAAAATCTCAGTGGTGGGCAAAAGAAAAGAGTAAGTATAGCAGTAGAACTTCTTGCAGATCCCCAGCTGTTTTTCTTGGACGAGCCAACATCAGGCTTGGATCCAGGTATGGAAAGAAACATGATGCAGCTTTTGAGAAAGCTTGCAGATAAGGGGAAGACAGTAATCCTGATAACTCACGCCATGGCGAATCTTCATTTGTGTGATAAGGTTACCTTCTTAGGACGAGGGGGAAAGCTATGCTATTTTGGACCGCCTAAGGGGGCTTTGGACTTTTTTAATATTAATGACTTTGTTGATATCTATGATTTGATAACCTATGAACCTGACCAGTGGTGCGACAGATTTAAAAAGTCAAATTATTATATTTATAGCAAACCGTTAAAAAATAAAAGTTCTGTAAAAAAGAAACATAATAAAATTAAGGGACAAAGTGGATTAAGGCAGTTTAGAGTTTTATGGAGAAGATACTTTAAATTAACAGTAACGGACCGTCAAAGATTACTCTTGCTGTTGCTGCAGGCGCCTATAGTTGCTTTGCTTCTGGCTATTGTAACGAAGAAGAACGCCTTTTCAATATATGAAAGTACCTCTCAGATTTTATTTACCCTTTCTTGTGCAGCGGTATGGATCGGGGTATTAAATTCTATACAAGAGGTATGTAAGGAAAGAGTAATATTCAAAAGGGAAAGAGCAGTAAATTTAAAGCTTATGCCTTATATAGGTTCAAAGCTGTTGATATTAGGCATCATTTGCATCATTCAAAGCGTAACTATGATAATGATCTTTGATTTAATCATTAAATTTCCAACGGACTATAATTTGGTATGGAATGTGAAATTTGAACTGATTGTAACTACCTTCTTGACCCTATTTGCATCAGCGGCAATGGGAATAGCAATTTCTACACTGGTTACCAATAGTGATAGAGCTATGAGCATAGCACCATTTTTACTTATTCCGCAAATTATATTTTCCGGTTTCATATTTAAATTATCTGGAATTTCAGAGAAGTTATCTACAATTTTTGTAAGTAAGTGGTCTCTGAGAGCAATGGCAGAGAGCTTAAACATCAATTCCCTTCCCTTGAAGATTATAGAGGAAAATAAGAATAATCCGCAGATTTTGGCGGCACTTAATCAAATGGGCAGGGAAGTAATAGGGGCCTATGACCATGATATAAACTTACTTTACAGAAACTGGATAATTTTAGGGGTTACAGCGGTTATATGCATTGCAATATCCCTAATATCATTAAAAATAAACACTGATAAATAATTGGAGGTAACAGTAATGAGTGATTTTATTAGCTTTATAAAGGATAATATTTTGATTACAGCGGTTGCCGGTGTGGTGATACTTTTATTAATAATAATATTGATAGTGGCAATTAAATCATCAGGGAAGAAGAAAGTTATGGATAACATGTATCAACAAAAACAATTTGCTGATGTAAAACCTAACTTGAACGGAACACCAGACAATTTTAAGACAGAGACTTTAAATGCTGATTTTAGAAATGTTCAACCACAACCTAGACAAACTGAAAACAATGGACATGTAGTTAATATACAGAATACAGCAGTAAATAAAATTCAGAGAAATATTATACCTGAAGTATTGCTGATGACTGAAAATGAAAAGACAGTAATGTTAAACAGTAATGCAGCTGAAAAGACGGTAAGTGCAGAAACTGAATTGTTATCAAAGGATATCCAAGTCACAAACAGTAATTTGTGTGAAACTCAACTTCTAAATGTTGAAGAGCCTGGGCCAAAGGCAAGATTAAAGTATGTAAAAAATGGTGTTGAAACAGAATATGTAATAAAGGAAGATGTTGTAAATATAGGTAGAGACCCACAGCTTTGCGAGTTCGTCCTTGAAGAAAATCCTGTTGGTAGAAAGCATGCAATGCTTTACTCTAAAAAGGACAGATTCTTCCTGGTAGACTTAAACAGTAAGAATGGAACCTTTATCAATGGACAAAAGGTAGTGGGTGAAAAAGAAATATTTAATAATGATGTGGTAAAATTTGCTGCCAGTGAAGTTACTTTCTTATTTGATTAAAACTGCTCAGTATGCTATGCATAAAGGAAGTACAGACAATTTAATCATTGCTGCAGTAATGGTTTAGGGGGTGATGAGTTTGAAAAAAAGCCTATTATTACTCATTGCTACAGTTTTAATAATATCTGGTTTCATATTTATCTTTGCTTACAGTATATCCCCAAAGGTCAAGTTTACTGAAGACGATAATAACAGGGAAACTTTCAACTACATTATTGGTAAAGAGGTTTTAGGGTCCCTAGGGAAAATTATCAGTGAGGAAAAGATGGAGTTTGATTTTAATTTTACTGAAAGAGAGCTTAATGACATTTTATATTGGCAGGTGGAAAAATTAAACTCCAGCAATAATAAGATAAAAGGACTTCACTGCAAGATAGATAATGGAAACCTTATCTTTTATGTAGATACGGATATTTTATCAATGCCTACTCAATTTGTTATTAAGTCTAAGGTTGATATAAATGAGCACAAGCTTAGTATCAAATTGGACGACATGAATATGGGAAGCTTAAAGCTGCCAAAGGGGTGGGCCTTAGGTTTTATAGAAAAGAACTTTAAAAACATCAAGGTAGATAAGAAAAAAGGGATAATAGAGATTTCCCTTAAGCTGCCCAGGCAATTGATAATAAGTTATTTTAAGGTTGGAGATGAGGTGCGGTTTAAGCTTTTGGTGTCGGTAAATTCAAAATGGGATTTCATAAGTATTGCAACTTACCTATACCCTAAGGATTATAAGGATATTATTAAGGACTTCATATTTGATTAACTTTTAAGGAGTGAGGATCTTGTATAAAAGCTTATTTATGATGCTGGGAGGAATATACTTATTGGTCCTTGCAGTGGGTTTAGCTATATTTTCCTTTTGTGGTTTTTTAATAAAGCGAAAGAATATGCAAAAGCAGCAGTCAGGCATAGACTCTGAATTTGTTATGCCTGCGGAAAACATTGACAATATGGAAACTTCCATGGTTAGAACAGTTACAACTACTAGTAATACAGCTATAAGTACAGTAGCAGAAGGTTTGGCTACGGAGGATATTGCCACAGAAAGTATGTGGGTGGAGGCTATTGAAGTGGGGGATAATAGTACAGACAACTTTAACTAGGAGTGAAAAGGATGCTCAATATTGGAGATATAATTGATAATAAATATGAAATAGTACAGGTGATAGGCCAGGGAGGCATGGGCAGAGTCTACAAAGCCAAACATATAGTTCTGAAAAATCTTTGGGCCATTAAGGAAATGAGACTTGTTAACGGCAGTTTGAGCGATTTGCTGGTGGAACCAGATATATTGAGAAGATTAAAGCATCCAAGCCTTCCCGGAATAATAGACATATTCAGAATCCATAATTACATCTACATAGTTGAAGATTATATAGAAGGTGTCTCTCTTGATAAGTTACTGAGAGAAAGAGGACCTTTTGAAGAAGAAACTGTAATTAGCTGGGCAAAGGAAGTCTGTGGTGTATTCCAGTATCTCCATTCACATCGTCCACCTATTATATATAGAGATATGAAGCCGGAAAATATTATGATTGATAAACAAGGCAAGGTGAAGGTAATAGATTTTGGTATAGCCAAGGAATACAGCAGTGAAAAGGAAGTAAAAAGCTATGGTACACCGGGTTATGCCTCACCGGAACAGTACCGGGGCTATATTGATGAGAAGACGGACATATATAATTTGGGAGCAACCATGTATGCTCTCCTAACAGGAAAGCCTCCCAGAGACAAAAGAAATCTCCCGGAAACATCTATAGTAAAGCCCATGGACCTAAATAGTAATGTAACACCGGCTATGGAAAAGATAATTATGAAATGTTTAAGAGATAATCCATCTTTACGATATAACAATATTATGGAGATGATGCAGGACTTAAACAATATAGAAAAGATAAATAAACGAATTACTCACCGGAATTTGAGGACTGTAGTAAAATATACCGTCATAGGGGCAATATTCATAACATTATTAGGTACAGCCAACGTAGTCTATAAAGGTTTAAAAGAAAGGAACTTTAATAGATATAACAGCAATGTCAGTGCTGCTTTAGAGAAGTATAAAAACGGTGAGGTACTTGTTGCGGAAAAAGAACTGGTGGACTTAACTATAGAAAAACCTGAATATCCTGAGGCTTATAGGGAATTATATAAAATTTATATCAGACAAAACCAAAGTGATAAGGCAGTAAGCAATTATGAACAATATGGAGAAAAAATAAAAGCTGATAAGGAATTGTTTTATGTAATAGGCAGAGCCTATGCTGAAGTTGGTGATTACACTTCAGCAGAAGATTATTTAAAGATGGCTCTGGAAGAAGATGAGAATTATAAAGAGGCAAAAGAAGCCTTATGTGTTGTTTATGTAAAGAAAAAGGATTTTAGCTCTGCTGAAAGACTAGCAGGGGAGTTGGAAAGGGAAGATGAGGCGGATAGCTACGTAAGTTACTTAAAAGCAGAAATCCTCCGAGGGAAAGGCAGCCTAAAGGAAGCTGAAAAAAGTATTGAGAGTGCAATGGCTATTGATCCGTCCAATAAAAGATATGTATTGTTTTATGCTGAGCTATTAGAACAGCAAGGGGATGGCGGTAAAGCATTATCTATTCTTGAGGAGGCAGAAAGAAAGTTTAGCGGGGACTTAGAAATCTTATATAAAACCGGTGAGATGTATCAAAGACTTGCCTGGAATGAAGAAAATGAAGACTTTGCACGGAAGAGTAATGAGATTTTTGAAGAATATATAATGGCTGCTTCGCCAGATAAGGAAATATACCTTAAAATGGGTATGAACTTCCGAATTCTTAAGGAGTATACTAAAGCTTTTGAGTATTTTGAAAAGGCTATTGCAACGGATAAGTCATATGCCTCAGCTTATTTTCAAATGGGTTATCTTGCTATAGTTACAGAAAATGAAAAGTCTACAGAAAGGAAGGATTATTCCAGAGCTAAGGAGTATTTACAAATGGGAATATCCCTTAAACCTGACTCTGAGGAATCAAAACAGGCAGAAGATTATTTGAGGAGAATAAGGGAGAGTGAGAAAAGATGAGTAAGAAAGGAAGCAAGAAAGGACTTATAGTTAGCCTGGTTGTAATATTGATGATGGCCGCAGGCATTATCTTGATACTAATGGCTGATGCTGATAATAGCAAAAGAAGGCAAATGGCAGCAGAAAAGCTATTTTTAGCACAGCATTTTATGGAATATAATGAGCCGCTAAAGGCTCAAGAATATTATAAGGAATTTTTAAGCATAGATAATGGAAATAAAAATGCCAGGGTTGGGCTGGCTTCTGCTTATTTTATGCAGAGAAAATTCAATGAAGCACAGGTAATTGCTGAGGAACTAATTGACAGCCGGCCAAAGGACTATGAAGCTTATGAGCTGATGGGATATATAAATATTGGGCAGAAAAGGTATAATGAGGCTAAGGACGCCTTTGAAACTGCAATGAAACGTAATAAAGAGGATGAAAACAAATATGAGGATTTGATTGAGGTTTCACAAAAACTTAGCGAAAGTACCGACGAAATACAGTATGTTAATGAAATTGCTAAAATAGATGAAAAAATAATAGAAAGTTCTAATGAAAGGACAGAGGAACTTATATTAGAATATGGGGAAAAAGGAGATGTATATGCAACATATTCTAAGGCTTTTGTTCTTATTGAGCAAGGAAGGGCTTACGAGGCAATTGAAATTATAAAGAAGCAGCCTGCAAAGGTAGAAGAAGATCCTTTAATTTTAAAAACTCTAGGAAGATCCTATATGGTTATAGGTGATAATGAATCTGCCCTTGAAGCTTTGAGATATGGTGACATAAAGGATGAAGAGACAGCTTACTTATTGACGGAACTATATCTGGATGAGTTAAATAGTGATGAAACTGGTTATGATACAGAAAACAAGGGGTTAGGACATTTACTTAAAGGCAAAAAAAGTACAAAAGCTATAAAAGAAAGTATAGATAATGTAATAAAGAAACATAAGAAAAGTATTTATATACAACAGCAAAAGGCAAAATACTTAGTTCTCACAGAGAATAAAGAAGAAGCTAAAGTGGTTATGGACAATATCATGGAATTAATAAACAAGTATTATGATAAGGAAGATGAAATCTATACCTTAATTAATGTTTTAAAGCTGGACAGACCTACAAATGACTCAAGTAAAAGGATAGCAAATAACCTGAGCAAATATTCTGTTAAGGAATGGTATAGCAAAAAGAATACTGCTACTTGGAATGACTATGTTGTTAATTACTTCAGTACAAAAAATACATCTATGAAACTGATAAAAGTTGATAGTTCAGAGTATCCAAAGATATCAGCTTATTTTAAGTTTACCGGACCTGATAGGGACAACTTGAATGAAAAGGATTTTAAATTAGTAGACAGCGGAGTTGAGATTAAGAATTTTGATTTTAAAACTAAAGATGAAACGGAGACTTATATAGTACTGGTTATGGATAACAGCGGCAGTATGTCTGACGGCAGACTTGAGAATGCTAAGGATGGAGCCATAAAGTTTGTAGATAAAATGAATGATAATGACAGAATACTATTTGCTGTTTTTGATGACAGTATAGAATTTTTAACGGACTTTGAAGGGTCAGGAAGTAAAGAAACTCTGAAAAGCAGTATCAATTCTGTATATACTGCAGGAGGTACAAATATCTTTGGTAGTTTGAACGAGTGCTTGACGAAGCTTCAGGATAAGGTAGGCAATAGGGCCATTGTTCTTTTAACTGACGGCTATGATGAAAATCAAACTTTGGTTCCACATGTGATAGACAGAGCTAAAGAAATGGGGGTTCCGGTGTTCTCAATTGGCTTAGCTGAAGACAATACGGTATTACAGAAGATTTCCTATGAAACCGGTGGACAATACCTTCACGTAAAGAGCGGCGATGAAGTTGATGACATGTATGATATTATAAGAGACCAGCTTAATAATATTGTAAGAATTGATTATGAAGCAGTTGGCGCAGATAAAGAGCTTAGACAAATAAAACTTGAGTATCCTGGTGAGGAAATTTTTGCTGTTAAAAATTATTCTGAAAATTATAATGACATCATCACGGATGGTTATGAAATTGTAGCCTCCGCAATATCTCCTAGAGAAATTTACATTCAGCAGAAGGCTGAGTGTAAGCCTTCAGTGACTGTAAATCTCACAGAGGCAAGTATAGGTAAAAAGATAGGTAAGGCATATTTAGACGGGGTAGTGTTGGACATCAAAGAAAGCAGTGAAACTAAAGTATCAGTAGAACTTCCTTGGTATCTTGAACAGGGAAGATATACTCTGTACTTGGAGGATGGAGATGGCAACATTTACTCTGCCCCGCAGAGCATTTTGGTGAAGGGAGAAGAAAATTATACCACTGCAGTTTATGGCAATATTACCTTAAAGGGGAATGTTATAAACAATCCTAACGCAGAAGGTTCTTACAGCGGAAAACAATTCAGGGGAATAACTACTATAAATGATACAATAACCATTGATGGGGATTTGTATATTAATGACAATAACTATATAACAGGTACAGGTAAGATATATAAGGTGGTCAATAACAAAAAGGTATTACTTAATGACGGAGAATTCAGTATTAATGGAGAAACAAGAGAGATTTTTATAGATAGCGGCAGTGGAGAATATAAAAAGCTTAAACTATATCTTGAAAAAATTGTAATAAACGATGATTTTTCTGTTAATTCCTTTGGAAGAATTGGGGTTATAAAGGAACAGAATGGCTACTATTCTGAGGCGAACATAGTTAGTTTTAAACTGGACTCAGAGAAGGCTAAGCTTGAAGCAGAAAACCTTTATTATGATAATGAAGGCTTCACTATCAGAAATTCCAAAATTACCAATGAAGGAGATGTATGGACAGGCAACGGAGAAATTGAATATAGACAAAACTGGAGCGACAAGATGATTGAATACAAAGGTGCCTATGATATAACTCTAGAGGATGAAGCCAAAGAATTTAAAATACAAAAGATAACTGTTAATTCCGGCAAAGCACTGGCCGTGGATTTCAGTAAGAGCGGAATTCAGTTCTCTGAGAAGGTTACGGAAATTATAGACCCTCAGACAGCTTTTATAAAGGTTGTATCCAAAGGGGAAGCTGTTAAGGCGGTGGGAAATTCAAAGCTTACTGGTGAAATAATCATCGAAAGAGGGGAGAATGGTAAGTACAACTTGGCTGGAGAACTAAAAAATGATAAGGTAAAGCTGAATTTGAAGAGCGCCTTCATGAGCGAAGCACCTTATTTTGGAGGCAGCACCATAGAGATAAACAACGACAAAGTTGGCCTGATATCCGGTAATGGTAATTTATCCATGGACGAAACCGGCATGACAGGTATTTATAGGGGAACTGTAGGCAGTGCTGCGGATAGCCAATTTAAGATAATAGATGACTCTGTAATTATAGATAATGGTAATCATATAAAGGAATATGGTTTTGATGGTGCAGAGAGAAGAAGTACTGATACAGAAACTGCCATTGTGCAACCAAGTATAACCATATCTAATGTGATTTTTGAAAACGGATATTTAAATATAACTTGGGCTTGCCAAAATGCGGCTGGTGCAGTAATCAATGTATATGCCAGCAGTACTAAAGACTTCAAAGATGAGCTGTTGCTTAGCTCAGATATTGCTTACGATGTATACAGTACAGGAGTAAACATTTATATGAGTGACTATAAGGTGGGAGACTACTATATCTTCGCCTCCATTGACAATGGACAGTCAGTACCAAGCTTTGGATACTTCAATACACCCATAACTATAACAGATCCAAACACACCGCCTAAGGTTGAATTTGAAAGGGTTTATATAACTAATGGTAACCTGGTATTGAAGCCTAAGCCATTGACTAACAGCGATATTCAGGGAGTAAGAATATATGAAACCGACCATGCAGGAAATATTAATCCTGCTAACTCAGTAACACAGTACTTCTCCGAAAACATAATTATTGAAAATGTAGCAATGAATAAGAAATACAAAGTTGCTGCCTATAATTATAATGGTACTGAAGGACCGTTGTCAGAAGTAATAGATATGAGTTCCACAAACTTAGGAGAGCTTTTGGTGAAGATACTATGGAATCCGGACAAGGAAGTAATTAATATTAATAAGGTTGCTGCAAATATAGACCTGTTAAAGGAAGGAACCACAGAGATTATATTGAATAACCAGGAGTATAAGAAGGATATTAAAAAGTCTGGAAACTACTATATAAATCTTGAAGAAGGAGTAAACGAAATAAGAATAACCAGTGAAGCTGATGGCATGATTAACAGTATAGATAAGCTGTATACGGTGGACTCCAAGGCTCCGGTACTGCAAATGCACAGAAGCTATAAGGATTTTGTTGCTGATAAAAAGACACTGACAATAAGCGGAAAAACAGAAGCAGGTTCACAGCTGACTGTAAATGGAGAATCTTTGCAAGTAAATGAAACCGGAGACTTTATGAAGGTGATAAAGCTGAGTTATGGAAACAATAATATTGTTATCAGCGCCTTGGATAGTAATGGAAATGAATCTCAATATACTATCTCTGTAAGATATAACGGAAATGTTAGACTGTACACCTATGTTACTTTCGCTATTGTAAACTTGCTCACAGGATTAATATTCTTTGTGCTTATAAAATCAAGAATAAAACAATTAAAACAAGCAGTATAAAAGATGAGTTTCCGGTAGGATCAAAGTTACTTTGATCCTACCGGAAATTTTTTTAAGACTATATTTAAAGGGAAAATGGTGTAGATCTGCCGGAAATATACACTTAAAATATATTAATTCTTAAAGCTGTGTATCGGTGAAGGAATTCTGCCGCCTCGAGCCACAAAGTCCGTGCTGGAGAAAGGATTTACCTTCATAATTGGGGCTCTTCCAAGAAGGCCTCCGAATTCCACACTGTCACCTAGGTCTTTTCCGGGTACAGGAATAATTCTTACTGCAGTGGTTTTATTATTTATAACTCCAATAGCAGCCTCATCAGCTATTATTGCCGATATAGTTTCCGCTGAAGTAGTTCCCGGAATTGCTATCATATCAAGACCAACGGAACATACGCAGGTCATAGCTTCTAATTTCTCCAAAGTAAGAGCGCCAACTTCTGCAGCAGTTATCATTCCAATGTCCTCGCTGACAGGTATGAAAGCACCGCTTAGGCCGCCAACATGACTGCAGGCCATAACTCCGCCCTTCTTCACAGCATCGTTTAATAAGGCCAAGGCAGCGGTAGTTCCCGGAGCGCCGCAGTATTCAAGACCCATTTCTTCAAGTATGTGAGCAACACTGTCGCCAACGGCAGGGGTTGGAGCTAGGGACAGGTCCACTATACCAAAGGGAACACCAAGTCTTCTTGAAGCCTCAGAAGCTACAAGCTGACCCATTCTGGTAATCTTGAAAGATGTCTTCTTTATAGTTTCTGCCACTACATCAAAGCTTGCTCCCTTAACCTTTTCCAAGGCGCGCTTTACAACTCCTGGACCACTAACGCCAACATTTATTACACAATCTCCCTCGCCAACTCCATGAAAGGCACCTGCCATAAAGGGGTTATCTTCAACGGCATTGGCAAAGACAACGAACTTAGCACAGCCAAGTCCATCTCTGTCCGCTGTTAACTCTGCGGTTTTCTTTATAATATGTCCCATTTCTCGTACGGCGTCCATATTAATACCAACCTTGCTGGAACCTATGTTTACGGAGGCGCAGACTCTTTCTGTCACATTTAAAGCTTCCGGTATAGATTCTATAAGAAGCTTATCACCCTTTGTATAGCCTTTATGAACCAGGGCAGAAAAGCCTCCGATAAAGTTTACGCCCACAGCTTTGGCTGCTTTGTCAAGGGTCTTGGCAAATTCAACGTAGTCTGTATCGTTGGTGGCACCGGCAACAAGGGATATAGGTGTAACAGATATTCTTTTGTTGATTATAGGAATACCGTATTCCTTCTCGATATCATTTCCTACCTTAACCAGGTTAGCAGCTTTAGTTGTGATTTTTTGGTATATTTTTTCTCTGCATTTCTCACCATCAGAGTCGATACAGTCCAACAGTGATATACCCATAGTAATTGTACGTACATCAAGTTTTTCCTTATCAATCATTTCAATGGTTTCTAGTATTTTATCCTTATTTATATTCATAGTGCAGCCCCATTTCTCCTATATTTCATGCATTGAATTAAAGATATCTTCGTGTTGAGCTTTTATTGATACCCCAAGCTCCTTGCTCTTAAGCTCCAACTTTTCATTTAATTCATCGAAATTTACAGACATGTCGCTTAAATCTACCAACATTATCATTGTAAAATATTCCTGAAGAATTGTCTGGCTGATGTCTAAAATGTTCACACCACAATTAGCCAGTTCAGAGCTGACTCCTGCAATTATTCCCTTCTTATCTTTTCCAATTACAGTAATTACTGCGCGCATAAAATATAACCCCCTTAGATTTTTGGCCCATTAATATAAAATTAACTTCCTTAAGTGTGTTTATTTTTGTTTATTATACTATTATTTAAGGGCTATTTCTATATAGTTTGGCATAAAGTAAACTTTTACATAACAAAAATAAAAAATATTTTTATTATTTGAACATTTTTTACTATAGGTCTGGATAAGTTAAAGTTATAATTTTAGTGTAACTTCAGATATATAAAAGTATCTACTATAACTTCGCAGTTATGGTATACTATACTTAATCCTTGCATGTAATTTTTGTGAAGATAGAGAGGTATTTATAATATGAAGAAATGTTCAATTTGCAATAAAAATTTAGCAGTTATTTTTACGACTAAGATAGAAGGTGGGAAGACAGAAACTCAAGGAATATGTTTGGATTGTGCGAAGAAAATGGGACTGCCAGTGGTAGATCAGCTCGTACAGCAAGCGGGAATTTCCCCAGAGGAACTAGAAAACCTCAGCGAACAGATGAATAGCATGTTCCAGGATGGAGAAATGGAAGAGTTCCTGAACAGCACCAACATGATGGAACTGTTTAACAGCATGATGCCAAAGGATAAAGACGCAGAAGCAAGCTTTACTGAACAGAATTTTTCAGATGCTTATGAGAGGGATCAAAAGATTGAGGACAATAATTATAAAAAAGAAAAACATAATAAGTCTAGAGGTAAGAAGAAGAATTTAGACAAATACGGAACCAACTTGACTCAAAAGGCTCTTGATAAAAGTGTGGATAGAGTAATCGGCAGGAATAGGGAGATAGATAGAGTCATTCAGATCCTAAACAGAAGGACAAAAAATAACCCTATTCTAATTGGAGAACCGGGTGTAGGTAAAACAGCTATAGCGGAGGGGCTAGCTGTAAGAATAGCAGAAAAGCAAGTTCCTGCTAAGCTCTTTGACGCAGAGGTATATCTCTTGGATTTAACGGCAGTGGTAGCCGGAACTCAGTTCAGAGGTCAATTTGAAGGAAGAATGAAAGCTATCATCGATGAGGCTAAGGAATTGGGTAACATAATCCTTGTCATTGATGAAGTTCATAATATTATTGGAGCGGGAGAAGCGCAAGGCGGAGCTCTAAATGCAGCCAATATATTAAAGCCGGCTCTTGCAAGGGGAGCAATACAGGTAATAGGAGCTACAACCCTTGAAGAATACAGAAAGCATATAGAAAAAGATTCAGCTCTGGAACGAAGATTTCAGCCCGTTATAGTAGAGGAGCCCTCAGTAGAGGATACAATTGAAATCCTAAAAGGCATTAAGTGCTACTATGAAGATTACCATAAGGTAATAATTCCTGATGAGGTAATAGAGGCTGCAGCAAACCTTTCTAGCCGATATATCAATGACAGATATCTTCCGGATAAGGCTATTGATATAATCGATGAGGCCAGCTCAAGAGCTAATTTGAAAAATAAAGGTTTAGTGGAATTAAAAGCACTGAAAGAGGAACTGGAAGAGATAAACACAAAAATAGAAGAAGCGGGCTTAGCAAATGATTATCAAAGAGCGGCTCAGTACAGGGTGGAGCAATGCAGGCTTGAAGAGAAAATAAATAAAATTGAAAAAGAAAGCTCTAATGTAACTTTAACTATAGATGATGTGGCATATGTAATTGAAGCTTGGACAAAAATTCCCGTTCAAAAAATTACTGAGGAAGAAGCTCAGAGACTTATAAATATAGAGGAGAGACTGCACTTTAGGGTTATAGGCCAGGATGAAGCAGTTACCAATATTTCCAGAGCCATAAGAAGAAATCGACTTGGCTTTAGAAAGAAGAAGAAGCCATCATCCTTCATATTTGTTGGACCAACGGGAGTAGGTAAGACAGAGTTGGCAAGAGCTCTTTCTGCAGAACTTTTCGGATCAGAAGATGCTTTAATAAGAATTGATATGTCGGAATACATGGAAAAGCATACTGTATCTAAACTTATTGGAGCGCCTCCGGGATATGTGGGTTACGATGAAGGGGGTCAGCTCACAGAAAAGGTTAGAAGAAGACCCTACTCTGTGTTATTGCTGGATGAAATAGAAAAAGCCCATCCGGATGTATTTAATATGTTACTTCAGATATTGGAGGATGGAAGACTTACAGATAATCAAGGCAGGACAGTTTATTTTGAAAACACTATTATAATCATGACCTCTAATGCAGGAACAAACTTTAAATCCTACGGCATCGGCTTTGCTCAGGAGGGCTATGAGGTAATAGAAGGAAAAGTAAAGGATGCCCTCAAGGATATCTTTAAGCCGGAGTTCCTGAACAGAGTTGATGACGTCATAGTATTTAAGAGCCTTATAAAAGAGGAACTCTATAAAATTATTGATATAATGCTTCGTGAAGTTTCTGAAGAGGCAAGGGAAAAGCACATTACCATAGAATTTACTGATGCCTTAAAGCAATTTATTCTGGATAAGGGCTATGATCCTAAGTATGGTGCAAGACCACTAAGAAGAACTATTCAGAAATATGTAGAGGATGAGATTACCGATGCCTACTTAACCAAGAAAATCACAGAAGGTTCCAGAATAAAAATTGACTACGCTGACGGAAAAGTTATAATTGTATAGAAATATCAAGAGCCGCCGCACTCAACAAAAAAGTGCGGCAGCTCTTTTTACTAAAACCCCTTCTGATAATTCGGCGTATTTGGCGTCTTCTGTGATGAATTTTAACTTTTTATTGATTTTCTTACATAGGTTATAAGCTCGTGCCTAAACCTATTCTTTTCATCTTGAACTCCTTCAACCCTGTCTATAATTTTCCATTGGCTTTCATCCCACTCCGGAAAATAGGTATCACCTACAAAATCACCATAGACTCTTGTAATATACATTTTTGAGGTATAGGGCATCAGGAGCTTGTAGATTTGTCCCCCGCCAATTACAAAGTATTCTTCCTCAGATTGGATATAGGGCCCTACTTCTTCTATGCTGTGAACAACTTCTACATTGTCACTTTCAACATGAAAATCAGTATTGTTAGTTAGTACAATATGCTTCCTTCCGGGCAGAACTCCTGGAAGAGACTCAAAGGTCTTCCTGCCCATAATCATGGTCCGGCTGCCGGCCATAGTGATTGCTTTAAATTTTTTTAAGTCTGCCGGAAGATGCCACAGAAGTCCGTTATTGCCGCCAATAACATTGTTATTACCTATAGCTGCCACTGCACTTAACATTAAACGGACACCTCCATTTTAATAGCTGGGTGGTGCTTGTAATCTATCAGCTTAATATCATCTATGGTAAAATCATAGAAGTTTTTGATTTCGGGATTTATCCAGAGTTTTGGAGCTTCATAGGCTTCATGCTCTCTTGAAAGCTGAAGCTTCATACCATCTATCTGATTTTCATATATATGTGCATTATTTATAACATGGGTAAAGAGTCCTGGCTTGTAGCCAGTTACTTGAGCAATCAAGTGTACAAGTACCGCATATTGAGACATGTTAAATGGCAGACCTAGAGGAACATCCGCAGAACGCTGTACCAGCATACAGTTCAATCTATCCTCGGTAACATCCCACATAGTCATAAAGGCACAAGGGTGTAAGGCACCGCCATTAAGGTGAGGTATCTGCCAAAGGCTCATTATATGTCTTCTACCTTGGGGATCCTTCTTTAAACCTTCAATCAGAGTATCCACCTGATTATACTCCTTAACTACCCAACCATAGGCAGTTCCTATGGTTCCATCCTCCATCATCCACTCATCCCATATATGTACATTTTGTTCATGAAGCTTTCTGACATCATTTGACTGATCCCTGTATATCCAAAGCAATTCCTTAACTGCAGTCTTAAAAGCTACAAACTTTGTAGTCAGGATAGGAAACTCCTTTTGCAGGTGGAACTGAAACATCTTATGGGGAAGTTTATATGTAGGCATCCCAGTTCTATTTGTAGTTTCATAAAAGCCATTCTCTAAAATATCTCTAACCAAAGTTAAGTATTGTTTATCTGCGTTACTCATAGCACTGCCTCCTGTAGTTTTATTTTCTACATAATATGATAACATAATTTTGATGAGGAGAATAGAAAGAAATTACTAAACAGTGACAAGTGGAAAGTGAAAAGTTTTCTCAACTTTAATCAAATCTGCTCTACCCCGTAAAAGCCATCCGCTTTTACGTATACTATACACTGGTACTTTTATAACACATATATGATATATTTATAAAACAAGATGGACATCCATCCCTTATTGACTTTGGTATATCCCATGATGAATAAAAAGGCTCCCTCAAATTTTCTTGAAGCTTTGAACTTTGATGCTTATAATAAAAGCTACGGAGATACTTTGCCCCGCATTGTCATAAGACTCCAAGTGCTAAAGGAAAAGCTAAGGGTAAGGGGAATAAGAAGATAAAGTAAGAATTTTTCATGTTAAGGGATTGATTGAATGATACAAAAAAATTATAAATACGGTAATTATAAGACACTAGCTAAAATATTTTATGCTAAGAGGCATATAGACAAAGCTTTGGAAATGTACGAAAAGGCCTATGAACAGCCTGAGGGCAAGAAAGATGTAGAGCTCCTTATAGATATGGCTCTCTTATATGATGAGATTTATGAGGACCAAAAGGCAGAGAAGTTGTTTAAAGAAGTCATAACCTTAAATCCTGAAGAGCCAAGAGGATATTATGGACTGGGTATGATTTATGATAACGATCAAAACTACAGTGAGGCTCTTAAGTACTATGAAAAGGCCATAGAACTAAACCCTGATTATAATAAGGCCTATTTTTTCGCAGCAAATATATACTTGGATATGGGCATGAAAGATAAGGCAGAAGAATACTTCCTAAAAGTACTACAGCTTAATCCTGAAGACTTTTGGGCAAACCTTAATCTGGGCGCCATGTATGAGGAAGAAGGCCTATACCCTAAAGCTTACGAACTTTTTAGCCGTGCTTTGGAAATAGACCCTTATCACTATATGGCCCTGTTTAACATGGGAGTCATAAGTGCAAAATTAGGTAAGGAGGCTCAGGCTGAAGAATTTTATAAGGCATCCATAAGGGAAAATCCTCAGTATCCTTACAGCTACTTAAATTTAGCAATATTATATAAAGAGAAACAGGACTATGATAAAGCCATAGAGGTTATAAGTGAAGGGATAAATAATAATGAAGATGCTGGTTTTTTATACTATAACCGTGCATGCTTCTATGTGCAGGTCCGCAATAATAAAAGCGCTGTGGAAGACTTGAAGAAGGCCATAGAAATATATCCTGAGTTCCAGGAGTACGCTGCCCAGGATGAAGAGCTGATGGAGGTTGCTTCGTGCTTAAAGTTACGAACAGAAGGAAATGTTGATAAATAGAAAAAATACTAAACAGTGACAAGTTATGGATGAAATTCAGCAGAGCTGAATTATCCTAAACTTGTCACTAAAGAAATTACGTAGTATCACTTTTAATTATAAGGTAAATAGATAATTATCTTAGTACCGACATTTAACGCACTTTCCACTTCAATGGATCCTCTATGCTTCCCAATAATCCACTTTGCTATAGACAAGCCCAGTCCTGTGCCGCCGGTTTGCCTTGTTCTCGCCTTATCGCAGCGGTAGAATCTATCAAAAATTCTTGGAAGGTCTTCTTTTGCAATACCTATACCGTTGTCCTGAAGGGTTATCATTACACCGTTATAAATATTAATACTGTTAAGCACTATGGTGCCCTGTTCCGGGGTGTACTTTATACTGTTGTCTATAAAAATCCTCAGGGCCTGCTTGATGAGGGCCCTATCTGCAACGATAAATACAGCATCATTTCTCTGGCAGATGAAGTTATGCTTGTGGTCTATCATCTTCGTTTCCCGGGTTATTTCATCCATTAGTTCATTGAGAGAGAATTCAGCTTTCTCCAGCTTTTGAGTATTTTTATCGGTCCTTGCAAGGAATAGCAGCTTTTCCACCAGTTCCTTCATATTTGTAGCTTCACTGTTTATGGCGGCTATACTTTCCTCCAGCACTGCCCTGTCATCCTTACCCCAACGGTTTAGCATGTTTGCATAGCCTTGAATTACGGCTATTGGAGTCCTAAGCTCATGAGAGGCATCAGAAACAAACTGGTTCTGCTGTTCATAGGCATGCTCAATTCTGTCCAGCATCTCGTTGAAGGTTTCTGCTAACTCCTTTAGTTCATCGTGGGATTGTACTACATCCAATCTTTTGTCAAGTTCACTGATAGATATAGATTTAGCAGTATTAGTCATATTATCAATAGGTTTCAGCATTTTCTTTGTAGTCCTGGATAGCTTGACAGCAGAAGATATTATAACTAAGAGATTCAAAGAAGCAACTACAGCTGCAGATACTATAAGGATATTTATATAGGGCATTAAGGATTTACTGAGTTGAAGATAGTAAACTTCATCACTTATGCCTATACGCTTACTCATAGATAAATAGTATATATTGTCCTGTTTTTGAATTTCAATGTCGTTGACTATATTCTTTAATATGGTTGAAGGCATATCACTTAAACTAGAAAAACTCACCTTTTTATCTTTATCAAAGATTGATATATCAGTTTCAAAATCCCTACTTAACTCTAAGAATCTTTCCTTCGGTATTGAGTTATCGTTATTGATGATTTTGGTACTGATATTCTTAATATTTTTGTCCATATGCACATAGTCTTGATAAAGCAGTAATGATAAGACGCCACCCACTATCAGAAGGGTATTAAAAAATAAAATAAAAGTCAGAGAAAAGCTGTGGATCACAGTGGTTTTAAAGGTTATGGAAAACCGGAGCCTCTTATTTATTGCCTTAAAGACACTGCCGATGGCGTGAGGGCCGATGGATAGTATTTCTTTAAAGGCGGTAAGGATGCCATTGACCACCTTTTTTACATTTCCGTTAAAGTCATTATTCATATTTTAGAACGTATCCCACCCCTCTAACGGTATGAATGAGTTTTACATTATACTTATCATCAATCTTGCTTCGCAAATATCTTATATATACATCCACCACATTGGTATCGCCATAGTAGTCATAACCCCACACCGTTTCTAATATTTTATCTCTTGTAAGAACAGAATTTTTATTTTCCATGAGATACTTAATTAAATCAAATTCTTTTTTCGTAAGTTCAATAAGCTCACCGTCATAGCTTACGGTATATTTATCTTGATCCAAGACAAGCTTGCCGATGGAAAGCTGATTATTCGGCAAGATTTGAGGTACAGATTTCTTCCTTTTTAAAGCAACTCTTATTCTAGCTAAAAGTTCCTCTATAGCAAAGGGCTTTGTCATATAGTCGTCTGCGCCAATATCGAGTCCCATAACCTTATCAGTAATTTCGTCCTTGGCGGTAAGCATAATTACTGAGACCTCAGAGGTTTGTCTAAGACGGCGCAGGACCTCCATACCATTAAGAGAAGGCAGCATTACATCCAATATTACAAGATCAAAGTTTCCGCTTTGAGCTTTTTCTAACCCGGTTCTGCCATCAAAAGCTTGGTCTACGATATAGCCCTCATATTTCAGCTCTAACTCAATAAATCTTGAAATTTTTATCTCGTCCTCAATTATCAATATTCTTTCACCAGCCATAAGAAAACCTCCTTAATTATAGGATAACTCAGTGTAATTAAAAAATATTTAGCTAAAGATTAAAATAACATTAGAAAAAAATACATATGTTATAATTAAGTATATCAAAATAACAAGGGGTTTGGAATTTAAAACTTAGATAAGGAGGATTATGAATGGCTAAGCTTTTTGAGCAGATCAGCATAAAAGGAGTTACAATAAAAAACAGAGTTGTCATGGCTCCCATGTGTATGTACAGTGCTGACAATGATGGTATGGTACAAGATTGGCACATAATTCATTATGCCGCAAGGGCATTAGGTGGAACAGGGCTCATCATTCAAGAGGCAACTGCCGTTGAAAGCTGCGGTAGGATAAGTGACAGAGATTTGGGAATATGGAAGGATGAACATATAGAGGGTCTAAGAAAGATTGTAAAATCCATAAAAGATAACGGATCAGTGCCGGGCATACAGCTTGCCCACGCCGGAAGAAAATCCACGGTTTTCTCTGAACCGGTGATAGGACCAAGCGCCATAGCCTTCAGTGAGGAATATAAGACCCCTACGGAGATGAGCAAGGAAGATATAAAAAGGGTAATAGAGGCTTTTAAAAAGGCAGCCGAAAGAGCTTTGACTGCTGGCTATGAAGTAATTGAAATCCATGCTGCTCATGGTTACCTTATCAATGAATTCTTGTCACCGCTGACAAACAAGAGGGGAGATGAGTATGGCGGAAGCAAGGAGAACAGGGTACGGTTCTTAAAAGAAGTGCTTGAAGCTGTAAGAGAGGTTTGGAGTAAGCCTCTTATTGTAAGGGTCACTGCAGAGGATTATGAAGAGGAAGGAAACCATCCTGAGGACTTAGCGGATATGGTCAACTTAGTTAAAGACCTGGGAATAGATTTGGTTGACGTAAGTTCCGGAGGAGTTGTAGATGTGACAGTTAAGGCCTATCCCGGCTACCAGGTAGACTTTGCAGAAACTATAAAAAACCTCACAGGCCTACCGGTGATAGCAGGGGGACTTTTGACTACAGCAGATCAATGTGAGGAAGTACTTCAGGCAGGCAAGGCTGATATGATATTCTTGGGAAGAGAACTCCTAAGAAATCCGTATTGGACCTTAAAAGCTGCTCATGATTTAAAGACAGAAATACAATGGCCGGTTCAATATGAACGGGGAAAATATAGGGAGTAGCAGGATGAAGGAATATATTTATTATTATCAATCACCAATCGGATATATAAGAATAAAGGGAGATGATGAGGCTATTCTCGCAATAGATTTTGCGGAAGAAGGCCAAAACAAAGAGTGTTATCCTGAGCATATAAAAGACTGCATTACTCAACTTGATGAGTATTTTGCAGGAAAAAGGAAAAGTTTTGATGTGAGCTATCTTTTAAAGGGAACTGAATTTCAAAAAAAGGTCTGGACGGAACTTTCTAAAGTTTCCTATGGAGAAAAGGTATCCTATAAGGATATAGCCAAGAGAATAGGCAATGAAAAGGCTGTGAGAGCAGTAGGGACTACCAACGGGAAGAATCCTGTCAGCATTATTGTACCCTGTCACAGGGTTGTAGGTGCTGATGGAAAGCTTACCGGTTATGCCTGGGGACTTTGGAGAAAAGAGTGGCTTTTAGAACATGAGAAAAAGTATAAATAAAAGCATAAATAAAAGCATTTAACAAATAATAGTACCGACTAAGTATTTTTCTATAATCACGGAGGTGCTATTATGACAGAATACTTCCCAGGGGTTAACTATCCCAAGTCCTTTCCAACTCAAAAGCAGGATAGGCAGCCTGGAATTGAAAAGAATATGAACCCAAGACCTATATTTGAAGATCCGGATTACGGAATTGCGCCGGGAAGGCTTAAAGATAAGATAGCTGTGATAACCGGTGGAGACAGTGGTATAGGAAGGGCTGTTGCACTGGCTTTTGCCAAGGAAGGTGCAGATATAGCCATTATATATTTGAATGAAAATGAAGATGCTGAACAGACAAAAACTCATATAGATAAGACCGGAAGAAAGTGCATGCTAATAGCTGGTGATGTGGGAGACGAGAACTTCTGCATAGAAGCGGTAAATAGGGTTATAGGGGAATTTGGGAAAATAGATATACTGGTAAATAATGCTGCAGAGCAGCATGTCCAAACTAAATTGGAGGATATAACAAAAGAACAATTAGAGAGGACATTTAAGACTAATGTATTTTCAGCTTTTTATTTGACCAAGGCAGTACTGCCCTATTTAAAGGCAGGCAGCTCAATAATAAACACAACATCCATAACAGCTTACAAGGGAAGCCAGGATTTAATTGACTATTCCGCAACTAAGGGCGCTCTGACTACTTTTACAAGATCATTGTCCACCAATCTTGCATCAAAAAATATCAGGGTTAATGCAGTAGCCCCAGGCCCCATATGGACACCTTTAATACCAGCCTCTTTCAATGAACAGGATGTTGCAAAGTTTGGCAGCGACACTCCAATGGCAAGAGCAGGTCAACCGGTGGAACTGGCAGCAGCCTATGTATTCCTGGCTTCCAATGATGCATCTTATATTACAGGACAGACAATCCATGTAAATGGTGGAGTAATAGTTAACAGTTAATGCTATCCTTTTTGGATAGCATTTTTTAATAAAAATATGTTATCTAATAATAAAATAGTGTATAATTTAATTTAACACTAAGCAAATATATTGTGATTTTATAATAAGGAGGTATAAAAAATGGATTATACTTGGAGTTTGAAGGAGTTGTATCCATCTTTTGACAGTGAAGAATTTAAAAGAGATATGGAAGGCTTCGATACATATATTGAAGAATATAAAAATTGGGTAGATGCTACAACTACCAACTATGAGGACGCAGAAAAAAAATTAGAGCAATACATTGAAATAGAAAGCAGAGGAGCTAAGTTAATCAGCAAGCTATATAACTTTGCTGAACTTACCTTAAGTGTTGATACAAAGAACGATAAAGCACTTAAATATTCAGAAATACTGCAGGTTAAGTCTGCATCTACTGCAGAGCATCAGGCTAAGCTTCAGAGATGGATAGGAGGAGTACCGGATATGGATAAGCTCATTGCTGCTTCGACTATATTGGCTGAACACAGCTTCCACCTTATGGAGATTGTAGAAAAGAGCAAGTACTTATTAAGTGACAGTGAAGAAGCAGTTATTGCGAAGATGAGAAACACCGGTTCAAATGCTTGGTCAAAGCTAAAGGATTTATTGACTTCTACATTAAAGGTAGACATAGAACTTGATGGAGAAAAGAAGCAGCTACCGCTTACTGTTATAAGGAATATGGCTTATGAAAAAGACAGAGAGCTTAGAAAGAAAGCCTATGAAGCTGAATTGGCAGCCTATAACAAAATTCAGGATTCTGTTGCGGCAAGCCTTAATGGGATAAAAGGAGAGGTTATCACAGTGTGTGATATGAGAGGCTTTGAATCTCCGCTGCATGAAACACTATCCAAATCAAGAATGGATAAGGAAACCCTTGATGCCATGCTTACTGCAATGAGAGAAAGTCTCCCTGCCTTCAGAAAATATTATAGAAGAAAAGGAGAGTTAATGGGCAGCAAAAATGGCCTTCCTTTCTATGATCTGTTTGCTCCTGTTGGGGACGTAGATATGCCTTTCCCTTATGAAGAAGGAAAGAAGTTTGTAGTGGACAATTTCAGAACCTTCAGCGACAGGTTGGCAGACTTCGCCCAAAAGGCTATGGACAACAGCTGGATAGATGTTAAGCCAAAAGAAGGAAAGGTAGGAGGAGCCTTCTGCTCTAATATACATGCCATCGGTGAAAGCAGAATAATGCTTAACTATGGAGGCACTTTCAGCGATGTAGTTACTATGGCTCATGAGTTGGGTCATGGCTATCATGGCGAATGTCTGATGCAGGAAAAGATATTAAACAGCGATTATCCAATGCCTATTGCTGAAACTGCTTCAACCTTCTGTGAAACTATAGTTAAAAAGGCTGCTGTAAAGAATGCATCTAAGGAAGAAGCCTTCTTCATTCTTGAACAGGAAATAAGCGATTGTGGACAGGTAATTGTTGATATATATAGCAGGTTCATTTTTGAAAGTGAAGTCTTTGAAAGAAGAAAAGAGAGTTCCTTAACTGCAAAAGAACTAAATGATATAATGGTACATGCTCAAAAGGAAGCTTATGGAGAAGGATTGGATCCTGAATTCCTTCACCCATACATGTGGGTACCAAAACCACACTATTACTATGCATCCTCTAACTTCTACAATTTCCCTTATGCCTTTGGTCTATTATTTGCAAAGGGGCTTTACGCTGAATACCTAAAGAGAGGTAAAGAATTTGCAGCAGATTATGATAAGCTTCTAAGTGTAACAGGAAAGAACAAGATTGCAGATGTTACCAAGCTGATGGGTATAGATGTTCACAACGTAGACTTCTGGCGAAGCTCTTTAAAGACAATAGAGGAAGACATTGAAAAGTTCTTGGAATTAAGCAAAGACAAAGTTAAGTAATATGAGGGAGGCCACAGTTTCCCTTTTATATTTATAAGGAGGAAATCCGGCTTTGCCGGATTTCCTTAATTGATTAGTGGTTTAGCAAATACATTGGTTAAGCCAAGCTTTTTGATTCGCAGCCTAATATCTTCATTATCAACACTATACAGGCCTTTTTCTTTCATTCTCTCAAAATACTCGGCTCCGGAGAAGGTATGACGTACCTTTTTACCATCCGGGGTGGATAGTCTGTAATTGGAGTAGTAGATTATATCCCCTATGACTGTCTCTTGAGGGAGAACTAACAGGGGCATACCAAGAGCATATCTTACGGCATTGTGGCCCGCTAAGCTTCCTGTGCACATTGCTTCCGTATGACCGATAAAAAATCCGGATTTTTCACCGGCACAGAAAAGATTATCCAGTCCAATGACCTTCATGTCATCAGTTCTGGGAGCAGCAGAGAGATACCTTACTGAGTTACCCTTGCCACCGGAGTATGGGTCCATATACCTGGCGTTTTCAAGGCCAGGCAGTTTTCGAAGCTTTTCAATTGAATAGAACGGAGACATGACTTTTATGTGGCCTGTATCCAACAGTACAAGATTTTCAGCAAATTGTGGTAAGGCATATTGCTGGCAGACCTTTAAATCTAACTTATCAAGATTTACATCTTCTTTAGGAACCTGTAAGACCACCGCCCCTTTCTCATCCAGTTCTTTTAAAAGATCCTCAGATAGACAGTCCCTTGGGATCTCACAGGAACCGCTGAAGGCACCGGGTGTACCATCTTCCCTTTCACCCTTTATATCTTGTATTCCGGCTTTGGCAGTGATGCTAACTCTTCCCCCAAAGGTTGGACATCTTAACACGCACATTACACAGCCGTTGCCGTATTTTGAACAATTGTCCATAGCCCCGGTGGAGCCTGTTGCTTCAATAAATACATCTCCTTCAATAAAGTCCCAGTTTGAGAGATATAGTCCTGTAATTTTATTGCCTTCCTTTTTTATATTTGCAACTCTGGAAGTAAAGTTGATTTTTACCCCCATAGCCAATAAATATTTTCTCACAGCAACTTCTATTTTCCCTACATCGCAGAGCCAAGCATGTTTATGTCCGGGGAAGTCTATATTTTTATGGCGGGCACAGCTATCTGTTATTTTGATAAGGTCACCGGCACCAAGGTTTATTAACTCCTCAGCAGCGGTATATCTTCCGTTGTTTCTCATAATGCCGCCAACGTTTCCTACACCAAGCAGTAAATCTGTTCTTTCATATATTTCAACATCAGCACCGGCTTTTTTGGCAGTAACCGCTGCAGCGCAACCTGCCCATCCACCACCAATAATAACAACTTTCATAAACTATCCTCCTGCTAAAAAATAGGCATTCAATATAGCATATTAAAAATGGGGAAAAAAATTACATTAAAACCCAAAGAATTTTATTAATTTGTCCATTGTTTTTCCACGGTTTATTGACGTATAATTTTTATTATGCAGTACTAAAGAAGGAGGGATATCAATGATACTTTCAGGTAGGGAGATTGCAAAAAATCTTGGCAGTAATATTATTATTGAGCCATATAACGAAAAACAACTGAATCCTAACAGTTATAATTTGAGACTTCATAATGAATTACTTGTTTATGACGAAGACGTTTTAGACATGAAGAAGCCTAATAGATATAAAAGAATACTTATTCCTGAAGAAGGGCTTTTGTTGGAACCGGGAAAACTCTATTTAGGAAGAACAGTTGAATATACCGCTACAGACAAGTACGTTCCTATGCTGGAAGGTCGTTCCTCTGTGGGTCGTTTAGGATTGTTTATTCATGTAACAGCTGGTTTTGGTGATGTGGGTTTTAAGGGATTTTGGACTTTAGAGATATTCTGTGTACAACCCATAAGGATATATCCCAATGTGGAAATATGCCAAATATATTATCATACCATAGAAGGGGATTATGATAAGTATAACAGTGGTAAGTACCAAGATAATACAGGAGTACAGCCTAGTTTTTTATATAAAGACTTTGAATAAAAATAATATAGAAAAGGGAGATGGAGATTGAATATGCAATACAGGGAGTTTGGGAAAACTGGAGTGAAGGTATCTGCTTTGGGGTTTGGCTGCATGAGATTCCCAGTGCTTGAAAATGGGGAAATAAATGAAGAAGAGGCTGTAAAACAGCTCAGGTACGCTATTGATAAGGGAATAAATTACTTAGACACTGCCTATGTATATCATGGCGGAAAAAGTGAAGGATTACTAGCTAAAGCCTTGAAGGATGGTTATAGAGAAAAAGTGTATATAGCCGATAAAAATCCGGTATGGCTGGTAAATAAATATGAGGACTTTGAAAAGTACCTAGATGAGCAGTTAGCCAGATTAGAGACTGACCATATAGATTTTTATCTATTACATGCTCTGGATAAAAACCGCTGGAATAAAATAAAGGAATTGGGAGCCAGAGAATTTCTTGATAAAGCCTTAAAAAACGGTAAGATCAAGCATGCAGGTTTTTCTTTCCATGATGATGTTGCTGCTTTTAAGCAAATTGTGGATGATTATGATTGGGATTTCTGCCAGATCCAGTATAATTATATGGATGAATATAATCAAGCGGGAACAGAAGGCTTGGAATATGCTGCATCAAAGGGCCTGGCTGTAATCATAATGGAGCCCCTTCTTGGAGGAAAGTTAGCTAAGACTCCACCAAAGGTTGTTCAAGAAATATGGGATAAAGCAGAGATAAAGAGAACTCCTGCAGAATGGGCTCTAAGATGGCTGTGGAACCGTCCAGAGATTTCCTTAGTATTAAGTGGTATGAATTCAATGGAGATGGTAGAAGAAAACATGAGAACTGCTGAAACAGCTCTACCGGCAGCCATGACTGCAGAGGAATTAGCACTGGTAGGAGAAGTAAGGGATCAGTATAAGAGGCTTACAAGAGTAAACTGTACAGCCTGCAGATACTGTATGCCTTGTCCTTTTGGAGTAGACATACCTGGAAACTTTGCTACTTACAATGAGGCAGCAATCTATGACAATTGGGATAACTGCAGCAAATACTATAATGGAAGAAAAGAAACAGAAAAGGCTTCTGCTTGTGCTGAGTGCGGAAAATGTGAAAAAGTATGTCCACAACACTTAAGCATTAGAGCATATCTAAAGGAATTGCATAGAGAATTAGGAAGAGCATAAACAAATAGGTTTTGGATATGGCATTGACCATACTCCAAAACCTACTTTTTATATGTAATACATTTTTGGGGACAAGCTTTTCGGCAGCGGCCGCATTGAATGCAATCAGGATTATCAATGCCCTTACCTTTATGTGTGTAAGGAGCTACTCCCATAGGACATTTCTTTGAACAAATCCTGCAGGAAATACAGTTCGTGCCAACATTAAGCAGCTTTCGATTATCATTAAGCTGGCTTATCAAATTGGATAGGGTTCCCATAGGACAAATATTACACCAGGCTCTTTCGTTATATAAAAGCGTTAATAGGATACCTATTAGGGTAGTGATGCCTATTATTTTGTAAAAAACCATGCCGATTTTAAATAAATCGCCCTTGCTCGATAGGATTCCTTTGAAGAAGGTTGAGAGCATAATTACTACAATAGTATATCGAATAATTTCAGACTTTAAAACTCTAGGTACTTGTTTATGATTGCTGAAAGCAAATAGGAGGTTATCATATAAGCTGCCCCGGGGACATAAATTGCCGCACCAGTATCTGCCTCTAAAAATAGAGATTACTAAGGGTAAAATCATACATAGTGCACCGATCAAGGACAATTTTGAGTTAAAGAAACCAAAAACAAATAAAGCAATTAAAAATATAAAAGAACATTTCTTCCAAAGAAAAATCATAATATTCATGGGTACCAGCCTTCTTTCCTTATAATAATTTATATTACAGGAATAATTAAATTATTAAAAATTATATACTTTGTTATATTTGCCATAGGTTTACAAATAAAAATATCATGCCAAAAAAGACATATGAAAAAAATGAAAAAGTTCATAAGTATAGACATTCTAGATAAGATATAGATTGCTTGGCCTAAATTACATAGTTTATGCCGTGGATTTTTGCACACAATAATAGTGCAAACAGAAATTAAGGTTTGCAAAAACAATTATAAGGGAGGAATCGAGAATGGCAAGAAGCAATAGAGTTTTGGTACCAGCAGCAAAAGCAGGACTAAACAGATTTAAGTTGGAAATAGCTAGTGAACTCGGTATCTCTAATTATGATAGCATCGACAAGGGCGAATTGACATCAAGACAGAACGGATATGTTGGCGGAGAAATGGTTAAAAGAATGGTTCAGGAATACGAAAGCAAACTATAAATATAATAATCTGAGGGAACATTAAGTTCCCTCTTTAATGTAAAAAATATGGTGGGAGGGATATCCCATGAGTTTCATTACTGTTACTATGGATAATGGGAAAAAAGAGAAGCTTGAAGTATTGGAGCGATTTGATATAGAAGGTAAGCATTATGTTATAGTAGCTCCGGAAGATTCAGATAAGGCCTATGCCTATAGGGTTACAATAAATGGTAACTATGAGGAATATGAGTCAGTAGGAGAAGGTAAAGAATTTAATATGGTATTAAAAAAGTTTAATGAACTAAATAACCAATAGGTAATATAAAAAAGAAATAAATCTGTAAAAGGTTTATTTCTTTTTATTTTCTTCAAAAACCTTTTGCTTCATCAATTCATTATAAATTATTAAATGTCCCCTTTTGTTTAAATGAATTCCGTCAATATAATAATCACGGGCTTCAGTGGAGATGTTCTTAAAAATCTTATATAAATCAATAAAGCTTATTGACTTTTCGTATGAGAATTCCTTTAATCGCTGGCCTAATAGCTCTGTTTTACGATTTACCTCTACATAATCAATTTCATCAGCCCAACGTTCCTTGGCCATATCTTCATCAATGTAGGGAGGATTCATAATAATTGGTACTATTGAATTTTCTATAACATCCTTGCAGAGCAGGCTGAGATTATCAAAAACATTATAGACTGAGCTACCCATAAGGAAATCATTAGTACCTGCCATAATTACAGTGTAATTGGGATGTAAGGAAATGACATCTCTATAAGAACGGCATAAAAGAGAGGCTGTGTAATCACCATTTAATCCCTTATTAACTATTTTAAGCTGAGAATTTTCTTGAAGCAAATTAACCCAGCAGCAGGAAGCAGGTACTCCATAACCATGGGTTAAACTATCACCGATGCAAACTGCTTTCATAAAATCACCTTCCGAATTAAACTTTTAAAATGTGAAGTGCTCAATTAATTACCAATATTATATAGAGTTTAGGCATAATTTAAAATATTGACACATAAAATTTAATAAAAAATGATAAATTTATTGACATCAGAACGAATGTTCGATAAACTATAAATACTAAGGGATGGAAGGTGAAAAACATGACCAAGAAAAATGGTTTATTTGTTAAAATCAATTATAAGAATTTAAAAAAGGAAACCGCACGGGAGAAGAATATTGCCGTAAACACAGTTAATTCAACGGCTGCAAAGTTTTTATGCTGTGCCGGAACGCTGAACAAAAATGGCGGAACTATGATTTTTAGAGCAAATGATATGTTTGAAGCTGATTTTATTGCGAAAAACAATCCCTTTATAAATAGTGACATGTACAGGTACGAGATATTACATGGAGATGTTATAGCTCTATAATAATATAAGACCTAATTTCCATGAGAAATTAGGTCTTTCAGCTTTTTATTTTTCATTTTTAAAATATGTATCAATTATCTTTTCGGCCATTCTTTTTTGGATGGTGGCACTGCTGATTAAAAGAAGAACCTTCATCAATAAGTCCATCTGATTAACTTCGGACTCGGAAGTTACAAGCTCATTAATAAAATTATCAATCAGATTATTTGCTTGCTTGCCTTTTTCATCCAAGAACTGCTCGTAAATATCATGCAAAAAGTCTGCATCATTTGGATTTGCAGAGAGCTTAATTAGTATTGGATCAAAGATTGCCTTTATATCTTCAAGAGATAGAATTTGCTTTAAATTATATATAAGTACAAGAAGCATAATTTGCTGCTTGTTGTATCTTTTATTTTTAATTGGCGGCAGTATTTTTGCTTTGGCGTAATTATTTATCATTGTCTTTGTAAGAACAGCATCCTCGTCATTTCTTTTTTGTGAAGAAAGTTTATCGTCGAACAAGGTTGTGACCTGGTCCATATATAAGTCTATGCAGGGAATATCAGTGCTCTTTATTTCATCACTATTCTTCATAGAAGACAATAGTGCCTCTATGTTTTCAAGGGAGTATTCCATATTTTAATAACCTCCGTAAAAATACTATATTAGTTAGCTTCAATATTATTATCCATAAAAAAGAAAGAAAAATCAATGTATTATGCTAAGTTTTGTTAGACAAAGGGTATAGGTCAAAAAAGAAGCCTTAGGATGATAAATACCTAAGGCCTCTTTTGGGAATAAAACATAAAATGAGAAACTTCTATATGATAAATTAACCGCTTATTGTACTCAAAGTAACATCTTCTAGGAAGGCTGTTCCTAACAAAACTCTATAATAATCGGTTATATTTGAAAGATTTCTTACCTTTATATGGGAAGCAATAAAGTCTCTGCCATGCTTGTTTATTAAATCTGTCAATAAACAGCATAAGAAGGTGGAAGGCACTCTGAATATTCCAGCAAAATCCAATACAACTCTGCTTTTAAGACATTCATCTATACATCCTCTAAGCAGTATTGCATCTTCCTTTTTGAGGCTTGTTCCTATTATATCAGTAACTTTAATCACTTCCATATTAATTCACTCCCTTGAATAAATTTAATTTTCGTACAATTTATCCTATATATAATATACCAAGAACACAGAAGATTGTCAAGCATTTAACAAAGTGTTTTGAAAAAAATATAATACAGGGCATCTGTATTAATACAGTTTTTTAACCAGAACTAAAACAGATTTCCTGTATTATGATTTTGCCTTATTATAACTAGAGTTTTTATGCCGAACAAATATGTAACAGCTGCAAGAAAAATTAGAAACTATTAATGTAAAGCTTATTAAAATAAAAAAATACAAAATTATATTTATAGAAATTGTTATAGATTTAACAACCTATAACTCAAATCAATGATTTTTTGTGAGTCTAAGGAGTTGAAAATCTGGACACTACCACTTTCTGTACGCGCGCTCATCAGATCGTTTTGCAGTAACATGCGGCGAAGATGTTTGGCTGTTCCACAGCTGCCGTCAATGATGGGAACGGTACTGCCAAAAATAGAGACTAATTCCTTTTTAATAAATGGATAATGAGTGCAACCTAAAACTATAGAAGCTATGTTGATACCCATATATTGATGTAACTTGTCTTTTAGAAAAACCTCAACTTCTTTACCTTCTACCTTACCGGTTTCAATTAATTCTGCCAGGCCAGGACAAGGCACGGGGACTATTTCTGAAGTCTTTTCAAAAGATTTCATTAAGTTATTAAATTTACTCTCTGCCAAGGTTACCGGTGTGGCCATGATAAGAATTTTACCCTTCCTGCCTAGCTCCACTGCCGGTTTTAGGGCAGGTTCTATTCCTATAATAGTTATCTGCGGATAAGTCTCACGCAAATCTTCAATGGCTGCGCTGGTAGCTGTGTTGCAGGCAACCACCAATGCTTTTACCCCTTTCCCTAACAGGAAATCAGCAGCTGCAAAGGAAAGTTTTCTAACTTCTTCCACAGTTTTTGAACCATAAGGAGCGTTTTTAGAATCTCCAAAATATATAAAGTTTTCTCTGGGTAAGAGCTTTATTGCCTCTTTTAGCACACTTAAGCCACCCACTCCGGAATCAAAAAAGCCAATGGGGGCATCCTTATTGATATTTATAAAATTGTTCATACTATCACTCCACGTACTATGCATCATAGGATAAGTTTATTTTAGCACAAGTTAATATGAGGAAACAACTTCATACTGAAATATGGTTATGATGTTGCTCTCAAGAAAAACGCTACTGCTAAGTTGATAATATACATTATAAAAGTATAGGTTTTCAATAATGCTTTATCACAGTGTAACGATTACAAATCGCAAACAGGAAATTTGCAAAAAATAGTCTTTGTTTTTATTCATTAAAGATTATGGCAATTATAATAACATTAAACAGATTGTTTTATTAAATAACAATGAATTGTTGGCAATATTAAATTCAAATTTTAGGGGGATGTGACATGAGTAAGCTTAATGAAATTTTTGGTTCAAATGTGTTTAATGATTCGGTAATGAGAGAGAGACTACCAAAGGCTGTTTATAAGGCTTTAAGAAAGACTATAGATGAAGGAACCACTCTGGATCCTTCAGTTGCAGAGGTTGTAGCCGGGGCAATGAAAGACTGGGCTATAGAAAAAGGGGCTACCCATTTTACCCACTGGTTTCAGCCAATGACGAATATAACAGCAGAAAAGCATGATTCTTTTATATCACCCACGGCAGATGGTAAAGTTATTATGGAGTTTTCCGGTAAAGAATTGATAAAAGGAGAACCGGATGCTTCTTCCTTCCCTTCCGGTGGATTAAGAGCCACTTTTGAAGCAAGAGGATATACTGCTTGGGATTGTACCTCACCGGCATTTATCAAGGACGGTTCACTATGTATTCCTACAGCCTTCTGTTCCTATACCGGTGAAGCGTTGGACAAGAAAACACCGCTGCTCCGTTCTATGGAAGCTCTTTCAAAGCAGGCAATACGTGTGTTGAGAGCATTAGGTAACACTACAGCAAATAGAGTTATAACTACAGTGGGACCGGAACAGGAATACTTTATAATAGATAAGAAAATGTACGACAGCCGTAAGGATTTAATATTCACTGGAAGAACCTTGTTTGGTGCTAAGGCTCCTAAGGGACAGGAATTGGAAGACCATTACTTTGGAAGCATAAAAGAAAGAGTATCCGAATTCATGAAAGAGCTAGATGAGGAGCTTTGGAAGTTAGGAATATCCGCAAAGACTAAGCACAATGAAGTTGCTCCGGCACAGCATGAGCTAGCACCGATATTTAATACAACAAACATTGCAACGGATCATAACCAGCTTACAATGGAAATTATGAAGAAAGTAGCCCTAAGACATGGACTTGTTTGCTTGCTACATGAAAAACCCTTCGCAGGTATAAATGGATCCGGTAAGCACAACAACTGGTCTATGAGTACTGATGAGGGAGTTAACCTTCTAGATCCGGGAAAGACCCCTCATGAAAATAAACAATTTTTATTATTCCTTTGCGCGGTAATCAAGGCAGTGGACGATTATTCCGACCTGCTGAGAGTAGCGGCTGCAAACCCAGGAAATGACCACAGATTGGGAGCTAATGAAGCACCACCGGCAATAATTTCTATATTCGTAGGAGATCAGCTGCAGGACATACTAGACCAGATTGAAAAGGGAGGAGTAACCAGCTCAAAAGTATCAGACTTGATGGAAATAGGTGTTACTACCTTACCTGCACTTCCTAAAGATACTACAGATAGAAACAGAACTTCACCCTTTGCCTTTACAGGTAATAAGTTTGAATTCAGAATGGTACCTTCATCTGCATCCATAGCTGCTCCAAACTTTACACTAAACACAATAGTTGCAGAGGTTTTAAGTGGTATTGCGGATAGACTAGAAAAGGCAGAGGATGTAGAAACAGAAATAGATAAAATTCTGTTCGAAATAGTTAAAGAACACAAGAAAGTAGTATTCAATGGCAATGGATATTCAGAAGAATGGGTTCAAGAGGCTGAAAGAAGAGGCCTTCCGAATATAAGAACTACTGTTGAATCTATAAAGGCTTTAGTTGCTGAGAAAAATCTTGAAGTTATGGAGAAGCACGGTGTATTAAGCAGGGTTGAAATGAAGTCCAGGTATGAAATTTCCTTGGAACATTATATAAAGACAATCAATATAGAGGCTCTAACCATGCTTGATATGGCTAAGAAGCAGATATTGCCTGCAGTTATCAAGTTTGCTACCAGTCTTGCAGGTTCTATAAATACAATAAAGAGCACAGGTGTGGAAGCAGATATAACAGCGCAGAGCGAGCTTCTTGTAGAAGTTTCTTCACTGACAGCTTCCTTAAAGAATAAGATTAAGGAGCTGGAGACATCAGTAGATAAAGCTTCATCATTGCACGGGGATACCTATGAACAGGCTGCCTTCTGCAGATTTGATGTGTTTGAGAAGATGAATAACTTAAGAAGTGATGCGGACAAGCTAGAAACTATAGTAGATAAGGAAGTTTGGCCATTCCCAACTTACGGGGATATATTATTTAATATATAGTGCATTTATTAAAAGGGGAAAATAAAAAACCTGGCGCAAGCCAGGTTTTTTTGTCAAGGTATAAAATTAACAAATATGTCCTAAGTTTAAAGGTATACATAAATTATAATAATAAAACAAAACGATTACAAATGACAAACAAATAAAAGTAAAAATTTGAAATTTGAAATCAATAATTATATCTGCTATTCTGTATATAATTAATCTTTGATAGGGCGTTAAAATGATATAAATATGGGGGTATTAGAATGTTGAAGGATTTACTTTTTACCATACCTAAGGAAAAGCATTCTGAGGGAGACATAAAAACTATTTTAGGAATGCATCCTGAAATTAAATTTGTATCTTTGGTAGGCATAGATTTATCCGGTAACGATACGGACGAAAAGATTCCGGTAAAGTTATTTTTAGAAGATATAGAAACCTTTTTTAAAGGAGCTATCCAAACAGACGGCTCATCAGTAGTCTTACCGGGCATAGCTACTATTAACAATGCTAAGCTGGATATGGTGGCTGATCCAAATGCAAATTGGTTTGTAGATTATAATTATGAAAATATAGATGAAGAGACTGGAAGACCTGTTGGAACCCTTAGAATTCCATGCTTTTTATTCCATGAAGGTAAGGCTGTGGATTCAAGGCATATTTTAAAAAGTTCCATAGAGTATTTTGAGAAAACACTGTTTGAACTGCTAAAAGCACATCCAAAGGCTTTAGAGGATTATGGAATTACTGTTGATGACATAGAAAAGGTGGTTGCGACATCTGCAACGGAATTGGAGTTTTGGGTTAAGACTCCTAATGATGAAGCGGAGCTGGAAGCTCTGTCTACATCACAGGTTTTACAGGAGCAATACTGGAAGAGGACAAAGGGCAGCGTTAGAACTGCTTTGGAGCAATGTCTGGATCTTATGGGCAGGTACGGTTTAGAACCTGAGATGGGACATAAAGAAGTTGGAGGAGTAAAATCCAAGCTTACTGAAACCGGAAGTCTTACTCATATCATGGAGCAGCTAGAAATAGATTGGAAGTACTCAGATGCTATCCAGGCTGCTGACAATGACTTATTGGTAAGAACCATGGTTAAGGAAGTTTTCAGAAGAAATGGCTTGGATGTTACCTTTATGGCTAAACCTATTGATGGGGTAGCAGGTAGTGGTAAGCATACACATGTTGGGATGGCCATAAAGTTAAAGAACGGAAAGATGATAAATCTGTTTACAGCAACTAAGAAACACTTTTTGAGCATATTCGGCTATGCTTCAGTAATGGGAGTGTTGAAGAACTATGAGGTTATAAATCCTTTTGTATCTGCAACCAACGATGCCCTAAGAAGATTGAAACCTGGCTTTGAGGCTCCTGTTTGCATTGTAACTTCACTGGGCCATACTATAGAAGAACCTTCAAGAAACAGAACCATACTTATGGGACTTATCAGAGATATGGCTAATCCCTATGCTACAAGATTTGAGCTAAGAGCACCAAATCCGCATACAAACACCTACCTTTGCCTTGCTGCTCTTTACCTGGCAATGATAGATGGTATAAAATATGCCTTGACCAACGACAAGACTGAGGATGAGCTGCTTGCTGAACTTTCCAAAAAGCCTGGAGAACCCGCTGACTACTTGGAAAAGGATAGGGCTTACAGGTCTGAAGAGGATGTATTTGAAGACTATTCTGAGGATGAGAGAGATGCATACTTTGGAAAGGCTCCGGCAACCTTGTATGAGAACCTGATAGCCTTTGATAAGTATCCGGAAAAGGCAGGGATATTAAAACAGGGCGGAGTATTAAATGACCTGTTGATAAAGAGCTACAGGTTAGCCGTTGAAAAGAGATGGATTACTGAAATTAACAACAGAATCATCCATAATTATATTGATGAAATAAGAGCCTGTAAAATGCTTCACTGTCCAGAAAAGGCCTTGGACTTGGATATTTCGAACTGGATGACCATAAATGATCTTAGAATATATCTAATGAAGGATACCTACACTAATAAGAGCTTGTTTACAAGAATAAAAGAAGCTTCAATAGCAGGAGACTATGAAAAGGTGTCTCAGCTTCAGATAGAGATGGACATGAAGATGAAGGTATTAAGAGAAATATACTCAGCCTATAAAAAGAATTTGTTAGATATATAAAAGCAGGGGCTGTAGCATTAGCAATCAAACATCGCTAATGCTTCAGCCTTATTTTTTATATATAGAAATTTGAAAGAAATTGAAGAAAAAGAAATATTCCAATAAAGTAGAAAATAATATATAATGTCCTTATGATGCAGTTGGGAGTTGAGTTTTTATGGCGGGTAATTCTAAAATTAACACAATAAAGCAGAATGCTAGATTAAAGCAATTCATAGGGTGGTTAATGGCAATTATGTTTCCTCTGGCAGCAAAGGGTTTGGCAGATATGACGCCCTTAGCCATAATTGCAGTGATTGCCTACTGGCTTTTTGGTGGTATAGTGCTTAGGGGGATAATAGATACACGGTTTCCTTATTTAAATATAAAACTTTACATAGTGAAAAAGGAATTGGCCGCAACTTTAGTTCTTACCGCCGCCGGGATAGTATTATATGTAATCCATTATTCACCACAGCAGAATGATGCTTTAGATATATTATTAGGTTCCTTTATTTTTGTATTAGTAAATAGTATAATTGAACCGTTGATATGGGCCAACATACATGATCTATCCGGCTGCAGAATAAAGATCTTTGGCTATTTAGCGGTGGCTATTAATATATTTCTGATGTATTCACTGTTCTGGTGCAATTATTGCAGATTCTTACCGGTTGACTATCCGGGAAATGCCATCCTGCAGGTGCTGATATTTGGTATCCCTGTACTAATATACGAAAAAAGTGGGGATATTACCATATGGAACCTTCAGCATATATTATATTCAATGGTAATGTTATATGCCGGTGGCTTTGATGGATCAAAACTAATGCAGTTTTAAACTGCTAAATAAAAACGGGAGGAGAAAACACAATGAATCCAATAGCAACAATAAAGATGAAAAATGGGGGAACCCTTAAGGCGGAGTTATATAAAGATATAGCCCCCAATACTGTAAAAAACTTTGTTAGTCTTTGTAATAAGGGTTTTTATAATGGACTGATATTTCATAGAGTTATTCCAGGTTTTATGATTCAGGGGGGAGATCCTGATGGTAATGGAACCGGAGGACCAGGCTACAGCATTAAAGGGGAATTTACTGCCAATGGCTTTAAGAATGATTTAAAACATACAAAGGGAGTATTATCCATGGCAAGAGCTATGCATCCTGACTCAGCGGGAAGCCAATTTTTCATAATGGTAGCAAATGCTTCTCACTTAGATGGACAGTATGCAGCCTTTGGAAAGGTCATAGAAGGTATAGAGGTGGCAGATGCCATTGTGTCTGTACCTACAGACTTCAGAGATAAGCCATATGAAGACCAGGTAATAGAATCAATAACTGTTGATACCTTTGGAGAAGAGCTTGGAGAACCTGAGATTATTAGGTAAAAAGAGGTGGATAGGTTGGATAACAACAAATGTATATTGATATATGGTTTTAATCAAGAAGAAAGAGATATACTACATACTATCAAGGAGCAGGAAGCTTTACCGGAATATAAAAATATTACGGACACAATGACTTCAATGACCTTGAGAAATATCATTGATGGCATAAAGCTGGAATTAGTAAGTAAACCACTTCCTGAGGAAAAGGTTATTATATTTAATAATCTTAGTGATAATGAGTTAGACAGAGCCATCAGATCAATGAGGAGCAGTCTGCAGGCAAGACCAATTTTCGCAGTAGTAACACCCACCTCTATAGATTGGACATTTGCAGACCTGCTGGAACATTTAATAGAGGAAAGAGAATTTTATAGGAATAGGCAGAAACGGGGGACACAGGGTGAGTAGAATAGCAGAAAAGATAAAGTTACTTAGAATCGAGGCTGGTATGAGCCAAAAGACATTGGCCAAGAAGCTAGGTGTAGCAGAAAGCTATATCAATGAAGTGGAAATTGGAAGAAAGATAGTCAATGAGGCTATGATTAACAGACTATCAAAAATATTTAATAAAGACATAAATGATATGTCTATGTCTGTGGAATTAGAAAGTGCTGAAGAAGAAACCATGGAGGAACTTTTCGGCAAGGTTTCAAAGCCTGCTCCGGCAAAAAAGACAGTGTCAGCTCCTGCTAAAGGGGCTGAACTAAATGACACCTGGAGTGGAGCTTTTGCCTCTGTTCTTAAGAGTGTACCGGTGTATGATTACAATCTGACTTCTGTTATAACTACAAAGCTTATGCCTATACAAAACAATAAGGTAGAAGGTTTTGCACAGGATAAGGTGCTTTATATTCAGATAGCGGATGATGATATGCTTGGCTATAGAATGGCAAAAGGAGATCTTGCTTTTTGCCACTATACTTCTGAAGTGGCAAATAATGCTATATGTCTCATTGAACATAATGGCACAAGAGTTGTAAGACAGATTAAAAAGCTGGACAGCAACAAGCTATTACTGCTTAGCAATAGAGGAAGTCTTAAGACTGAAACTGTTGGAGTTAAGGATATAAAGGTTATTGCAAAGCTTGAAAGAGTAGAATTTAATTTGTAAGAAGAAAGAGTACAGGGGCTTCAAGAAGAAACCCTTGTACTCTTTAATATATTTGTTCCAATTTTACATCCTTGTAAAAGGTACCTAATATTGTTTCAAAGCTCATACCCTGCTTTCCAAGTTCTACGGCACCATACTGACTCATGCCTACACCATGTCCAAATCCGCCTCCGTATATAATGAAGTTTTCACCATCTTTTTTTATAGCAAAGAAGGATGAGGGCAAGGAATTTACATTAGTCAGGGCCTTACCGTTAGCACCTAATACGGTGATAGGCATACCTGCATATTCCTCAGAGCATTTTATAGAAGGCCTAATATTTCCGTCTCCGGAAACTTCAACTTCAGCATTTTCGAAAATATAGGAAATTGTTATGACGTTACCTGCTTCTCCCCTCCTTAATATCTTGATGTCTTTAAGTTTAGTTAGGGTAGGTAAGGTCTCATAAGGCTTTCCGTCAACCTTAATGGTCATGAATTCTCTGGCAGATTCCTTAGAATACAGGTTTTCAAGGGTCTTATTCAAGGTTTTGCTAAGGGCATCAGTAGGATAAACAATGTTCCACCTGAAATAAGGGTAAGAACTGTCGTAAGCTCGAATATCTTTTCTGGTGTAGAAGTCCAACCACTCTTCTTCGGTAGAAGGCAGCTTAAAGTCATCGGTTATATAAGAGGAGTACTTCAAATATGGCCTAGGGTCACTGGTACCGTCTGGCCGGAAGTATATCTCATTGTAATTTGCCCCGGTACCGGCAGAGGTAGAGTAATATTTAGCATCAATAGGCATTCCTTCTGAAGTCATTATAATACCTTTGGTCGCCATAACTGCTTCAGTGGTGCTTGGGTGAGCCTGTATATTGTTATATACCTGGCTCTTTTGACTATCATCCACATGGTAGCCCTCTTTTGCAAATCTATTGGCAAGCATATCGGAAATGGCATAGGTTCTTGCAGCTATAGCCTGACACTTCAATGCTTCCAGAGCACTGCTAGCCGGCATTTCTGAAGGCACCACCTTTGTAAGATATTCTTCCAAATCCACTTCATTGATCATTAATAAGTCAGAAGCTGCAGGGGTAATTTCCATAATGCCGCTGTATACCGGTGCCATAGTCTTATCATCTAAGCGCTTCAAAGAATTTACGGCAATTTCGTCACCTTCTATGTACAATCTACTGGAAAATTCTCTGGAGAGCTCATTGATGGTAAGTTTAATTTTACCGTCAGTGGGATCCAAAGAAATCAAGGTTTCAGCCGGTACAACAGTGGAATAATCTTCCCTCTTACTATATATTTTAAGTGGAGACTGGGCAGTCAACTGTATTTTATTATGATAGACACTATCAAAATTGTCAGTAGATATTGCAACTCTTATTGTTGAATAGTCTAATGGAGTCATTATAAAGGTCTTTAGCTCGTCTTTTTTATTTTTATAGATTTTTAAATTGCTTTTTCCTACAATTAGCTTGCTTGCATAACTATAGGATATTTTATTATCTTTATCTATCTGATAGTAATGGGCTTCCTCATTGACTTTCTTTAGTCCGCTAACTTCCAGGTCGTAGCTGTCCTCGGTCTTATACATTACCCTCTCCTGCATGGCATCAACCTTACTGAAGCCATATACCTTAAAAGCATTTCTTTTGAAATTTAAAACAGAATATTTTTCAAAATTGATGGAACCGGTTCTGTACTTTAGGAGTTTTTCTCCTACAAAAAAAGTAGATGTCTTACCATCACACTCAACCAGTACAGCATGCTGAATTTTCCTGGGCCAAAAGAGTATTGTTAATAGTGATGTCAGAAGAATAGCAACGATAAAGTAAAACCTGTTACTCTTAACTCTAATTGCCATAACAACTCCTCCTTAAAAAATGACAGATATTATATAAATATTTTAATTTTCTGAAAATATGCCTATGTATAATTATATAATAAGACTTATGATAAATTCTATCAAGATTTATCAAAAATATATAGTATCTATTAACAAATAACATTAAATGATATATAATCTACATATGGAGATTCGACAAAAAATATAATTTAGGAGGATAAAAATGAAGGGTACGGTAGTTTCAACCTGGATGAAAACCTGTAGAAAGTTATATGGCCACGATATCGTTGATGCAGCAATGGAAGCAGTAGGCTGGGGTAGCAAGAAAATATTTTCTCCCATAGAAAATGTAGAAGATCATCAGGTGGGAGAGGCAGTGGCTAAAATATCAAGAGATGCCAAGGTGGATTTAAAACAGCTTTGGCGGAACATTGGAAAGGATAATATCCAAGCCTTCTACAGAGACTTTCCTGCATTCTTTAAGTACGATAACTTATACTCATTCTTTAAAGCTCTTTTTGATATTCATGTGGAAATGACAAAGAAATTTATTGGAGCTAAGCCACCGCTGGTAGAAATAAATCCTGTATCTTCCAGAAAAGCAATATTTACTTATCAATCCTCCAGAGGCATGTTCGATTACTTCTTGGGGTTAATAGACGGAAGCTGTGAGTTCTTTGAAGAAAAACTTGAAATTGAAGAATTGGAAAAGACGGAAACTTCCTTGAAGTTGATGCTTACCTTTGAAAAAGATATATATTTTAAGAAGAAGTATAGATTCAACAGTATACTGTCCTTAGGATTTATAAAAAGCATACCAGTTAAAAACTCCATATTTACCTTTATAATATCCTTTGCAGTCTTTGTTCCCCTATTTGGCTTAAATGATTTAGTAAAGGCCTTAATAGGAGCCTTCACAGCTGCAGCAGCTACTGGGATTGGAAGTGCTTTGCTAAATAGGCCAAAGACCTTAATCGAAGAGGAACTTGCCAGATTTGCAAAGAACGAGTATATATATGACGGAGATATAGTAACAAAAGACTACTTTGAAGATTTGTACAAGCAGTTGAAAGATTATAAAAAAGCTTTAAAGAGTGACTTTGTTAGCTTTAAGGGCGTAACAGATGAAATGAATACCTTCATAGATAGTATTAATAAGATTTACGCATCTATGAGTCATACCTCAACGGAGATAGCCGGGGTTGTAGAGCAGGTAGCAAGTGGAGCCATAGCGCAGGCAGAGAATACAGAGACTGCTGTATTTAGCTTAAACAACAATATACAATCCCTTAATGCAATAGTAAACAATGAAAATATCAATAAAGATAAGCTGGATGAGGCAATGGCTAAGATCAATAATTCCTACATTAATGTTGAAGGTACCACAAGGAACATTTTGGGGACCCTTAACAGCTTCCGCCAGGTAAAGGATCTGGGAATTAATCTGGAGGGAAAGGTAAACGACATTACAGGAATTGTATCCATAGTATCCAGTATAGCAGAACAGACAAATCTTCTTGCCCTGAATGCTTCTATAGAAGCTGCAAGAGCAGGAGAGCACGGCAGGGGCTTTGCAGTAGTAGCAGACTCTATCCGTAAACTGGCAGAACAATCAAAAGAAGCTGTTGAGGATATAAATTCTAACTTGGCTATATTTGTCAGCGACATTAACGCTCTGGTTGATAGCATTGAGACTCAGTATGATATATTAGAGTCAGAAACAAAAAGTCTAGAAAATGTAAGAAGTATAAACTTTGAAGCTAATGAAGCAATAAAGACTGTAGCGGCCTCAATGACTGAGACAATCAAAGAGCTTAACAAAGAAGCTGAATCCATTGCAGATATTTATAACGGCATAGAATCCTTAGCCGCCATAGCAGAGGAAAATTCAGCTTCATCCCAAGAAGTAAGCTCAAGTGTTGCTACTTATATCAATGAATTGAACAAGCTTATGGATAGTATTCAAGAGTTTAGGAATATTACGGAAGAGTTTAAAACAGGCTTAGGAAAATATAAGATCTAAAACAAATACAAGTGACAAGTGACAAGTTATGGATGAAATTCAGCGCAGCTGAATTTCTTATATTATATATTTTAGGCTTTTCTCAGCTTTGCTGAGAAAAGGTATGCTAAACTTGTCACTCTTAACTTGTAACTAAAGAAGTTGCTTAACAATTTCTTCCAAACAAGCAATAGTCCCTTTCTCAATTGTCAATTGCCCATAGTCAATTGTATTACACTCCTTCCAGATTAAAGGGCGGTATAAATACCTTAGAGGCTGTGCCTTCTTCTTGAATAAAGCCATTTTTAATGCCTAATTCTAAGGCATAATCGATTAATGCTTCGTAGTGGTCCTTCCTTAAAGGCCTATCTATCTCAGGATATAGTGAACTTTTATAATTAGGGGTATATTGATTCATGATACTTATATAAACATCATCACCAAAGTTTTTATAGACGAAATCTATAATTTTCTTTGAATCAAAAAGAAGCCCTGGCAGCATCATATGCCTTACTATAACACCCTTTTGGATTATTCCCCTATCATCAAAAACCGGTTTGCCAACCTGGTCTAACATTTCCCTGACAGCCTTTGAAGCAAACTCAAAATAGTTTGCGGCGTTAGAGTATTTTACAGAATACTTACTATTAAAATACTTTAAATCCGGAAGATAAACATCTATGTATCCTTTAAGAAGTTTTATGGTTTCAACATTCTCGTAGCCACTGCAGTTATATAGAATAGGCAGGGATAAGCCCTTGTCTTTGGCCAATTTAATTGCCTCAATTATTAGGGGAACATAGTGAGTAGGGGTTACAAGATTAATATTCAAAGCCCCTTTATCTTGAAGTTCAATAAAAATTTCTGCCAATCTTTCTATGGATATTTCCTTGCCTACAGAGCACTGGCTAATATCATTATTTTGGCAAAATACACATCTTAGACTACAATTTGAAAAGAACACTGTGCCGGAACCTGCTTCTCCGGATATACAGGGTTCCTCCCAATGATGCAGGGCAGCTCTTGCTACCTTTACTCCTGCACCTGCTCCACAGTAACCAAGCTCTCCTTTTAATCTATTAACACCACAATTCCGTGGACACAACCTACAACTTTCAAGCAAATTCATCATTCTTCATCACCCGAAGATATTATACAGTGGTTAGGCCCTTAGCTGCAATAGTAGAAAATTACGAATCAGTTGCAAGTGATGAGTGACAAGTGGCAAGTGACAAGCGACAAATTGTGGGAAAAATTCAGCTGAGCTGAATTTCTTATATTATATTTTTCAAGCTTTTCTCAGCTTTGCTGAGAAAAGGTATCCTAAACTTGTCACTTGCCACTAAAAAAGAACTATTTATAAACCTTGTTGTGGATATAGAAGAAGGTGCATTGAACGATGAAGATGAGACTTATTACCCCAAAGGATGGATACAGTACTTTTATCAAATTGGCAAAGCCTATTTGGGATACGGGTATGGCCAGCAGCAGTATTAGAACTACAGACCTTTTGTAGGTGATGAAATTCAAAAATTTATTTATTATTGAACTTCTGCAGTAAGAGCCACCAAAGGCTTTGTTTTTATCTGACAGATTCTGCAGCATTTTTGCTACACTAAATACATCGGAAACAACTGTGGAGAACATTTCAAGCCAGATGATAATTAATAGCATTATCTGTATAGCTCTTCCGAATCGGTGTGATATGTATAGCAGGGGTATTTCATACTTATATATGTAGGGAACGTTTAGCATGAGCATGAGGTTTATAGCACCGCAAAGCAGAGTAAGGCCAATAGCTCCAAGAGAGACTCCCCAAATCAAGTTCGAGTTCTTTTTATACTCATCAGTTAATGGAACTAATACACCGGAGCAGCACAGGATATTAAAGCCTGCATACAGCAGTGTGGATAAAAGCCATTGGTTTTTCGTGTAGGGTATAGACTTTAGGTGGCTTAAGCTAATATTATCTTTTGAAAAGGCTAAATATAAAATAAAGATTGTAGAGATAATTAGAATTAAAGCCGGAACGATTAATGAGTTTATGCCAACGAGGCCCTGGGTATCCATCATTAACACAATGAAGGCCAGTATTGCCATAATACCAATCCCTAACCACTTAGACACACCGTAGTATTGGTGCAGTAATGCACCGCTTCCTGCTAATATGATAGCAGTTCCGCTTATAAGGAAAAAACTTGTGAATATATCAGTTATTTGCCCCAGAATACCTGGACTGATGAGCTTGATCAAATCATTATAAGATTTTAATCTGTATTTCGTTGAAATTTTAATAAACATGGAACATACCAGTATGTATATTATTCCACATAGTAGTATTCCTATATAGCTTTTGTATCCGTAGGCTGTAAAAAACTGAGTTATCTCTCTGCCGGATGCAAGACCTGCACCCACAATGGTACCAATAAAGACAGCTGCTATTTGAAAAATACCAGATAAGTTTCTTTTCAACATTAATCCTCCTTGAAAGTTATCCTTTATTAATATATTAAAGATGAAGATAATTAATTATTTTAATTGCGAAGTAAAAGATAGATTTTATAAATTATTTTTACGTTTTGTGAAAACATAATAGTATTAATAATTATGAGTGTAGGAGGTGTAATTTTGAAAAAGGTATTTACAGCGGTATTATCAATAATAATGGTATTTACCTCTACAGCATGTCAGAAGAAGGAGAATAAAACTGAGGTAAAAGCAAGTAAAGAAAATTTTGATATAAATATAGCCACCAACATATTGGACTCTTATATGGGGTATATATACGCTGGTGATTTAGAAAATGCAAAAAAGCTATATTCTGAAAAGTTGATGGAAAAGGGTGTGGAGGTCTATAGTACGGACTTAAAGATTCTAGGCTACAATACCGATGAGATAAATGAAGTGGGAAGAAGTGGTGTATTCAAGGTAAAAATAGCCAGATCGGTACCGGAAAAAACAATAGCGGTACTGGACAGCTACAGTATAAAGGTGGAATTGGAGGAAAAAGACTATAAGATTACAGAGATAAATGCTAATACGGAGAAAGAGGCATTTTTGGAAGGAGAGGGCTTGAGGCTTAGAGATAAAAACAATGTTAAAAATAACCTTATTGTAGATATGGGGGGGATTCCTTATTATACTTTTCCTAAAGATGATAATGGGAAGCTAGGTAAAGCACCTGTTCCAAGAAAAAAATTCGGTATGATGGTTTTTAATTACAGTGGTGAAAAAATAGCCATAACAACTACAGATAATGAATCAACCTATATTGGAATTGTTAAGATAAATGAAACCCAAGCTGCTCATGGTGGAGGCGGCGGATCTGGTAATGGTGGTGCCGGTGGAGGCGGCGGTGACGGAGGAGGCAATGGAGCCGGTGGCTCTAATACTATCGTCAAAGAACCGCCAATAGGTAAAGATATTACCTCTATAGACTTAATAAAAAACGCCACCGTTGAAGCTTTGAGTTTCTCTTTAGAAGAAAAACATATCATGGTGCAATATAGTATTAAGGATAAGGGAACATCCTTAAGAGTCTATGATGTAGACAGCGGTGAACTGATTGACTTCAAGTTTGAAGAAGAGTTTCCAATGGATAAAGTTGATGTAAAATTCTCTTCATTTGGAGAGGATGCTTTGAATTTTGAGGTAAAGGAAAAGGTAAATACCGGCAAAGAAGAGGCAAACCTATTGGGCAAATGGCAGTTGGATTTGAAGGAGTATAAGGTAAAGAGATTATGATTTTTTTGCTAAATATGTTATTATAGTATACAAGAATGCTTGTATTAGGTCGGTATGCAGGGTGGAAAGGAAGTGCCCGAAGCACCTTCTTTCAATGAGTAATGAGCAATGAGCAGTGAAGGAGGAAATTCAGCGGAGCTGAATTTCTACTAAAATTACTCATTACTCATTACTAATTATTAATTCGCAGAATTATTTGGAAGGAACGTCTAGAATGAAGTATTGGGGAGATAAACCGTATTATAGTTTAAATTATTTTTTAAGAGAAAAGTTCGGGCAGAAAGTGTTTAAGGTATCCTTAGACGCTGGTTTTTCATGCCCCAATAGGGATGGAACCATCAGCAGCGGTGGCTGCATATTTTGCAGTGAGCGTGGGTCCGGGGACTTTGCAGGCTGCAGAAGTTTTTCTATAACCCAGCAGTTTAATGATATTAAAGCAATGATGAATAAAAAGTGGAATGCTGGTAAGTATATTGCATATTTCCAAGCCTATACTAATACTTATGGAAGCGTAGACCTATTAAGGGAGAAATATGAGGAAGCTATCAGACCGGAGGGGGTAGTTGCCCTGGCCATAGCAACAAGACCGGATTGCTTAAGTCCGGAGATAATTGAGCTCTTAAAAGAGATGAATCAAAAGGTATACGTGTGGGTAGAGCTCGGCCTTCAGACTATGGATGACAGGATTGCTAAAATAATTAACAGGGGGTACAAGATCCAGGCATTTGAAAGAGCGCTTGAAGATTTGCGTGAGGCTGGCATTGACGTGGTTGTACATACTATATTCGGATTGCCGGGGGAAGACAGAGAAGGCATGCTTAATACAGTAAAGTACCTGTCCAATTCTGATATACAGGGGATAAAAATACATTTACTCCATTTAATGAAGAATACACCCCTTGAGAAGTTATATGATCTGGGCCGGGTAAGTTTTATGAGCATGGAAGAATACATCGATACAGTATGCACTGCAGTAAAGTTACTCCGTGAGGATATTGTAATACATAGACTTACCGGTGATGCTCCAAGAGACCTCTTAATAGGGCCAATGTGGAGCCTTAAAAAGTGGGAAATACTAAATGCCATAGATAAAAAGCTGATAGAAAATCAATGGTATCAAGGTTTGGACTTTTCTACAAATAAGTAATTCTATCTTTGGTTGTTTTGCGTATGGATTATTTTTATGTTAAGAGTTAAAATTAATTCATACTTAAAAAATAAATTTCCGGGGGGAAGAGACAATGGCTAGTTTATCACTCAGACACATTTATAAGGTATACACTGGTAATGTAACAGCTGTAAAGGACTTCAATCTTGAAATCGAAGATAAAGAATTTATCGTTTTCGTAGGACCATCAGGATGTGGTAAGTCAACTACATTAAGAATGATTGCTGGTTTGGAAGAAATATCTCAAGGTGAACTTTATATAGGAGACAGACTTGTTAATGACGTAGCTCCAAAGGATAGAGATATCGCCATGGTTTTCCAGAACTATGCTCTTTATCCACACATGAGCGTGTATGAAAACATGGCATTCGGTTTAAAGCTAAGAAAAATGCCAAAAGACGAAATAGACAAGAAAGTTAAAGAAGCAGCTAGAATACTTGACATAGAGCACTTATTAGACAGAAAGCCAAAGGCACTTTCTGGAGGACAGAGACAAAGAGTTGCGCTGGGAAGAGCTATCGTTAGAGAACCAAAGGTATTCTTAATGGACGAACCTTTGTCAAACCTTGATGCTAAGCTAAGAGTTCAGATGAGAACTGAAATATCCAAGCTTCATAAGAGACTACAAACTACATTTATATATGTAACACATGACCAGACAGAAGCTATGACAATGGGTACAAGAATCGTTGTTATGAAGGACGGTCTAATTCAACAAGTTGATACTCCACAATATATCTACGATCACCCAGCAAACATATTCGTAGCAGGCTTTATAGGAAGCCCACAGATGAACTTTGTAGATGCTAAGCTTGTAGAAAGCAATGGAAAGGTTGCAGTTGCTTTTGGAGAAGACAGCATAGTTCTACCAGAAGAAAAGGCAGTTGTATTAAGAGACAAGGGATATGTTGGCAAGGATGTAATAATGGGTATCAGACCAGAAAACATAGACGAAGCTACAGGCAGTGAAAATGCAGTAGTTGAAGCTACAGTTGAAGTAACAGAATTAATGGGTGCTGAAACTTACATCTACCTTGCAAAGGGTAAGGTAAACCTTGTTGCTAGAGTTAACGGAACTTCAAAGGCTAAGGCTGGAGATAAGCTTAAAGTTGCTCTTGATACTTCCAAGATTCATATATTTGATAAGGAAACAGAAATTACAATTCTATAATTTAAAGAATATTAGAAAAGCTATAAAGCTCCGTGGGTACAATAATTGTAATCACGGAGCTTTCTTGAGATTTTGATATTTATCTGATAGAATATGTAATAATAAGGTAAAAGTACTGGAGAGATGTATATGTACAATTTTGAAAGTTATCTTAGGGAGCTTGCGGAAAGAAGTGGGGTAAATTTTAAATTAATCGGAGAAGATGATACAATCTATTATGATAGTGGTATTGCCATTCCTGAGGAGCGGGAACTGAGAGCTGAAATGTATCTTGGCAAGAGCAAGACATATATAATTATGGATAAGAAGTCTGAAATTTGTAAACCCCTTTTGGAGTACTCAATACAAACTAAGTATGGGGAACTATTTTCTACTAGAGAACAATTAATAATTAACGTGCTGGAGGGTAAAGAAATTGGTACAGGAAGGCTTGATAAGGACGTTGCCTTTTTAGCCAAAGGATGCACCTTATTTCTGGTGAGCGTTGATGGAAGTAAGTATGAGGCACTTAGTATAATAAAGCAGCTGTATAATGTTCAGGATGTTTTAAGTATGGTCTATGGTGATTATATTATTGTCCTAGGAAACTTTGATGAAGTGACAGAGCACGCAGAAAGTATCAGGGATTCAATTGTTTCAGACCTCTATTGTTCATCCCGTGTAAGTTTCGCTTATAAGGTGTATAGCATCGATGATATTAAAAAGGCCTATAATGATGCTAAAGAATGCATGGAATTAGGCAGGAAATTTGATGTAAAAGGAGATATATATGATTATAATCATATGCTCTTTGAAAAGGTAGTATACAATATAGACCCAAGGTTGAAGAATGAGCTATTAGAGAGCTTTAAGGATAAATTTAGCCTATTTGACAATGAAATGATCAATACCATTGAGGAGTTCATTAATAGTGGGCTTAATATAAGCGATGCCTCAAGAAAACTATATATTCACAGGAATACCCTTATATACAGGTTGGATAAAATACATAAAGACACAGGCTATGATATAAGAGATTTTAAGCAGGCCACTGTGTTTATTATTGCCTTCTTGGTTTGGAAGGAAAAGAGATAGGAGATTTATATGAGAGTTGATATAGTTATATCCGCCGATGATATAAGAGAAGGAAAAACAGAAGGTAAATCAGTTGTGGTAATAGATATGTTAAGGGCTACCTCAGTTATTACCACTGCCGTAATGAACGGCTGCAAGAGGGTCATCCCCGTCCTGACTGTGGAGAGGGCTTTAGAACTTGCAAAAGAAAGCAGTGAGAAATGCATATTAGGTGGTGAGAGACGGGCTCTAAAGATAGAAGGCTTTGATTGCTCTAATTCACCGCTGGAGTATACAAAAGATGTGGTGGAAGATAAGACCTTGATAATATCTACTACCAACGGTACTAGGGCAATAAACCGCTGCAAGGGGGCAAAAGATATACTTATTGGATGTATACTGAATGCCAGTGCAGTGGCCAGGAAGCTGTATGAGCTAAAAAATGATATAGTAATAGTCAATGCTGGAACCTATGGGGAATTTTCTATGGATGACTTTATATGCAGCGGCTATATAATAAACTGTCTTAAAGATATGTGTGAGCTTGAGATGACGGATATTACCCGTACGGCTTATCATATATACAAAATGCACAGTGATATTATAAGCTTTATTAGTCAGGCAAGACATTATAATGTCATAAAAGACCTTGGTTTTACGGAGGATTTGGAATATTGCTGCCGTAAGGATATAACGGACGTGGTACCTTACTTTGACGGAAAGGAGATAAGGGCAATTAAGAACTAGAAATTAAGGAGGCTTTTTCTCAGCTATGCCGGGATAAGGCCTCCTTAACTACTTAGTAAGAAAAATTCTTTCTATATTACTTGGAATATAAAGAATTTAAGATAATAGGATTCATCAGAGTTCCAAAGGATAGGATGGTCCGGTGCCTGTGTTCTGAATTCTACCTGACGGAGCATTCTTCTGGCATCATGAGCCGCATCGGCTATGGTCTTTCTGAAGAGCTCCTCATCCATAAAGTGAGAGCAGGATGCGGTAACTAAATATCCGCCCGGACGCACCATCTTCAGTCCTCTTAGATTAATTTCCTTATAGCCTCTGACAGCACCTTTAACTGCCTCTCTGGATTTTGTAAAAGCAGGGGGATCCAGTATTACTACATCGAATTCTCTGCCTTCCTTTGACCACTTTGGCAGAACATCAAAGGCATTGTGGCACTCAAATTTCACCACATCAGAAAGGTTATTCAATTCCGCATTTCTTGTGGCAAAATCCACTGCATGCTGAGATACGTCTATGCCAAGAACACTCTTAGCACCGGCAATACCTGCATTTAAAGCGAAGGAACCGGTATGGGTAAAGCAGTCTAAAACCTCAGCCCCCTTACATATTTTATGAATTGCCTTTCTGTTTTCCTTTTGATCCAAGAAAAAACCGGTTTTTTGTCCGTTTTCAATATCTACGTAGTACTTTACACCATTTTCAACTATTTGAATCATAGTATCAAAGGGCTCTGTTAGGAAACCTTTCGTAAGCTCCATATCCTCAAGTTCCCTAACACTGGCATCGCTTCTCTCGTAGACACCCTTTGCACCGTATTCCTCCACCAAGAGCTTAACTATGATGGGCTTATATCTATCTATACCTAAGGCTAGAGATTGTACAACATAGTAGTCTTCAAACTTATCAATAGTAAGACCCGGCAGGAAGTCTGCTTCGCCAAAGACAAAACGACAGGATGAGGTATCTACTACCTTCTTTCTATATTCCCATGCCTGGGCTAATCTTCTTCTAAAGAAGTCTTCATCAATTTCCTCATTGATGTCCCTTGTCATAATTCTTATGGCAATCTTAGAAACGTCATTTATGTATCCCTTGCCGATAAAACCTCCGCGGTAATTATAAATCTCTACAATATCGCCATTTACATAATCCCCATCATATTGTTCGATTTCATCGGTATATACCCAGGGATGGCCATTTTCTACCCGTTTCCCACGGCCTTTATATAAGTAAAACTTTGCAGCCATATTAAAACTCCTCTCTGCAGCTCAGTTTATTAACTTTAGTAATTATGTTCTTTTCTATTCTATTATATATTTTGAACTATTACTATAGGTAATTCAACTATTTTATAATTTGCCATGTATAACAAACTTTATACAAGTTTTGAAAAATAATAAATTCTGCCATTACAGTAAACAGAAAAGTTTTGACATGCAGATATACCTTCATTTAAAATAGTGAATGTATGTTTAGATGACGGTAGATTATGTTTGGAATTTGGGAAGCTTTATATAAGAACATTTTATGTATGGGGGATGGAGAATGAGTATACTAACGGTAAAAAATATGAGTCACGGCTTTGGAGACAGAGCTATCCTTGAAGATGTATCCTTCAGACTCTTAAAGGGGGAGCACGTAGGGTTTATTGGTGCCAATGGAGAAGGTAAATCTACCTTTATGAATATAATCACAGGAAAGCTGACCCCGGACGAAGGCCAGATTGAGTGGGCTAATAAGGTAAGGGTTGGCTATATGGATCAGCACGCAGTACTTAAGAGTGGACAAACTATAAGAGACGTATTAAAAGGTGCCTTTCAATATTTATTTGATGCAGAAGCTGAAATGAACGAGCTTTATGGTAAAATGGGAGATGCTGAGCCTGAGGAACTGGAAAAGATGCTGGAGAGAACAGCGGTAATTCAGGATATGCTTGATCATAACGGTTTTTACGTTATTGATGCTAGGATAGAAGAAACAGCAAGAGGTTTGGGGCTTTTAGATGTAGGACTGGATAGGGATGTTACTGATTTAAGTGGGGGACAAAGAACTAAGGTTTTACTTGCTAAGCTTCTTTTGGAAACCCCTGATATATTACTTCTTGACGAGCCTACTAACTATTTAGACGAGGCTCATATTGAATGGCTTAAGAGATTTTTAAATGACTATGAAAATGCATTTATTTTAATATCTCATGATATTCCGTTCTTAAATTCAGTAATTAATTTGATATATCATGTGGAAAATAAGCAGCTTAACAGATATGTTGGAAACTATGATGACTTCCAAAGAGTATATGAGGCTAAAAAGAGACAGTTAGAACAGGCCTATGAAAGACAGCAGGCTGAAATTGCAAGACTAGAGGACTTCGTTGCCAGAAATAAGGCCAACGTTGCTACAGCTAACATGGCTAAATCCAGACAAAAAAAGCTTGACAAGATGGAAAGAATCGAGCTTATTCAAGAGAAGCCAAAACCAGCCTTTAATTTTAAAGCAGCCAGAGCTTCCGGAAAGCTTATATTTGAAACTAAGGATTTAGTTATAGGATATGATCATCCTCTTACAAAGCCTCTTAATCTAACTATGGAAAGAGGACAGAAAATTGCCTTAGTAGGCTCCAATGGACTAGGTAAGACTACGCTGCTTAAGAGCTTAATGGGATTAATTAAACCAATAAGCGGAGAAGTGACACTTGGAGACTATCAATATATAGGCTACTTTGAGCAAGAAAGCAGAGAAGGAAACACTAATACCTGTATCGAAGAGTTTTGGAAGGAGTTCCCCGGCTATACTCAGTATGAGGTGAGAGCGGCTCTTGCAAAGTGCGGACTTACTACAAAGCACATCGAGAGCATGATGATGGTGCTGTCAGGAGGAGAAGCAGCCAAGGTTAGACTTGCAAAGCTGATCAATAAGGAAACTAACATACTGATACTAGACGAGCCTACCAACCACCTGGATGTGGATGCTAAGGATGAACTAAAGAGGGCCTTAAAGGAATACAAAGGAACTATACTATTGGTTTGTCATGAGCCTGAGTTCTATAGAGATGTAGTGACAGAGATATGGAACTGCGAGGATTGGACAACCAAGATCGTATAATAATTTCAATAGGTTAAGAAATGAAAGCACTTATTTAATATAGATAAGTGCTTTTATTTGTGCTCCTGTAACAAGGTGATGCTTGTAAGGTTACATATAACTAAGGGATAAAGTAGCACTGCAATGGGCTGTACCTAATATTGACAAGCCAAAAAACTTAAACTATAATTAGTTAGAAGTCTAACAAAAATTAAGGAGAGTTATTATGAATAGTGAAGTGCATATTGGAAAGATAATAAGTATTTTTTCCAATAGAATTCATAGGAGAATAGGACGGGAGGTTGCGCAATACGGTTTAACAAGTGTTCAAGGCAGAATTCTTGGCTTTGTATATCGCCAGTCTGGAAAAAAAGATGTATTTCAAAAGGATATAGAAGAAGAACTTGATATAAGACGTTCTTCTGTAACTAGCGTTCTTCAGTTGATGGAGAAGAATGGATACATTAAAAGGGTAAGTGTTTCCGAAGATGCAAGGCTTAAGAAGATAATACTTACGGAAAAGGGAGAAGAGGTTCAAAATAAAATATATGAATCCATACTTAAAATTGAAAAATCCTTACAAGAGGAATTAAGTGATGAAGAAATGGAAATATTAGTTGGATTGATAAATAGGCTATCTAATAAAGTAGCTGACTAAGGTGATTTTACAAAATATTAGTTAGAAGCCTAACAAAGAAGGGGGAGTAATATGATTAAAAAAATATTAAGATATGTAAATGAGTTTAAAAGGGACTCCATAATCACACCTGTGTTTATCGCCTTAGAAGTAGTTTTGGAAATAATTCTACCATATTTGATGTCAATGATTATTGATAATGGAGTAGAAAAGGGAAATATAAAATATGTTCTTACCATAGGAGCAATAATGATAGTTGCATCAGTCTTATCCTTGATTTTTGGCGCCCTAGCTGGTAAGTATGCCGCAAGGGCATCTTCTGGAGTTGCCAGAAATATTAGAAAGGCAATGTATTACAAGATACAGGATTACTCTTTTGCAAATATAGATAAGTATTCAACAGCAGGCCTGGTTACCAGACTGACTACAGATGTAACAAATGTTCAAAACGCCTATCAAATGTCAATAAGAATGCTTGCACGACCCCCCATTATGTTAATTTCCGCTATGGCCATGAGTTTTTACTTAAATGCAAGATTAGCTCTGGTGTTCATAGGTGCAATAATATTCCTTGGAGCATCATTGTATTTCATTATGACCAGTGCCCATCCTTATTTTAAGAGTGTTTTTAAACAATACGATGATTTGAATGCCAGTGTTCAGGAGAACTTAACTGGTATTCGTGCTGTAAAGGCCTATGTAAGAGAAGGATATGAAACAAGTAAATTCCATAAGGCTTCTAAAAAAGTTTATGAAAACTTCTTAAAAGCTGAAAAGATAATAATATATAATTCCCCTATTATGCAGTTTACTATGAATACCTGTATTTTACTTCTTTCTTGGATTGGAGCAAAGCTCATTGTTGGAGGCTCCATGACCACAGGAGAATTAATGAGCTTCTTCACTTATAGCACTAACATATTAATGAGTCTTATGTTCCTATCCATGGTATTCTTAATGCTCATAATGGCAAGATCCTCCGTTGAAAGAATCTTAGAGGTTTTAGAGGAGAAGGTAGATTTGACAAATGGACCTAATCCTGTATATGAAGTAAAGGATGGCTCCATAGAATTTAAAAATGTGAGCTTTAGCTACCATAAGAGAAGGGATAACTTAGTTCTTGAAGGTATTAATTTAAAGATTAAATCCGGTGAAACTGTAGGGGTTATCGGAGGAACAGGAAGCGGAAAAACAACGCTGATGCAGCTCATTCCAAGGTTATACGATGTTACAGAAGGCTCTGTAGAAGTTGGAGGCATTGACGTAAGGGATTACGATATAGAAACCCTTAGAAATGAAGTTTCCATGGTACTGCAAAAGAATGTATTATTCTCCGGAACAATCAAAGAGAATTTAAGATGGGGAAACAAGGATGCCACAGATGAAGAATTGATTATTGCCTGTAAACAAGCTCAGGCAGATGAGTTTATACAAAACCTTCCAGATAAGTATGATACCTATATAGAGCAGGGTGGAACCAACGTATCAGGAGGACAAAAACAAAGATTATGTATCGCAAGAGCCCTGCTTAAGAAACCTAAAATTTTAATTTTAGACGATTCTACCAGTGCAGTAGATACTAGGACTGATGCCCTTATAAGAAAGGCCTTTAGGGAAACAATACCCAATACTACAAAGATTATTATCGCCCAGCGTGTTTCCTCAGTTCAAGACGCAGATAAGATTGTTGTGCTAGATGACGGCAAGATAGATGGAATAGGAACTCATGAAGAACTGTTAAAAACAAGCACTATCTATCGTGAAGTGTATGAATCTCAAGTGAAAGGAGCTGATGAAAATGGCTCAGAATAAAAAGCCAATGCCTCCTATAAAGGGGGGGGCAGGTGGAAAAAAGATACCTGGAAGAGGCGTTGAAAATCCTATAAAAGTGTTAACTAGATTACTGGGCTATATATTTAAGGAATTTAAATTATTACTTTTTATAGTTACATTGACTATAATGGTAAGCTCACTAACTAATGTTGCCGGAACACTATTTTTAAGGAGTTTGATTGATGATTATATAACTCCGCTTTTAGGTCAATCTAATCCTAACTTTGGACCACTTTTAAAGGCAGTGCTTACAATGGCATCCATATATTATATCGGAGTATTGTCTAATTATTTGCATAACCGATTGATGGTTTTAATAACTCAAGGTACATTAAAGAAGTTTAGAGATGATATGTTTGCTCATATGCAAAAATTACCTATAAGCTTTTTTGACACCCATCCTCACGGTGAGGTAATGAGTATATATACAAATGATACTGATGCATTAAGACAAATGATCAGCCAAAGTATGCCACAATTACTTTCTTCCTTTATAACAGTTGTCAGTGTATTTATTTCTATGATTTATCTGAGTATACCGCTTACAATTATTCAGGTTATAATAATAGGAATTATCTTCTATGTTACCAGAGTTGTCGGAGGAAATAGCGGAAGATATTTTGCCCAGCAGCAAGTAAACCTAGGAAAATTAAACGGATATATAGAAGAGATGATGGAAGGACAAAAGGTTGTAAAAGTCTTTAATCATGAAGAAGAAGCAAAGGGTGATTTTGATAAGTTAAATGATACCCTCTATGAAAGTGCCTATCAAGCAAATATGTATGCCAATATTCTGATGCCTATCCTAGGAAACATTGGCTATATAAATTATGTGCTTACTTCTGCCCTGGGAGCTATCCTAGCCATTAAGGGCTTTGGATCCTTTACAATCGGTGCCCTGGCATCCTTCCTTCAATTAACCAGAAGCTTTAGTCAGACAATGAACCAGGCTTCCCAGCAGTTTAACTTCATATTGATGGCGCTGGCCGGAGCTGATCGTATATTTAAGCTCTTGGATGAAAAGCCGGAAATGGATCAAGGTTATGTGACTTTAGTTAATGTAAGAGAAGATGAACACGGCAACTTAATAGAATCTGAGGAGCGTACAGGTCTATGGGCTTGGAAGCATCCGCATGAAGATGGCACTGTCACTTATACAAAGCTTCTCGGTGAAGTGGTATTTGATGATGTGGATTTTGGATATAGGGAAGATAAAATTATATTGCACAATATAAAACTCTATGCAAAACCAGGACAAAAGATAGCCTTCGTTGGCGCTACCGGTGCTGGAAAAACAACTATAACAAATCTGATTAACAGATTTTATGATATTCAAGACGGAAAGATAAGATATGACGGCATCAATATCAATAAAATTAAGAAGAACGATTTGAGAAGATCTCTGGGAATTGTACTTCAGGATGCTCATCTTTTTACAGGAACTGTGGCAGATAATATAAGGTATGGTAAATTAAATGCAACGGATGAAGAAGTTATAGCAGCGGCTAAACTTGCCAATGCCCATCAGTTTATAAAGCATTTACCTAATGGATATGAAACCATGCTTACCGGAGACGGAGGAAACCTATCACAAGGTCAAAGACAGCTGCTGACAATCGCCAGGGCTGCCATTGCAGACCCGCCGGTTTTAATACTGGACGAAGCTACCTCAAGTATAGATACAAGAACGGAAGCTATAGTTCAGGACGGAATGGATAAGCTGATGAAGGGCAGAACAGTATTTGTAATAGCCCACAGGCTTTCTACAGTTAAGAATTCAGATGTAATCATGGTGTTAGAACAGGGAAGAATAATTGAAAGAGGAAGCCATGAAGAGTTGATTAAACAAAAAGGAAAGTACTATCAGCTCTATACTGGTGCCTTTGAGCTTTCATAATAAAAGTAAAAATTGTTTATCCTTCAGATAAAGAGTCAGTTTTATAGCTGGTTCTTTATTTTTTACCATTATTTGCAGAAGGAATATTTAAGCTGGGTTTAAGGTTCCACTTGTAAAATAAGTTTATAGCTTCAAAGGAATAACAAATAAAAAGTAAGGAGGGCGAAACTTATGGTGATTTTAATCCCAGCCTATGAACCTGGAAGAAAGCTGATTAATTTAATATATGATTTAATCAATTCATGTGAATATGATATCGTAGTTGTAGATGATGGAAGCGGGGAAGAGTATAAGTACATCTTTGACACCGTCATCAGCCTTGGATGTACAGTTTTAACTCATGAGAAAAATATGGGTAAAGGTGCAGCCTTAAAAACCGGATTTAGATATATACAACAGACCAATGAAAAAACAGGGGTTGTTACCGCAGATTGCGATGGACAGCATTTACCAAAAGATATTGTCAAGATTGCAGAGACCATAAAAGAACACAAGAATTCTGTTGTGCTTGGAACAAGAAGATTTGCAGGAAAAGTACCATTCCGCAGCCGCTTTGGAAATAGTGTGACGAGAGCTGTCTTCTCTTTTGCCAGCGGTGCTAAGGTCTATGATACTCAAACCGGTCTCCGCGGATTCTCTGCAGATATGCTTCCCTGGCTTTGTCAGATTTCTGGCAATAGATTTGAATATGAAATGAATATGCTTTTAGAGACTATCCCAGCAGGATATAGTTTTTATGAGATTGATATAGACACAGTATATCTGGAAAGAAATAAATCTTCGCATTTTCACCCGTTAAAAGATTCCATAAAGGTATACCTGCCAATCATTAAATTCAGTATATCTTCTATTTTATCAGGGATAATTGATTTTCTTCTTCTGGGAGTGATACAATTTTTTACTTCTCATTTATTTCTAGCGGTAATAGGAGCAAGAATATGCAGTGCTTTGTTTAATTACACAATAAATAGGATCTATGTATTTTCTAAATTTAAAGAAGCCTCTGTGAAGACTTCATTACCAAGATATTTCATGCTGGCCTCCTTCATAATGATTGCAAATTACAGTGTAATTGATATATATTACAGTGTGCTGGGTTTATCCCTATTTTTAGCCAAAATATTAACTGAAGTTACTATATTCTTTTTCAGCTATTGGTATCAAAGAAAGTTTGTCTTTATCAAATAAGACAATCCTTTAGAACATTTTAAAAGAAAGGATGAAAATCAAAATGAGAAAATTTTTATCTAAGCCGTACAGGTGGGCGGCTATTTACTCTATAATACTTATACTTTCTGTTACTTTTACGCTGCTGGATACTTTTGTGTTACCGAAAGCAATAACTAAGGTCTCGACAGAATCGGCAGGTTCAAAAAAGACATCAGAAGGGGGTTCAAATTCGATAAATAATGATTCTTCAGGTTCGTCTACAACAAAACCTGATACTCAGAAGGAAGCGGTTATTACCGATAGGACCTATGAGGATGAAAATATAAAAATAACAATTGAAACTTACCGGAAGTATGACTCAAATATCTATGTGGCTGATATTCAGCTTTCCGATGCTGCCTGTCTGAAAACAGCCCTTGCAAATAATACTTACGGTCGAAATATAACGCAAAAGACTTCAGTTATAGCAGAGGCTAATAGGGCCATCTTTGCCATAAACGGAGATTTTTATGGATTCAGAGATGAGGGCTATGTGGTGCGTAATGGTGAAGCATACAGGGATACGGCCAGGATTGGGGATAATGATGCCTTGGTTATAGACAAGGATGGTAACTTATCCATAGTTTCAGAAGGTGAAGAAAGTTTGGATTCATTAATGGATAAGGGGGCATGGCAGGTGTTATCCTTTGGCCCTGGATTGGTGGTAGATGGCAATATTGTTGTAGACAGTTCCAGTGAAGTGGCAAAATCTATGGCAAGTAATCCTAGAACTGCAATTGGCCAGGTAGACCAGCTTCATTATATTGTAATTGTATCTGATGGCCGTACCAGCGACAGTGAAGGACTTTCCCTTCTAGAGCTTGCACAGGAGTTTAAGGAAAGGGGCTGCACCGTAGCATATAACCTAGACGGAGGAGGATCCTCCACTATGTACTTTAACGGAGAGGTTATAAATAACCCCACAAGTGGTAAAAAGATGGGAGAAAGAAAGGTGAGCGACATTGTCTATATTGGATATTAATAATGGTAATAAAAAACGGCTTAGAAAAGCCATATGGTCCTACTTGATAATATCAGCAGCGGCTGTAGTAATAGATAAGATTTATGATCTTTTTGGACATGGAGTAGACTCTGCTGCAATGACTTGGATGTTCTTATATCCTCTGCTGGGAGGCGCCCTGTTCTATTTCATAATTGATAAGCGTATGCCTAATTTCACAAAAATTACTGGCTATAAATTGTTTATAAATTTATATAATTCGGGAATTGCCACGCTGACCCTTGCCAGCATGCTGAAGGGCATATTTGAAATTGCCGGTACAAACTCTCCACATTTAAAATATTACTATGTAACCGGAGGAGTGTTTATTGCATCAGGGCTGATTATTTTGTTCATAATGGACATAAGTAGGAATAAGATTGATTAGATAGAGAGAATGAAAGGGGGTGTACAAGTGTATAGCCCCTTAAAAATATATTAGTCAAAGGACAAGCTTTTAGAGTTAATTTCTAATTTTATCCGGTTAGTTATTCCACACCATTTGGATAAAAGTGTAAATAACGAAAAAGATTAAAAATAGAACACCAAATGTTTGACAGGAAGTTTACAATTCGAGGTGTTCTTAGTTTTTCTCAATCTTTAATTTTTGTGCTTGATTTGCATTATTATTTGTAATAATTATTGTTTATATACTAAAAAAGTGTGCTAAAATAATTGATGAAGCAAAGATTATATTATGGATATAATAATTATTAGAGAAATAAAAGGAAGTGTAAGTATGCGTAGACTAAATAGAAATGATGTATGCTGGTGTGGCAGCGGGATTAAATATAAGAAGTGTCACATGGAAGAGGACATGAAACTTTACGAGTATGCTGAAAAGGGATATGTGATACCGCATCCAAAGCTTATAAAAACTAAAGAACAGATTGAGGGTATAAGAAAGAGCGCCCAGCTTACAAAGGCCATTTTTGATATGGTTGGCGAAAGAATAAGGGAAGGAATAACTACTAATGAAATAAATGAATGGGTACACAATTACACTATTGAGCATGGTGGTATTCCTGCACCATTAAATTATAATGGATTTCCTAAAAGTGTTTGTACTTCAATTAATGATGTAATATGCCATGGTATTCCCAATGATACTGTACTAAAGAATGGGGATATTATAAATGTGGATGTTACAACAATTTTAGATGGTTATTATTCTGATGCCAGCAGGATGTATATAATTGGAGAGGCAGATGAAAAGGCAGTGAAGCTGGTTGAAGTGGCAAAGGAATGTTTATATAAGGGCATCGAGGCCATAAAACCTTACGGTGGGCTTTATGATATTGGAAGAGCAGTAGAAGAACATGCAAAGGCTAACGGTTTCTCAGTAGTTAGAGATTATGGCGGCCACGGCATCGGGCTTAGGTTCCATGAAGATCCACATGTTGATCATTTTGCGAGACATGGAAAAGGTATGTTGCTTGTACCGGGCTTAGTATTTACTGTTGAACCAATGATAAATGAAGGGGACTATCATTGTGAAGTGCTTGATGATGATTGGACTGTAGTTACAAGAGACGGTTCACGATCTGCCCAATGGGAGCACACTATAGTAGTTACAGAGACTGGTGTGGAAATACTGGTATAAATAAAAATCCGGGGATAAAATCTCCGGATTTTTGCTTTTGAAAATTAAGTTGTTGTAGATTCATCAACTACAAATTTGATGTCGGATTCTTTC